>UQWQ01000014.1 GCA_900544755.1 uncultured Collinsella sp. | reverse complement strand
CCGATTTCCCTATGACAGATGAGGGCGGACCACCGCTGGAGCGCGACGTTTCCCCAGATAAAACCGACCAAAATAAACCTGTCCCTTTTTGGCAGGTAACGTTGCCCCGACGAGCACGTCGGATCCCCGGCCCGGGCAGCGCAGGGTTAAGTTTGTCGCGAGTTCCGCACGCAAAGGAAAGCACTTAATGTGCTTTCCGTCTTGCGCAGGACTGTAGAGCAGCAAACTTAACCCGCCCCGGCCCCCGATGGCCCCAGACCGGCGGGATAGACCGGTTCAGATGGGGCTTTGATGCATGGGTGGTCTGTTGGTGGGCAAATGGGTATCATACTGTGGTTATTGCATCGACTCTGCGATGCATGTTTGTACGTTCCCGGCGGTCGGTTTGCCAGAAGCGCCCCGTCGGTTGTTCCAGACCCGTTTCGAAGAAAGGAAACAACACTCACTTATGGCAGCTAAAAAATCATCTCCCTTGAAGATCATCCCGCTTGGCGGCCTTGACGGCATCGGCAAGAACATGACGGTCTTCGAGTGCGGCGACGACATGGTGCTCGTCGACGCCGGTCTCATGTTCCCGGATGACTCCCAGCCCGGTATCGATCTGGTGCTTCCCGACTACACCTATGTTCTGGAGAACGAGGAGAAGCTCCGAGGTATCGTCGTCACTCACGGCCACGAGGACCACACCGGTTCGCTTCCGTATCTGCTGCAGGACCTCAACAACAAGGTTCCCATCTTTTCGAGCAAGCTGACGCTCGGTTTTATCGAGGGCAAGCTCTCCGAGTTCCGCATCCGCGCGCCTAAGTTCCGCGAGGTCAAGGGCGGCAGCCATGTCAACCTCGGCGGCATCTCGCTCGACTTCTTCTCGATGACGCACTCCATCCCCGGCGCTCTGGGCGTGTTCATCCGCACCAATCAGGGCACCGTTATGCACACCGGCGACTTTAAGCTCGACCAGACGCCCATCGATGGCGTCACGCCCGACTATGCCGCTATCAGCCGCTTTGCCAAGCAGGGCATCGACCTGCTGCTTTCCGACTCCACCAATGCCACGGTTCCCGGCTTTACCAAGTCCGAGGCCGAGGTTGGTCCCAACCTGCTGCACGCCATCAAGAACGCCCCGGGTCGCGTGTTCGTCGCATCGTTCTCGAGCCACATCCATCGTTTGCAGCAGATCTGCGATGCCGCCCGCAAGTGCGGCCGTAAGGTCGTTGTGACCGGTCGCTCCATGCTCACGAACACCCGCGTGGCGCGCGAGCTCGGTTATCTCAACATCGATGATGCCGATATCATCGATGCCTTCGATATCGATAACCTGCCTGACGACAAGATCGTCGTCATGTGCACTGGTTCGCAGGGCGAGCCGCTGTCGGCCCTGTCCCGCATGGCCAATGGCGAGCACAAGACGCTCTCCATCCACGAGGGCGATACCGTTATCCTCTCGGCAACTCCCGTTCCTGGCAACGAGAAGGCCGTCCAGCAGGTCGTCAACAGCCTGGCCAAGCTCGGCTGCGACGTGTGGGATAAGAACCGCGCTCTCGTCCACGTCTCGGGTCACGGTAGCCAGGAGGAGCTCAAGCTCCTGATGGCCATGGCCAAGCCCACGTATTTTATGCCGGTTCACGGTGAGGCCGTGCATCTGCGCGCCCATGCCCAGCTGGCCCGCAAGATGGGCATCAAGGACGATCATATCTTTATCCTCGATAACGGCGACACGCTCGAGATGCGCGGTGGTATCGTCAAGCGCGGTACGCCCGTCGAGTCCGGTGTCGTTTACGTCGACGGCCTGCGTATCGGCGATACCGACCCCATCGTCCTGCGCGATCGCCAGAAGCTCGCCAACGACGGTATGGTCACGGCCGTTGCCATCGTCTCCCTCAAACATAAGAAGATCGAGGCCATCGAGTTCTCGGGCCGCGGCGTCTCGTTTGCCATCGACGACCAGTTCTCCGAGGATGCCTCCGCGTCCATTATGAAGACGATCGAGAAGGGTAAGTTCAGCTTTACCAGCAGCGGTTCCGATGCCATTCGCAAGGCCGTGCGCGATTCGCTCTCTAACTTTATCTGGAGCCGTACGCGCACCCGTCCGATGATCATCCCGGTCGTCATGGAGGTTTAGTTTGGCGCGCGGATCTGCACAAAACGCCAAAGGCAATAAGGCCAATAACCAACCGGCATCTGCTAAGGGTGCCGGTTCCCATCTGCGTGCCAATAAGGGCCACGAGTCCGAGTTCGATGAGTTTGAGCCCTTGGTCGAGCCTTCGGCCAATCGCGATATCGCCGGTGTGGTCATCGCCGTTTTGGCGATCGCGTCCTTCATTGCCGTGATCTCTCCGGCAACAGCGCCCGTGACGGCTGTGGTTGCCGGTTTCTACCACCTGGGCTTTGGTCTGGGCGCCTACGTGCTGCCGATCGTCATCTTGCTGTTTGCCGCCACGCTCTTTTTGGGTGAGGACTCGCCGCTCAACGTGCGCTCTGTTGCGGGCGGCGCCTTGGTCTTTATCGCCGTCGTCTCCATTCTTTCGCTGATGGTGCCGGGCACGAGCGATTCGTGCGACCTTATGTTTACGCCGCAGAACCTTTCCGTGTCGGGCGGCTACATTGGCGCCTTTATCGCAAGTGCCTTGCAAAACGCCCTGGGTAAACCTATCGCCATGGTTGTCTTGCTGGGGCTTGTCGTCGTTGGTTTGGTCATTATCGGCTTTTCGGTGGGTGGCGTTTTGCGCTCCGCACGCGATCGCGCTGCCGATTTTGCCGAGCGTCGACGTGCCGATGTCAATGCGAGCCCGTGGGGCGATGAAGAGGCCCTGTCTGTTCCCGGCGTCGCTCGTCCGCACCTGAGCATTCTGCGCCAGAAGGGGACTGACGCCGCGGTGACCACGGTCATGGGTGGCGATGTCGACCCGGTTTTGGATGACGACGAGGACGATGACCCATTTGTCGACGTATCCGAGTCGGTTGAAGCCGAGCGCGCCAAGACCACGCTGCTGCCGCGCCGCCATGCCAAGAAGGGCAAGGCTGCGCCCAAGCTCAACACAAGCGAGCCCGACCCGTCTTGGTCCGATAGCGAGATTGAGCTCACCGAGGGTGACGACGAGGACGACGAGGCTCCGCTCGAGATCGCCAAGACAACCTTGCTGCCGCGTCGCCACGCCAAGCGCGGTCAGGTCACTGGACAGCTTTCGATGGAGGACGATCCGGACAAGGTTGACGAGTCCGAGCCGCCGTTTGCCGTGAACCCTGTTTCGGCCGCACCTCAGATTCCCGACTTCTTAAAGCATCCCAAGGTTGCCGATGCGCCTGCCACGAGTGCTGTCGAATCGGCTGCGGCTCGTGATGGGGGAGCGGACGGCGGCGCCGCAGATAACGAGGGCGAAGAAGAGGACGGCCTCAAGCTTCCGCCGCTCGAAATCCTACATGCCAACCCGCAGTCGGCTTCCGCCGCGTCTTCGGATAAGGAGCTGGAGCAGACCGCTGAGTCACTGCAATCCACCTTGCTTGAGTTTGGCCGCAGTGCCCGCGTGGTCGGCTGGATCGCCGGCCCCACGGTGACGACCTTTAAGCTGCAACCTGGCGAGGGCGAGCGCGTGAGCAAGATTTCGAGCCTCGAGGACGATATTGCGCTTTCGCTCGCCGCCCAGTCGGTTCGTATCTTTGCCCCGATCCCCGGCACCTCGCTCGTGGGCATCGAGATTCCCAACCGCAAGCGCCAGAACGTCAATCTGGGCGACGTGCTGCCCTATGTGAAGGGCGGTCCGCTCGAGCTTGCCATCGGCCGCGACGCCGAGGGCACGCCGGTCGTCGCCGACCTCGCCAAGATGCCTCACCTGTTGATCGCCGGTACGACCGGTTCTGGTAAGTCGGTGATGATCAATTCCATCATCACGACCTTGCTCATGCGCGCCCTTCCCGAGGACGTTCGCCTGATCATGGTCGACCCCAAGCGCGTCGAGCTTGCGGGCTATAACGGTCTGCCGCATCTCTATGTGCCCGTGGTGACCGAGCCCAAGCAGGCCGCGAGCGCCCTGCAGTGGGCCGTGTCCGAAATGGAGCGCCGCCTGAAGGTATTCGAACGCCTCAACGTCCGTAAGATTTCGACCTATAACGAAAAGCAGGCCGCCGGCGAGTTTGAGCATTACGACAACCCGCCGCAAAAGATGCCCTACCTGGTCATTATCATTGACGAGCTCTCTGACCTGATGATGGTCGCCGGTAAGGATGTCGAGGCCTCGATCGTGCGTATTGCACAGCTGGGCCGCGCCGCCGGTATTCACCTTATCGTTGCCACGCAGCGCCCCAGCTCCAACGTGGTGACGGGCCTTATCAAGGCCAACATCACCAACCGCATCGCCTTTAACGTCGCCACGGGCATCGACTCGCGCGTCATCATCGACCAGATGGGTGCCGAGAAGCTCACCGGTTTGGGCGACATGCTGTTCTCCAAGGTCGACTGGGGCAAGCCCCGCCGTATCCAGGGCTGCTTTGTCTCGGACGACGAAATCAACGAGATTGTCGAGTTCGTCAAGTCGCAGAGCGAGCCCGACTACCACGAGGAGATTCTGTCCGCCGTGGCGCCCGCTTCCATGGCTGGTGGCGGCGGCATAGTCCGCACCGGAGTCGCCGAGCCGCAAGACGATGATCCGCTCATTTGGGAAGCCGCCCATATTGTGGTGGAATCGCAGCTGGGCTCCACATCTGGCCTGCAACGCCGCCTGAAGGTTGGCTATGCGCGTGCCGGGCGTATTATGGACATGCTGGAAGAAAAGGGTGTCGTCGGCCCGCCCGACGGTTCCAAGCCGCGCGAGGTCCTGTTGGACGAGGAGGGGCTTGCCGCGCTGGAATCTGTCGACGCCGAGATGGCACGTGAAGATCGTGAGTTTGGAGGATTCTGATGGCTGCACGCTTTGGTGACATGCTGCTCGAGCAGCGTCGCCGAATGGGCCTTTCCATTCAGCAGGTCGCCAACACCATCAAAATCAGGCCGCAGATCATCGAGTTTTTCGAGACCGGTAACTTTGCTTCGATGCCGCCGCGCGGCTATGCGCAGGGCATGATTTCGAGCTATGCTCGTTTTTTGGGCCTCAATCCGCGCGAGGTCGTCAATGCCTACTTTGACGAACTGATGGCATACGAACGCGAGACGTCGCAGCAGGGCGGTCGTTTCCAGGACGCCGCCGGCTACGTCAATTCGCGTTCCTCTGTCGATAACGGGCGCTTTCTGATGGTTCAGGGCGGTCGTTCGACTCGCTATGGACAGCGTCCTCAGCAGGCCGGTTATATTACCGAGACGGGTTCGGGCGAGGAGATTCGCTCGCAGCGTGACCGGTTCCGCAGTACGCCGATGCCCGAGGACCGTGCACTTCCCGCTGCCCGCGGCGTGGCGCGTGACCCTCGTGCCGGCTACGGCGACGGCGGCTATTCCGATCGCGGTCACCGTGGTATCTCCACCGGACGCTCTCGCAGTGGCTATGCGGACGCCGATACCACGCAGGTGACGCCGCGTCTTCGCTCTCAACCACAGCCGTATGGCCAGCGCTCTTCGGCTCCGCGTGCGGGCCAGCGTGGCTATCAAGGCCGCGGTGAACTTGCGCCCCGCTCGGGTCAGCGCAGCCTTCAGGGCCAGGGTGGCTATTGCGGCCGTTCCGATAGCAATCGTGGCCGTATGCCTCAGGGAGGCGGCCGCAGCAGTTCCAGTCGTGGACGCGGCGGTTCCCGTGCTCCTCAAAACAACGGGCTCGATCCGCGTATCGTCTACGCCGGTATCGGTGCCGTGGCGTTGCTGCTGATCGTGCTCATCGTGGTACTTCTGCGCGGCTGCGCATCTTCGACGCCCGAGACCACGCCCGAGACGCCCGCTGTTACCAAGACGACGACCAAGAAGTCTTCTAAGAAGACCGAAACGGTCGACGAGGACGAAGACACCGATGAGCCGACTGACGAGTCGACTGATTCGGACGCCGCCAAGACGACGGCCAAGAAGGAAGAGAACGAGGTCACAAAGGTTAAGGTCTCCGTTGCCAAGGGAAAGACCGCGTGGATTGAGGTCAAGGTCGACGGAAAGTCGGTCTATGGCGCTCAGGCGACTGGCCCCTTTGAGCAGGAGTACACGCCCGAGTCCTCGATCGAGATCACCACGTCCAAGCCTTCCGATGTCACCGTTACCAAGAACGGCGAAAAGGTCCGTTACGATACCAAGACCTCGGGCGTGGCGCGCGTGACGATCACCGTTCCCAAGAAGGAGACGTCTGATTCCGAGAATGGTGAAAGTTCTGATGGTACCGACACTACCGACGGTACCGATACCACCGACGGTACCGATGCCCAGTCCACGGATGGCGCCGATGCCGCAACTGACGGTCAGACGCCCAGCGATTCTACCGACTATTCGTACGATAGCTACTAGGCCTCTCGTACACGAAAGGAAACATCATGGCTAAAGATTCCAGCTTCGACGTCGTGTCCGAGGTCAACATGCAAGAGGTCGACAACGCCTTCCAGCAGACCACGCGCGAGATTTCCCAGCGCTATGACCTTAAGGATTCCGGTGCCACGATCGAGCTTTCGAAGGGCGACAAGCTCTTTACGATCAACGCCCCGGCCGACTTTGTCTCCAAACAGATTGTCGACGTGCTGAGCTCCAAGCTCATCAAGCGCGGCATCGACCTCAAGGCTGTCTCGTGGGATGCTCCGCAGGCGGCATCGGGCGGCACCGTGCGCGTGCTCGGCCATATCGTCGAGGGTATCGACCAGGCGACCGCCAAGAAGATCAACAAGGACATCAAGGATCAAAAGCTCAAGGTCAAGGTGACCATCGAGGCTGACAAGCTGCGTGTTTCCTCTGCTTCGAAGGACGCGTTGCAGACCGTGATCCAGTTCCTGCGCGACCAAGACTACGGCCAGCCGCTGCAGTTCACCAACTACCGCTAATATCAATCGAAAGGACCGCTCTCCAACATGGATACACCGTTGGGCTCCGTGCTCTACATCACCCTCGGGTGCGCTAAGAACGAGGTCGACACCGACCGCATGCGTTCTCTTTTGACCGCTGCGGGCTACGAGGAGGCATTCGACCCGCAGGATGCCGATATCGCCATCGTCAATACATGCTCGTTCCTCGCCTCCGCAACGTCCGAGAGCATCGAGACCACGCTCGAACTCGCCAACGAGGTTCAGGACGGCGTTCGTTCTTGCCCCATCGTCATGTGCGGCTGTGTGCCGTCGCGCTATGGCGACGACCTGCCCGACGAGCTGCCCGAGGTCGCTGCCTTTGCGAAGGCCGACGAGGAGGACGGCATCGTGGCGGTCATCGATGGCGTGCTGGGTGTCGAGCGCGAGATTGCAGCCTATATCCCGCAGGTCAAACGTACCGTCGAGGGTGCTGTTGCCTACGTCAAGATTTCCGATGGCTGCAACCGCTTCTGCAGCTTCTGCATGATTCCCTATATTCGCGGTCGCTATCATTCGCGCAATGCCGAGAGCATCATCTCCGAGGTGCGCGACCTGGTTGCCGGCGGTGTGCGCGAGATCGTGCTGATCGGCCAGGACACGGGCATCTGGGGTACCGACTTTGCCGACGAGGACGTCGCCGATGGCTCGCCGCGCAATCTGGCGCAGCTGCTGCGCGCCGTCGCCGAGGCCGTGCGCCCGCACAACGTCTGGGTCCGCGTGCTCTATCTGCAGCCCGAGGGCATGACTGACGAACTCATCGAGACGATTCGCGATACGCCCGAGGTGCTGCCCTATATCGATATCCCCGTGCAGCACTGCGACGCGCGCATTCTCAAGGCCATGCGTCGCTCCGGTTCGCGCCAGGAGCTCGAGGATCTGTTCCGCGACCTTCGCGAGCGCATCCCCGGCATCGTGATTCGTTCCACGGCCATGGTCGGCTTCCCGACCGAGACCGACGACGAGTTCCGCGACCTTATCGACTTTATGGACACCGTCGGCTTTGACTACACGAGTGTCTTTGCCTACTCGCGTGAGGAAGGCAGCCTGGCCGCCAAGATGGAGGGCCAGGTCGATGAGGAGGTTAAGCTCGAGCGCGCCCAGGAGGCCATGGACCTGGCCGAGTCGCTCGGTTTTGCCGCCACCGCCGCACATGTGGGCGAGCGCGCCCAGGTAATCGTCGACGGTATCGAAGAGACCGAGGATGGCGCCGAGCTGATCGGCCATGCCTGGTTCCAGGCGCCCGATTCCGATGGCGCGGTGCATCTGGACGCCAGCGAGGCGTCCGTGGGCGATATTCTGACCGTCGAGTTTACCGATAGCTTCTGCTATGAGCTTATCGGTCATGTTGTGGAGTAGGAGAGCGTCGTGGCAAACGAGAGCAATAAGGAACTGACGAGTGTCTGGACGCCCGCCAACATCGTGACGTGCGTTCGCATCGTCTTTATCCCGGTGTTCATGATCGTGTCGGCGCTTTCTCACACGAGTGTTGCCGGTACGGATTGGAGCACCTTCGACGGTCCGCTCGCCGCCGTTGCCTTCATTCTGTATGTGATCCTGTCGTGCACCGATAAGGTCGACGGTTATCTGGCGCGCTCGCGCAACGAGATCACCGATTTCGGCAAGTTCTTGGATCCTATCGCCGATAAGCTGCTGGTGTTCTCGGCCCTGCTGCTGTTCTTGGATTTTGACGCGGTGACCGTGTGGTCCGTGTTCATTATCCTGTTCCGCGAGCTTCTGGTGAGCGCCCTACGCATGGTTGCGAGTGCGGCCGGCGTGGTCGTTGCCGCCGATAAGCTTGGCAAGTACAAGACGGCGACTACGATGGTCTCCATCTGCGGTTACCTGTGCGTCTTTGCGATGGCCGGCTTGCACCTTGGCCCGCTGGCGCTGACGCTCGGCATCTACTCGGTGTCGCGCTTCCTGTACGCCGTTGCCGTTGTTCTGACCGTTATCTCGGGCGCCCAGTACTTCTGGAACTGCCGCAAGATCGTCTTTTCGGTCTAGGTCCTGGTGGGTATGACGGACTCTTTTGAGCAGATTTCCGCACATAACGAGGAGCTGGCGCGTCATATTGTCGAGCGCGCGAGCGCTCGGGGCGTGACGGTTTCGACGGCTGAGTCGCTGACGGCAGGTATGATCGCCTCGACGATTGCCGATATCCCGGGCGCCTCGGCGGTGCTGCGTGGCGGTGCGGTGACCTACTGCGATGAGATCAAGCATCGCGTTTTGGGTGTTGATCAGGAGACGCTCGACCGCTATACCGCGGTGTCGCATCAGACGGCGCGTTCGCTGGAGCTGTACCAGAGCGATATTGCAGTGAGCGCAACGGGTTATGCCGGCCCCGGCGGCGGCACTGAGGACGATCCGGCTGGCACTTTCTATATTGGCTGGGCGTATCGCGCGGCTGATGGGGAAGTGCCGGTCGTGGACTCTGTGCGCTGCCACTATGAGGGCGACCGTTCGTGTATTCGTGCCCATGCGGTCGCGGAGGCATTGGGACGCATTGCCCTTGTGCTTAACTCTATGGAATAGACGTGTTTTAAGGGGCCTTCGGGCCCCTTAAATGTGGAGATAGGGACCCCTGACGAATTTAGCGTTTGCGCTGGTCATAGGTGTATTTTTGCCTTTCTTGTTCTTATTTGCCCCTTTGTGGTCAAGCATTTGGTCAGTGTTTGGTCGGCGTTTGGTTGGGTTTTGGAAAGACTGCCTGCATATGATTGGCCTGAACGGTTGACCACGAACAGCCGTTCGTTTATTATCGATGCAGGTTGTTAAGAGGAGGGCTATTCATGGCCAAGAATTCAGGTCCCGTACGTACCGTTCATGCTCGCACGACGGGTAAAGAGCGCGATGAGATGATCGCCACCACCAAGGCCGAGATCGAGAAGAAGTTCGGTCAAGGCTCCATCATGAGGTATGGTGACGGCGGCCCCGAGCTTGAGGTTGAGGCCATCCCCACGGGCGCTCTGGCACTCGATGCCGCTCTGGGTATCGGCGGTGTGCCGCGCGGCCGTATCGTCGAGATTTACGGTCCTGAGTCCTCCGGTAAGACGACGCTTTCGCTCGAGATCCTGGCCGAAGCCCAGGCAATGGGTGGCGTGGTGGCATTTATCGATGCCGAGCACGCGCTCGATCCCACGTATGCCGCGCGCATTGGCGTGGATATCGACGAGGTACTGATTTCCCAGCCTGATACGGGTGAGCAGGCGCTCGAGATTGTTGACATGCTCGTGCGTTCCGGCGCCATCGATGCCATCGTCGTCGACTCCGTCGCCGCGCTGACCCCGCGTGCCGAGATCGAGGGAGAGATCGGCGATACCACGGTCGGATTGCAAGCTCGTCTGATGAGTCAGGCGCTCCGCAAGCTCGCCGGCTCGCTGTCCAAGTCCAACACGACATGCATCTTCATTAACCAGCTGCGAGAGAAGATCGGCGTCATGTTCGGCAACCCCGAGACCACGACGGGCGGCCGCGCCCTTAAGTTCTTCTCTTCGGTGCGTATCGACATTCGCCGCATCGACAGCATTAAGCTTAAGGATGAGGTTATCGGTAACCGCGTGCGCGCCAAGGTCGTTAAGAACAAGGTGGCAGCTCCGTTCCGTTCTGCTGAGTTCGACATCATGTACGGTACGGGCATCTCTAAGGAGGGCTCGATTCTGGACATGGCTGTCGAGTGCGGCATTTGCAAGAAGATGGGCTCCTGGTTTGCCTATGGCGAGGACAAGCTCGGCAACGGTCGCGAGGCCGCCAAGGCGTTCCTGCGCGAACACCCCGATTGCGCCGACGAGATTGAGCATAAGGTCCGCCTTGCCTGCGGGCTTGAGTTTGACGACGATGCTCCGTCCGAGGTCGAGCTGACCGATCAGCCTGCGCCTGAGGAGTTTGACGAGCTTTACGCCATCGATGGTTCCGCCATGCTCGATGATGACGACGAGTAGCGGTTACGCTCATGTCGTATACTGTGACCGAGGCCACGGTCGTCTTTCCCGATAAGAAGGCGGCCTCCTCGTTCTCGAGCGGGTATGCGTCCAAAAAGCCTTGCGCACATATCGATTGCGAGCTTGAGGGCGGTTTTAAGCGGTCCATTTGGATTCCCGTGCGGGCCGCGCGCCTGTATGTCAAAAACCGCCCTGATCTTCCCTGTGATTGGGATAACTTTCGTGAGGCGGTGCAGCTCATCGAGCGTAAATGTGCTCTCACCATGGTGACCGAGATGCTATCGCGACGCGACCATGCGACGGGTGAGGTCCGTGACAAGCTGGCTCGCTACGGCTTTCATCAGCTCGCGATCGATTTCGCCGTCGAGCGCGCCACCGAGTATCGCTTTTTAGACGAGAACCGCTTTTGCTCGTACTTTATCGAGGAACGCAAGCGGCGCGGTTGGGGACAGCGTAAAATCGAGACCGAGCTCAAGCGTCGTCATGTCGTGCTCGATGACATTCCCGGTTATCCCGAGGATTATTTTGCCGTCGAAGACGATTTGGCGCGTGCGTCAGCCCTGCTCGCCAAGCGGCGTGTTCCAGAGACGCGCGGATTTGAAAAACTGGTTCGGTTTTTGATGGGCAAGGGCTTCTCGTATCACATCGCCGCCGATGCCGTTAAGGCACGTCTCGATGCCGAACGTGAGGAATGTGCGGTTTAGGCGTATGTGTTTTGTGGCCCTGCCGTTCACCGCGTTTTAGCCGCCGTGCTGGGGCCATTTATTTGACAGTTGTTGTGGTTCAACGTACGATAAACACTGTCATTTGCTTTGTGATATGTGCTCATCTGTGATGAGTTTGTTTATATGTTTATCTGTATCCGACCCGCATAAGCTGCGCCCATATTACTCAAATGTCGCGAGCCGTTCGTAAGGACGGTTCGCTTTGTTGTGTAACGAATCCATAAAAAGGAGTGAGCATGCCTATCATTGCAGCGCTCGTTGGCATCGTTTTGGGTGCCGTCGCCGCCATTGCCTACATGCGCACCGCCAAGCAGGGTAGTCTTCACGAGGCCGACGAAAAGATTCAGTCGGCACACGCGCAGGCAGAGTCCCTGATCGGTGATGCCAAGCGTCAGGCCGAGACCCTCAAAAAAGAGGCTCTGCTCGAGGCTAAGGAAGAGATCATCAAGAACAAGCAGGCCGCCGAGGCCGAGGACAAGCAGCGTAAGAGCGAGATTCGCACGCTCGAAAATCGCGTGATGCAGCGCGAGGAATCTCTCGATCGCCGCAACGATGCTCTTGATAAGCGCGAGCATCAGCTGTCCAGCCAGGCCGGCCAGGTCGAGAAGCGCTCTCGCGAGCTTGAGGAGCTCTGCGCAAAGCAGACCTCTGAGCTCGAGCGTATCGCCGACCTTACCCGCGAGGACGCCCACAAGGAGCTCCTCGATAAGGTTCGTGGCGAGGTCACCCACGAGGCCGCCACGATCATTCGCGAGTCCGAGCAGCAGGTTCGCGCCGAGTGCCACAAGACCGCCCAGGAGATTCTGTCCCTGGCGATTCAGCGCTGCGCTGCCGACCACACTGCCGAGGTCACCGTTACCTCCGTGCACATTCCCTCTGATGACCTCAAGGGCCGTATCATCGGTCGCGAGGGTCGCAACATCCGGACATTCGAGCAGGTTTCCGGCGTCAACCTCGTGATCGACGACACGCCCGAGACCGTCGTTCTTTCGAGCTTCGACCCGGTCCGTCGTGAGACCGCCCGTGTTGCCCTCGAGAACCTCATCGCCGACGGCCGCATTCACCCCGCCCGCATCGAGGAGATGTATCACAAGGCTGCCGACCTGGTTCAGCAGCGCGTGCGTGAGGCTGGCGAGCAGGCTGCCTTCGATACCGGCATTCACGACCTGCACCCCGAGATCGTCAAGACCCTTGGTGCCCTGCGCTACCGTACTTCGTTTGGTCAGAACGTGCTTCAGCACTCCCTCGAAGTCTCTGACCTGTGCGGCGTGATGGCTTCCGAGCTTGGCCTGGACGTTGTGACCGCCAAGCGCGCCGGCCTGCTGCACGACCTGGGCAAGGCAATCGACCATGACGTCGAGGGCCCGCATGCCGTCATCGGCGCCGAGCTTGCCCGCCGTTATGGCGAGAAGCCCGTTATCGTCCACGCTATCGAGGCTCACCATGCCGACGTCGACCCCAACACGGTGCTCGATGTCCTGGTACAGGCCGCCGATGCTGTCTCTGCCTCTCGCCCCGGTGCCCGTCGCGAGTCTGCCGAGAACTACATCAAGCGTCTTGAGAAGCTCGAGGAGATCGCCAACTCCCATGACGGCGTCGAGCGTACCTATGCCATGCAGGCTGGTCGCGAGGTCCACGTCATGGTTCAGCCGGACAAGATTTCTGATGCCCAGTCCACGGTTCTGGCTCACGATATCGCCCATCAGATCGAGGAAGAGATGGAGTATCCCGGTCAGGTGCGCGTCGTCGTGATTCGCGAGAGCCGCGCTGTCGATATCGCTAAATAACATGAGCGACGCGAACGAGCTCATCTCATTTATCGCGTCGATGTCGGGGGAGGGCAACCTTCGCGTCGAGGAGAACCTTGGCGAGGGGTATGTCCGCCTCCGCGTTTCGGAGGCCGAGCGGCGCCAGGCAAAGCACGACATTCAGCATGTCGAGGATATCGTCATCGAAATGCTCCGTAATGCTCGCGATGCCGGCGCCGACAAGGTCTATCTCGCCACGACCAAGGAAGACGGCGTCCGCACGCTTGTCTTTCTGGATAACGGTTCGGGCGTTCCGCAGGATATGCAAGAGCGAATCTTTGATGCCCGCGTTACCTCCAAGCTCGAGAGCATGAAGATGGACCGTTGGGGCGTTCACGGTCGTGGCATGGCATTGTTTTCGATCAAGCAGAACACCGATGAGGCCCGTGTGGTCACGTCCGGCGTCGATCTTGGTTCAGCCTTTAAGGTGAGCGTCGCGGCCGACCGCCTCAGTGAGCGTGCCGATCAGTCCAGCTGGCCCCAGGCCGTCAAGGATGAGGACGGACGTTATGTCTGTGCTCGCGGTCCGCATAATATTATTCGCGCTGCTTGTGAGTTTGCGCTCGAGGAGTTGCGTGGTTGCGATGTCTATCTTGGTTCTCCGTCCGAGATTGCCGCGACCCTTTATGCTCAGGCGTCAAGCCGGCTTGATACGTCTCGTCTCCTGTTCATTGATGACGAGAGCGAGCTTCCGGTTGTCGATCGTTTAGGCCTTGCTTCTGATGCCGAGGACTTTATCCGTATCTGTTCGGGTTTGGGTCTTGAGATGTCCGAGCGCACGGCCCATCGTATTTTGGCAGGGCAGATTAAGCCTGTTCGCGGTGTGACCGCGCGTCTGCTGCGCGAGCGCGACTCGTCCTCGCATGCGCCGGCTCCTGTCGATCTCGCGAAGGATCGTCGCGGGCTACGTATTGCTAAGGATGACATGGCACAGTTTTCGCGTGCTGTGGAGCGCGATTTTAATGACCTTGCTGCCCGGTACTATCTCAACCTTTGCGGCGACCCAAAGATTCGCGTTTCGCGTGATCGAATCACCGTGACCTTTGATCTTGCCAAAGAGGAATAGTGCCTTTACCGAGTCCACTCGGTACGATACAGTTATTGCAGTTAAAACGTACTTTTAAATGCAGGAGTTTCTTCATGGATTGCCTGAAGGTATCAAGCAAATCATCGCCCGCGTCCGTTGCCGGCGCCATCGCCGGCATGGTCAAGGATGGTGTACCCGTCAACATCCAGTGTGTCGGCGCCGGTGCCGTCAACCAGGCCATTAAGGCCGTTGCTATCGCGCGCGGTTTTTTGATTCCAACCGGTTTTGATATTTCCTGCGCGCCCGTGTTCTCCGACATCCTCATTAACGGGGAGTCGCGCACGGCCATCCGCCTTTCTATCTACGTTCACCAGATCAATCGAGCTGCTATGGATAACGTCGTCATTGATGATGTTAAGCCTGTGGCATAGCTTCTGCTTGCTTTGTTTCGCTCCCCATCGTTAGGACTTATGCACATGGACCAGCGTTCCGTACGCGATATTCTTGCCGGTAAAACCTACTTTATCCGCACCTTTGGCTGCCAGATGAATCAGCACGATTCCGAGCGCGTGAGCGGTCTGCTTGATTCGTATGGCTGCCTCATGGCGCTCGATCCCGCGCATGCCGATATCGTTGTCTTCATGACGTGCTGCGTGCGCGAGGCCGCCGATACTCGCCTGTACGGTCAGTGCAATTCCTGCAAAAGCCTGCCGCCTTCGCCTTCTGGCAAGCGCGTGGTTGCCGTTGGTGGCTGCATCGCGCAGCGCGATGGCGAGGGCCTGCTCACCAACGTCGATAACGTCAATGTCATCTTTGGCACGCATTCCATCGCGCATGTGGCCGAGCTCATTGCCGAGGCGTTCCTTGATGGCAAGCGTCATATCCGCACCAATGAGCATGAGGATACGGACGCCATGAGCATGCCGTGGCATCGCGAGACTCAGTATCACGCTTGGGTGCCCATCATGACGGGCTGCAATAATTTTTGCACCTATTGCATCGTGCCGTACGTGCGCGGTCGCGAAAAGAGCCGCCCCTTCGAGGAGATTGTCGACGAGGTGACCGGTTTGGTGCGCCAGGGCGTGCGTGAGATTACGCTGTTGGGCCAAAACGTTAATTCATATGGTCGCGATCTGTTTGGCAAGCCGCGTTTTGCCGATCTGCTGCGTGCCGTGGGCGATACGGGCGTGGAGCGCATCTTCTTTACGTCTTCGCATCCCAAGGACCTGCTGCCCGAGACCATCGACGCCATGGCCGAGACGCCTGCCGTTATGCCGCAGCTGCACTTGGCCGTCCAGTCCGGTTCGACGCGGATCCTCAAAGAGATGAATCGCCGTTATACACGCGAGGACTATCTGGGCCTTGTCGATCGCATTCGCAACCGCATGCCCGATATCGCGCTCTCGACCGACATTATCGTTGGCTTCCCGGGCGAGACTGAAGAAGACTTTGAGCAGACGCTCTCACTTGCCGAGACGGTCCGCTATGCTCAGGCCTATTCCTTCATCTATTCCAAGCGCGCCGGTACCCCGGCCGCCGAGATTGACGATCCTACGCCGCATGAGGTTATTCTCGAGCGTTTCAACCGTCTGGTTAAGGTTATCGAGACCACGGCACACGAGTATAACCAGGGTGAGCTTCATACTGTGGTTCCGGCGCTCATTGAGGGAACGAGTAAAAAGAACGACGCGGTCCTGCTGGGCAAGAGTCCCAAGAATCAGACCGTGCATGCTCCTATCCCCGAGGGTTACAGCATCGATCAGCTTGTTGGCAAGATCGTTGATGTTGACGTTGACGTTGCCAAGACCTGGTATTTGTCCGGCTCCGTTGTGGGCGAGCCGCGCTAATGGCTTCTCCTGGGGCAGGTCTTTCCGCCGTTGCGATCGTCGGTCCGACGGCGGTTGGTAAGAGTGATGTTGCCGACCGTTTGGCAGCTCGTCTTTCGTCCGAAGTGCTGTCGTGCGATGCGATGCAAATCTATCGCGGCATGGACATCGGTACCGCAAAGATGGCGCCCGATGAGTGCACGGTGCCGCTGCGTCTCGTCGACATTGTAGAGCCGGGTGTGGCATATTCTGCTGCGCTTTATCAGGCTGACGCTCGCGCGCATGTTGAACGTCTCCTTGGTTCGGGTTGCCTGCCGGTTTTTTGCGGAGGTACGGGGCTGTATCTCAAGGCTGCCCTCGATGAGATGGACTTTCCCTCGGGTGAACTTGAGGACGATCGCCGTGCGGGCTATCAGGAGCTTTTCGAGCGTATTGGCGAGGAAGAGCTGCATGCCCTGCTTGCCGAGCGCGATCCAGAATCGGCTGCTGTTATTCATCCCCATAACGTGCGGCGTGTGATTCGCGCGCTTGAGATGCATGATGATGGCGTCTCCTATGCGCAGCAAAAGTCGCAGTTTAGTGTTCCGCACGAGCATTATCATGCCCTATGGTTTGGTCTGACGCGTAATCGCGAGGTGCTCTACGAGCGCATTAACCTGCGCGTCGATCTGATGTTTGAGCAGGGTCTTGTCGATGAGGTCCGCGGTCTTATGGGCCAGGGGCTGGGTGATGCCCTGACGTCGATGCAGGCAATTGGCTATAAAGAGATCATCGATGCTTTCAATGGCGTGATGAGCATGGATGAGGCTCGCGAACTCATTAAGATGCGTTCGCGTCGTTATGCCAAGCGTCAGCTTTCGTGGTTTAAGCGTGATGACCGTATCGCGTGGTTTGATATGGATGAATGTACGATCGATGAGGTCGTTGAGGATATCCTGCATCGTATTGAGGCTGCCTAATGGCCCGTTTCCCCCTTGTTCCCACGGCACCCGAGCCCGAGCGTGCCATTTTAGTTGGTGTTGAGTGGTGCGACAATGCATGGCCGCTCGATCGCTCGCTTGATGAGCTGGAGCGTCTTGCCCACACAGCTGGTGCCCAGTGCGTGGCACGCTTGTCGCAGCGTTTGGTAAAGCCGTATCCTAAATCGTTTATCGGTTCCGGTAAGGTTGAAGAGCTGTGCGGCCTGGTGCATCGCATGGATGCCGATGTCGTTATTTTTGACGACGACCTGACCCCCTCGCAGCAATCCTATTTGGAGAAAGCCGTGGGCGAGCCGGTAAAGATTATCGATCGTACAGCACTGATCCTAGATATCTTTGGCCTGCATGCTCAGACGCGTGAGGGACGCCTGCAGGTACAGCTGGCACAGCTTCAATATTTGTTGCCTCGCCTGCGTGGCATGTGGAGCCATCTCGCCAAGGAGCAGACGCGCGGCGGCATCGGCTCACGTTTTGGTCAGGGCGAAAGTCAGCTCGAGGTCGACCGTCGCCTCATTCGTAATAAGATCGCTGCGCTTCGTCGTGAGCTCAAGCAGGTTGAACAGCGTCGCGATGTTCAATCCAAGAACCGCATTGAGTCACCGGCGTTTCGCGTCGCGTTAGCCGGTTATACCAATGCCGGTAAATCGACGTTGCTCAATCGTCTGACCGGCTCTACGGTACTTTCGCAGGACAAGCTGTTTGCTACGCTCGACCCGACGACGCGTTCGTATCGCCTGCCCGGCGGTCGCGGCATGACGATTACCGATACCGTCGGCTTTATTCAAAAGCTGCCCCATGGTCTGGTCGATGCCTTTAAATCGACGCTGTCCGAGGTTTTGGGTGCCGATCTAATTCTCAAAGTCGTAGATGCGTCTGACGAGGACTATGAGCGGCAGCTGGAGGCTGTCGACCGCGTGCTTGATGAGATCGGCGCCGGAGAGCGTTTAACGCTGACCGTATTCAATAAAATCGATCTTCTCGATAGCGTTGATCGATTGAGTTTCCGTCGTCGCTATCCGGAAGCCGTTCTGTTCTCGGCCCAAACGGGCGAGGGGCTCGACGATCTCGTTGATCGCATTGCTCGCGAGGCAGCTGCCACCGATGTGTTGCTTTCCGCTGATATTCCGTATCGCGAGGGCGCTCTCATCACGCTGGTGCATGAGCAGGGAACCCTTCTGCATGAGGAATATCTCGAGGACGGTGTTCGCATTGTGGCGAAGTTGCCGGCTCGTATTGCACCGCGGCTCGAGCGTTATCGCACCGAGTAGACGAGCTCCAAAATGCCCAGAATGATGGGCTGATGCAGCAGATAAAAGGGGAGTGCGTGACGTCCAAGGCCGGCGAGCACCGGCAGGGGGTTGGCGTAGGCCCAGCTGGGGACGGTCTTATCGATTCCCTGCGCTATGTGTGCGGCGAAGTATCCTGCAAGATACATAAAGATAAACGGGATGATGGGGTAGTAATCACCTGAGACAAACCCAGGGCTCGGAAATCCCAGCCACGCCAGGTAGGGGACAGGGTAGATCGTTTTGGGGATGCTCCAGGTGAGGGCGAACAACACAAGGCATAGGGGCATGCCCCATCTCGCCGTTATCTTCTTAAGGACGGGATCGGTCAACGCCACGATGCCGGTGCATGCGGCCATGCAGTAGATGATGCCAAAATTAACCGAATCGTCGAATGAGACAAGTGTTGTTGCCAACCAGACAACGAGTGCTGCTAAGGCGTATTTGGCGGCACGTTTGATATTGTTGCGCGAAAGAGTGCACATCCAACCCGCGATAAACAAAAATACCCAGCTGATGCTGGCGCGCCAGACGTCTTGAAAGACAGTCTGGGTAAACCAAGGCATATCCCAGCCGTACAGGTAGGCGAGATCATAGCAAGCGTGAAAACCTGCCATAGAAATCATCGTAAACCCGCGGACGGTATCAAAGATGGTTATGCGTTTTTGCATTACGAGAACCGGCGCATCAAGCCGACGACTTTGCCCAGGATAACGGGATTCGTTGCATAGATAGGTTCCATGGTGTCGTTCTCGGGCTGCAAGCGCACACGCCCCTGCTCCTTGTAGAACGTCTTGACGGTCGCCGAACCATCAATCATGGCCACGACAATTTCGCCGTTCATGGCACTCTTTTGTTCACGGACGATGATGTAATCGCCATTGAAGATGCCGACATTGATCATTGAGCTCCCATGCACCTCAAGGATAAAGGAACCCTGATCAGTGGCGATTTCGGTCGGGATAGTAAACGTGTCTTCGATATTCTGCTCGGCCAGAATGGGAATCCCAGCCGCGACGCGACCAACGAGCGGTAGCGAGACCGTTCCGCGAGGTGCGGTGGGCTCGTCAGATTTGGAAATTGAGACAGAGGAACCATCCTCGTTAAAGAGTTCCAGGGCGCGCGGCTTGGTGGCATCGCGCTTGAGTAGCCCGCGCGCCTCCAGGGCAGAGAGATGGGCGTGCACGGTGCTGGGGGAGGAAAGGCCCACGGCAGAAGCCATCTCGCGCACGCTGGGCGGATAACCCTTCTCCTGCTGATATTCCTTGATGAAGTCGTAAATTTGCTGCTGACGCTTGGTAATTTTGCGAGCCATCAGGGCATCCTCTCTACCCATGTCAAACAAATGTTCGAATTTTGCTTGACAGGAACAACTGTTCGAAGATAATAATAACCGAACATTCGTTCTCGCGCTAGACATTTTTGTCCGCGCGGCTTGATAAAACTGTTCTCAGCAAAACACGCGAGAGGAGAACATGATGAACGCAACGAATATGGTCCAGGGAAACCTCGCCCTTAAGCTCGAGACGCCTGCAGAACCCACTTTTACGGTTGTTCAGGGTGGCCGCTCCGGCTTTCAGCCTTTGACCGTAAAGCCTGCGCGCAATCAGCAGGCTGTAGTCGCGCCGGCCCGCGTTGCCCTGAAGGTTCCGACGATTGTCGCCGTCGCCGTTGCGCTTACGCTCTTCTTTGTCCTCGCTATGTCGGTCTTTAGCGCTCGTCACGCCGCGTATGCCGAGTCCGTTTCCAACATTACCTACGAGACCATTCGAGTTCAGCCTGGCGATTCTCTTTGGTCGCTTGCCGAAGAATATCCAATCGAAGGCCTTTCCACGCAAGAGACTTCCGACATGATCCGTAGCGTCAATCATCTGGAGCATGGTTCGCTCGCCGCCGGTGCGCATCTTAAGGTTCCTGCTCGTTCGTAATCATTATCGCGCTGCGCATGGTACCCTTGTTATCGTTTAAGAGGAGGTACCATGCGCTGTCCCAAATGCGGCAAGGCACATACCCGCGTCGTTGATTCCCGTATGCAGGAGTCAAATAACACCATTAAGCGCCGTCGCGAATGTTGCTCGTGTAACTACCGCTTTACAACGTTTGAGCGATGCGAGGACCCTATCGAGGTCATTAAGTCAGATGGAACTAAGCAGCGGTTCGATCGCAATAAGCTTCTTGTCGGCTTGATGCGCGCCACCATCAAGCGCGATATCGACACTAAGAAGCTCAATGAGATTATCGATGACATCGAGGTCGAGCTTCGCTCTCGCACGCTGACGGCCGTCACGTCCCATGAGTTGGGTGACATGGTGCTCAAGCGCTTGGCCAAGATCGACAAGGTTGCGTACATCCGTTTTGCCTCGGTCTACCGCGATTTCAAAGACGTCGATGAATTTCTGCAAGAGCTCGACAAGCTAAGGTGATTCCATGTCCAACATTACCGTCAACATAAAGCGTCTCGACCCCACCCTCGAGCTTCCCAAATACGCCCATCCCACCGATGCCGGCTTGGATTTGCGCTCCAACGAGGACTGCGTCCTGAAGCCCTTCGAACGCCGTCTGGTCTCTACTGGGCTGGCCATCGCCCTGCCCGACGGCTACGCCGGCTTCGTCCAGCCCCGCAGCGGCTTGGCCATCAAGCAGGGCCTGTCTATAGTCAACACGCCGGGCCTCATTGACGCCCACTACCGAGGAGAACTCAAGGTTATCCTTATCAACCTGGATCCCACCAACGACATCCAAATCAACAAAGGCGACCGCATCGCCCAGCTCGTCATCCAAGAAGTCCCCACGGTCAACCTCGTAGAAGTAGAAGAACTAGACAAAACCGACCGAGGCAAAGGAGGCTTCGGCTCCAGCGGCGTCGCCTAGGGACGCTCTTATCCCTCCCGCCCGCCTCTCACACATATCATTCCATGCTCAAACATTCTCGCGTCGCTTCGCTCGCTGCGAAACTGCGCGTGGAACGATATAGGTAAGCCCCGGGCGGGCGGCTACTCGCTTGAAACAATATTTACTTTTCTAGTAAGTCGATGCGATGAAGGGACGCCTCCTTTGTCGCATCGACTTACTGTATTTATATTTTCTGGTTCCCCTTTGCAGATTCTACTGGTGGGGAATCTGGTATAGCCGCTGGTACGTTAACGCAGCTTACCTGCGGGAGGCCCCTATATATCGTCCCGCGCGCAGTTTCGCAGCGAAGCGAGAATGTTTGAGCACGGGATGATATATAGGGGCCTCCCGCAGGCAAGCGGACATAAAGACGCTAGCGGATATGCGCGGGTTTTCCGCCCCAGTAGAAGCGGCAAAAGGCTCTTTTGCGCTTTTGGGGTTTGCCTACGAGCTCCATGGTTGCGATGGCTATGTCTTCGGCTGCGTGGGGGCGGCGTAGAACTTCGCCGTTGATGAGTAGCGCTTTGAGTGATTCGGGATGGTCGTGCAGGTGGCGCAGGGTTACGATGAGTTCTCGTGCGGTGGTGACATGCATACTGGCGCCCATGCCGGTGAGCATCGTGGTGTTGGCCTTTTCCTGGCCATAGGACTTGCCCAGCAGGATCATCGGCAGATGCGCGCACAGGCACTCGGTGACGGTGAGTCCGCCCGATTTGAGAATTGCCAGGTCGCAGCCGTGCATGAGGGCCGCCATGTCGTCCACGTAGTCCAGAACCGTAACGTTTTCGAGTTTCATGGCGTCGAAGAGCGTCTTGAGGCGGTCGGCGTATTCCTCATCCTTGCCCGGCAAAAAGACAAAATGCATGTCCTCAAAGCTGCGTAGGAAGGGGAGGGTCTGGTCCATCGCCGCGCGAAAGCGGACGTACGGTTGAGGTAAACTGGCGCCGGCCATAACCAGCACGACGGTCTTGTCGGTGGGGAGGTTGAACTTGGCTAGCTCTTCCTCGCAATCGTAATCCGTGTCGAATCCGGCGCGAATAGGAATGCCGGTAATGCGAATCTTTGCCTCGGGCACCTTGCGCGGACGCAGCGTTTCGGACATAAATTCGTTGGCAACACAGAATAGATCGGTGTCCTTGTGGGGCCACCAGCCCTCGACTTCGTAGTCGGTCGGTACGCAGATGACTGGATAATCGATACCCGTAATTATGCGGGCACCCACGGCAACATTGGCTGCTGTGATGTGCGTTGCGACCACGGCTATGGGCCTGCGGCTACGAATATATTCGTTGAAGGCGGGGAACATGATTCGCGACCATGCCGTGCCGCCACCCCAGAGAAGATGTCCCGTAAGTGTATATCTCCAGGTCAGGTCGTAAATGGGGCGCGTGGCTCCCGTAAAAGAAGCCGCGGTCTTATTACCGTCGAATTTAATACGTCCAAAATCAAGGATATCGAGCACTTCAATCTCAACATCCTCGGGGATGCCATTGGTGCCGCGGATGAGGTCGAAGGCCTGCGCTATCGCATTTGCGGCGGCCTTGTGGCCCGAGCCAACGGAGGCGTGCACGATGGTCACGAGAGGTTTTTGCTGAGCCAGGAGCGTGGTTTGCTCCGATTGAGGAGTGCTGTGCGTGAGCAGGGGAGCGTCGTCACTCGTCTGCGCCTGGTCCATCGATAACTCCCCTTCAGCTTTGTAATACGGTTTTATCATTGTAGTGCATGAGTGTCACGTTCACGTAAATTTGGGTACGAGCGCAAAGAACGACAACGTTTCGACGAAAGGACGCTTCATGACTACCGATAAGCCGATCGATGCTGCGATTATCGGTGGCGGCCCCGCGGGCTATGCTGCCGCCATTTATGCTGCGCGTGCCAGCCTGACGACGACCGTGATTGAGCAGGGCATGTCGGGAGGGCAGATCGCCACAACCAATGAGGTCGAGAACTATCCGGGTTTCCCGCTCCTGAGTGGCGCCGAACTCGGCGAGCGTTTTCAGCAGCATGCAGAGGGCCTGGGAGCACAGGTTACATGGAGCATGGTTACGGGTATCGATTACGATGCCGATGCAGCGTTGTTTACGGTACATCACGATATGGGCGATACGCTGGCCTCGAGCGTTATCGCTTGCATGGGTGCCACGCCGCGTCCGGCAGGTTTCGCAGGCGAGGATACGTATCGCGGTCGTGGCGTTTCATATTGCGCAACATGTGACGGCATGTTCTTCCGCGGCAAACAGGTCTTTGTAATCGGTGGTGGCAATTCGGCATGCGAAGAGGCGCTGTTCCTGTCAGACATTGCCACCAGCGTGACCATCGTGCTGCGCCGCGACCAGTTTCGTGCGCCTGATGGTGTTGTTCAGAAAGTACTCGAAAAGGACAATATTACAGTTAGGTACCAAACTAGTATTGTGGAGCTCTCGGGCGAAGCAATGCCAACGACGATCACCTTTAAGGACAATGCATCCGGTGAGACTCATACCGAGTCATTTGAACCTGGCTCGTTTGGCATCTTTGTCTTTACGGGGATGCTGCCGCATACCGAGCTGGTTGAGCATCTAGTCGATCTGGCTCCTGACGGCGGCATTGTCACCGACGATTCGATGGCCACCCGTACGCCCGGCTTATTCGCAGCCGGCGATATCCGTTCCAAGCGTTTACGCCAGGTTGTGACCGCCGTTTCGGACGGAGCCATAGCAGCAACGAGCGCATACGCGTTTCTCCGTGAATAAGTACGATAATATATCTTATGTAAGGTTGCTATCTTTACACAAAGTGGTTGGACGATGCATCAATGTGTTGTCCAACCACTTTTACTTGCCGGCTATGTGGTATGCAAAACTAGATAACCTAGAATACAATATAGAAAATGAACGGAGGACCTTTATGAACCACGTTAAACACGTTATTCCGATGTCCGATTCGTCGGTCAGTATTAAGCCTGAGGATATTCAGCCCACGGTGCTACCCGATGCATTCATTCAGTCCGATATCGTGCGTAAACTCAATACGTTGAGTCTGCCGCGCTATAACCAGTTGCCCAATGTGACGCTCTACCGCGACCAGGTCATTGAGTATGTTGCGCTGTGGATGGAGCCGCTGTCCATTTGCGTTGAGCACCCTGTCATTACGCCATCGATGATCAATAACTACGTGAAGGTCGGCCTGGTGCCTGCTCCGGTCAAAAAGCAATATGGCCGCGAGCAGATTGCCCGCCTGATCGCTATCTGCCTCTTTAAGCAGGTGTTACCTATTGCTGCGGTGCAGGCACTCTTTAACATTCAGCGTTTGAGCTACGATGCCCCGACGGCCTTCGATTATGTGGTCGATCAGCTCGAGGCATCGATTCGTTCGACGTTTTCCGTCGAGCAGACGCCGGTTCCCGATACGGCGCATCAGGTAACGCGTGAGTCGCTGCTTGTGCGCAGTGCGGTTTCATCCTTCGTTTCGAAGGCGTACCTGATGAGCTATCTAAAGTTTAATGGGTTTAATAGCTAGCCGACGTATAAAACGGGCGGAGCAAAGGGTCATCTGTCACTTTGTCCCGCCCGTATTTTTGCTTGGTTGGACTTTATTGGCCCGAAGCCACGTCCATGCCGTAGCCGATAATAAGACCGTGCATCTCGGCGTAATAGGAATCCAGGCCGTTGCAGGGCATGATGATAGTCTTGGAGCCGGGCCAGCGCTCCACAATGCGGCTGGCAAGTGCCTGGGCGCCTGCCTCATTCTCGACATGGTCGATGACGACCTCGCCGCCCGTAAAACCCTCGGCTTCCATGGTGTCGATGATCTTGTTGAACATCTTCTTTTCGCCACGCGTGTGTCCGACGAGTTCGATTTTACCGGCCTCACTCGCCGTGCCCAAAATGCGAATATTGAGCTTGTTGGCAATGACGCCGGCTGCCTTAGGGATACGTCCGGCTTTGGCCAGGTTTTCGTAATTGCACAAGCTGAAGAGGATTTTGCTGTTCTGCTCAAGGCTATTGAAGTATGCGCAAGCGTCCTCGAATGAGACATCCGGATTGCTTGCAAGATACCGGTCGAATAGCAGTAAGATCAGGTCCATTTTGCCGCCGGCTCCGCGTGAATTGACCAAATGAATTTGACGGTTCGGCTCCTCGGCAAGAACCAAATCGCGTGCCGTGGCGGCGGCGTTATAGCTCCCCGATACGCCCTCCGAGATGGGCATACAAATCGTCTTGTCGGCAAGCCTAAAGAGTTCGGTCCACTCGCCTACGCTCGGACAGGCGCTCGAAGAAGCGCTCGACTCCGCCTGCACGGCGCAATTGAGTTCGTGAACGTCGAGCATGAGGTCATCGACGAACTCGCGCTCCCCCACTCGAATTTTGAGGGGTGCAAATGCAAAGGTGGTATGGGGCGCGGTCGGTTGCCAATCGCGGAGGTTACAGCTCGAATCGGAGATAAGTGCCCAGCTCATAGAGGGTCCTTTCTATATGCTTCTCAATCATTATAGCTATATTGCTCACCGATGAAGCGTGCATCTAGTATTGAAAACTAGCACATTAGGATCATGTATGGAGCACGGTCATAAATAAATGAACCTCGCAGCTCAAAGGCCACGAGGTTCACCTTCGTTCGCTATACAGAGTGACTTAGTAGCGCACGAAAATGTAGTTGTTGTTCATACCGGCTGCGACGGAACTGATGATGACGCCCGTTTTGTAGTCGGAAGCATGGATCATCTGACCATTACCGATATAGATGCCGGTATGGTAGGAGTTAACCACAACATCGCCGGGTTGCGGATCGGACACACGGGTCCAACCCATGAAGTCGACCGTGGTGCCCAGACGGCAGTAGCGTCCCGTGAGGCAATAGCTTACAAAACCGGAGCAGTCAAAGCTGTTCGGCCCAATGCCACCCCAAGAGTAAGCGTATCCGAGCTTGCTATAGGCACGCGAAACAACGGAACCGCCGTCAACGGACTGGCTCGGTGCGGAAGGCGTCGGAGCCGGAGCCGGAGCCGGAGCGGGCGTCGGGGGCTGCGGAGTGGGAGCGGGCGCGGGCGTGTTTCCGCCGCCGTCGTTGGTCGTACCGCCACCCTTGTTGGTGTTCTCGCTCGTACCGGCGGTGTCGTTGCTCACCGTGGCCTTTTCGGCGGTGCTAGCATTTATGCCAGCCTGCAGCGCGGCGTTGGCCTGGGCCTCGGCAGCAAGCTCGGCCTGCAACTGTGAATCCAGGGAGTTCACGACACTCTGGGCTTCAGCCTGCTGGGCGTTAAGCTCATCGACCTTCTTTTGCGTGGTGGCGACGTTCTTCTCCTGCTCGGCCTGCTTATCGGTGAGCTGCTGCTTAAGCTCCTTGACCTCTTGAATGGTCTGAGCCTGCTTATCGGAAACTTTGCCGTAGTAGAACAGACGGTTGAGCATATCGCTCAGGTCATCGACGCCGGTCAGAACCTGAAGCAGGCTCAGACCGCCGGTTTTGTACTCGCCGGCGACATAGGTCGAGAGCTTGGCCTGACCGTCAGCGATCTCCTGCTGCTTTTGCGTGATCTCGCCAGCAGTCTGATCGAGCGCCTGCGTCTGCGTGGCGAGCTCATCGTAAATCTGCTGGGTTTGGGTACCGATCTGCTCGAGCTTCGTACGAGCAGCGGCAAGGTCGGATGCGGTATCGGCGTAGGCAGGAGCCGCGAGGCCCAAGCCCAAAACACAAGCGAGGGTTGCCGTAGCAGCGCAGCGTGCCATGTTTTTGTGCGTGTTTGCTGTGCGCATGTAGCTTCCTTTCCAGTAACTAAGGGTAACGGCTAGTCCACCGTCACCAGGCTAAAGAGCTCAACATCGTCGTCAGTCGGCGTGAGCTTCTCGCGCGGGTTGAGAAACGCAAGCTCAAGGATACACCCGTAGCCCACAAGCTTTGCGCCCATATCTCGCACAAGTTTACCTGTTGCCTCGACGGTTCCGCCCGTCGCGACCAAGTCGTCCAGAATCAACACGGTATCTTTAGAGGTAATGGCATCGGCATGGATCTCGATAGAGTCGGTGCCGTATTCGAGCTCATAGCTCTGGCTCACCGTCTTGCGGGGTAGCTTGCCCGGTTTACGTGCGGGAACAAAGCCGGCACCAAGGGCCACAGCCACCGGTACGCCAACCATAAAGCCACGGGCCTCGGGACCCACGACCTTGGTGATCCCCATGCCGGCAAAGTGCTCGGCGAGGGCATCGGTCATGGCTTTGAGCGCCTCGGGATTGCCAAAGAGCGGCGTAATGTCTTTGAAGATGACTCCGGGCTCGGGATAGTCGGGGATGTCGACGATTTGAGATTCGAAATCGTACATTGCATGACCTTTCAATGGGTTGCCGGATAAGCGGTAGCTGTTATTTGCCCGCGGTGACAGTGTCGGATTGCGAAGGGGCGACAACCTTGAGCGGCTTTACGAGAGAATCCTCGTGTGAAGCCGGCGCGGCAGTTTCTTCGTTTTTGGCCTTGGTGGACTCGGAGCGAGCGATTTCTTCATCGAGTGCATCGATGTCGGCATCCTCGACCACGGCGTTGAGCGACTCAAAAACGCGGTTCTTGAGCAGTGCCGTATGCACACCCTCGGTGAGGTCGTGAAGCTTCTTAAACGCACGCTCGAGCTTGGCGTCGCGCTCGTCATCGGAGGTATCCATTCCGAGCATGCTCACGAGCACCTGCTCAAACATCGAGGACTCGCGGTTGGCGGAAGACACGTACTGACGCAGGTTGCGCGGCTCGATATGGAAGCGTGACAGCTCGGAGCAGTAGCGGATGATCGGAAAATCGCGACCATCGACGAGCTCACGGTTCTGCGGACTCTTGATGATGCGAATGAGGTCGTTCTCGGCGAGCGAGCGGATAAACGAGATCTCGACGCCCAACATATCGGGAATGGTCTCGATGGGATGCAGCTTTTGTTTAGTCTCCTTGGGCTCCGTCTTGAGTGGAACATCGGACAGCAAGCCCACCTCGTAGGCGAGCGTTGACAGGTCCGTGGCGTTTTCCAAGCGCTGCTTAATCACGTTGAGCGGCATGTAGCGAGTCTTCTGCAGGTGCAGAATGACCTCCAGGCGATCAACGTCCTCCTTGGAGTACTGACGGTATCCCTTAGGCGTACGATGAGGGGTAATGAGCCCCTCATCTTCTAGAAATCTAATTTTTGAGTTCGAAAGATCGGGGTATGCGCCTCGAAGTAGGTTGACGACTTGGCCGATACTCAGATAGTTGCGTTCGGCCATGCCCTACTCACCGGTTTCGATGCGCTCCGGCGTGCTCTCGTGGTAGATGAGCGTAAACGTACCGATCTGAACGGAAGAACCGTCGTGCAGCGGGGCCGCGTTGACAATGGCACCGTCGACCCAGGTGCCATTGAGCGAGCCCAGGTCCTCGATGCGGGCGCCGAGGCCCTCGCGAATAATGCGCGCGTGGCTGCGCGAAACGGTCATGTCATTGAGGAAGATGCCGTTCGCAGGATCGCGGCCGATGGTGGTCACGTCGTCCTCGAGTTCAAAGGCGGCACCAGTCTGCGGACCCTTGACGATGGACAGAACGGGGGCGGTGATGCGCACGTTGGCCATGAGGTCGGGAACGGTGACGTCGCTTGAAGGCACGCGGAATACGCAGGTAGCGTCAGCAGTCTTATCATTCTGAGGCATATTGTTAACCATGTTGTCCATGACAACCCCTAACTTATCGCGGACGTGCCGCAAATAATGAACCGTACGTAATCATACCCCAACGAATCAGTCTTCGATTTCAGGGTTCAGAAAGTCGATGTCCTCGTCCTCGGGATGCGCGAGAGCCTGTTTAATGGCCACTCCGCCCTTAATGGAATAGATGACAGCCGTGAGCATGGAGAAGATCACGCCGCCGTACACAAAGAAGATGCCGAGGGGCACCGAGCTTCCGTTGAGGCCCGGGAAGGCCGTAAGGGTTGAAGGTAAAAGATGCAGGCCGTCAATAACGGGGAACCCGAGCAGCATGAGCGAGAAGCCGGTCATGAGCAGTGCAGTGGCAATCTTTCCGGGAAAGACGACATCGATGGGGCGACGGTGATAATGACGAACGATAAGCGTGCCGATGCCCAGATAGATGTCGCGGCCAATAATGAGCACGCAGACCCAGATGGGCAGCTCTCCGCGGACCACCAGCCCAAGTACGCCGGTGAACAGCAGCGCACGGTCGCAGATGGGGTCCATGACCTTGCCGAGCCACGAGACCGTCTTGGTCATGCGGGCGATCTGACCGTCCATCCAGTCGGTAGAGGCGGCAACGGCGTAGATAACGATGGCGATGACGCGGTTGTTATCCGTCACAAACAGGTACAGAAATACCAGAGTGAGGATCAGGCGCGTAAAGGTGATGAAATTGGAGATCGTAAAGATCTTATTCGACGGGTAATCGGAAGTGCCGATAAGCTCCTTTTTGATCTTCTTTTTGATGCCCACAGGACTCCCCCGCTGGTTAACGACAAAACTTTCGCTACTATACCCGTTCCGGCGATGTCTATCCAGCGTAAGCATAGAGAGTCCAGACATATGGAGGATGCTACTGGGTTGTGCGGGATTCTGCATTTGTATACATCAGCCTCCAAATATGACATTTTTCGGCATCTTTGATGGCTGACGTACACGTTTTGATTCGGTGATTACATCGATCGGGAAAGTTGTTGCTTTAAGCAAATTAATCATGATGTGCGGGTCGAGAAGGGTTGGCGCCAAAAGAGCCCAACGGCCGTTACGGCTTCGTTAGAAACGCGCCCCACCATGGATGGTGAACCCGAAAGGT
>UQWQ01000013.1 GCA_900544755.1 uncultured Collinsella sp. | reverse complement strand
AGAATGCAACACAGCTTGCCGGAGTCGTAGCAGATACGAAGAGTGACAGTGATACAGTAGAAAATCGTATGAAAGAAACGGTTGAAGTATCAGAAAAAGGCCGTGAAGATATGGAACGTGTCGGAGAGGCGTTAGGAAATATCGAGGTATCTATCCATAATCTGGAGACAGCAGTTAATAAAGTAGGTACCGCATCCGGTGAGATCGTCCAGATCATCAATCTGATCGGTGAGATTGCAGATGAGACCAACCTGTTATCTTTAAATGCATCGATTGAGGCTGCACGCGCAGGCGAAGCAGGAAGAGGATTTGCAGTGGTTGCAGAGGAAATCAGGAAACTTGCAGATCATTCTGCAGAGGCAGCCGGAGAAATTCAGAACAATGTAACTCATATCACAGATCAGACTGTAAACAGTGTAGAAAATGCAAAACAGGCACGGGATATGGTTGCACTTCAGACAGAGGCAGTGCAGGAAGTAGTTGGAGTGTTTGATGATATGAACCAATGCATGCAGAAACTGTTTGATGCGTTAAAAGAAATCGTATCCAGTACAGAGCAGGCAGATAAAGAGCGAGGTGCAGACAAAGGCTGCACTGGCGGTGGGAACATCGACAACGGCGCCGACGATGGCGCCCATCGTACACGAAACGCCCCATGTTGCGATGAGAATCACGTTGAGCACGAAGGACTCGCGCGGGCCCCAATCCTCCCCTTCAACCAACTTGGCAAGCGAGATGCCATATGCCTCCTCGGTAAGTGTCGCGGCAACAGCCAGCGTCTGACGCTTCGAGGCACCCGTCAGATGCGGCGCGATCGATGCCGAGTAAAGCGCAAAGCGCGAGGAGATGGCAGCAACGCTCGCGACGATCGATGCTGCAGGCACGCCCGCCAGCCAAAGATTGCAGATCATAAACTGGCCGCTGCCCGTCACAAACGTGCTGCTCAGAGCAAAGACCATCCAGGGCTCCATTCCCGTCTGCCCCATGATCATTCCGCACGGCGCGCCTATTGCAACATAGGTAAGCATCACTGGCCAGACGATTTTAAAGATCCTAAGGACCATGCCACTCCCATTCTGGTAAGTCGTCTGCAGCGCGCCTTGCAACGCAGCAGAAATATCAACCGGTGGCAATAAAGTTCACCTACAATTGCCACCGGATCGAAAGACACAACTTTTTAGGAAGTCATTATGACAGCTATCGATCGAGACCGGGCGCGCGCGGCCTTCAAAAGCTACACCGATGCCTACGACGCCACCAACCCACGCATCGCGCTCAAAATCGAGCATACGTACCACGTGGCCGAGGCATGCGATGCCGTAGCGCGCGAGCAGGGCTGGTCGTCAGAAGATATTGACCTGGCATGGCTTTGCGGCCTGCTGCACGATATGGGCCGCTTTGAGCAGCTGCGACGCTGGGACACCTTTAAGGACGCCGAGAGCATGAGCCATGCAGTGCTGGGCATCGAGGTCCTCTTTGGCGAGAATCCCGCCGATGCACCCGCCGTAATGAGCATCCGCGACTTTATCGATGACCCGGCAGAAGATGAGCTCATCCGAGCGAGCATCGCCTATCACAGCGATTTCCGTCTACCCGCACAGCTCGACGAGCGCACGCGGAGCTTCTGCGACATCGTGCGCGATGGCGACAAGATCGACATTATGCGCACCATCGCCGACAGCACCGTCGACACCGTCCTCAAGGTGGATGAGGACACGTTTCTCGCCAGCCACTTCTCGACACCGGCGCTTACCGCCTTTGACGAGCACCGCTGCGTCGCGCGCGATGAGCGCGATGAGCCCGCCGACTTCTTGGTGGGGCTTATCTGCTTTATGTTTGAGCTCGTCTATCCGGCAAGCCGCGCGCTGGCGCGCGAGCAAGGCGATATCTACCGCCTGCTCGACGCGCCCTTTGGCATTACGCGGCCCTTTACCGACCCCGCCACGCAGGCAACCTGGAGCCGCCTAAAGGACGAGATGCGCGACTGGCTGGTGCGTGCCTAGCGCTCAAACTGGGCCAGCAGCTCCTCGACGACCTCGACGGCATCACCGACAACCTTGTACTGGGCAGCACCAAAGATGGGGGCATCCGGGTCCTCGTTGATGGCGATAATGCACTCCGCCCCACCGATGCCGGCAAGATGCTGGATGGCGCCCGAAACACCGATACTCACGAGAAGCTTGGGCGAGACCGATACACCCGTCTGGCCAATTTGGTGGCGATACTCCAACCAGCCTGCCTCCACAATGGGACGCGTGCAACCAAGCTCGGCACCCAGGGCATCGGCGAGCTTTCGCATCAGGGGCAGATTCTTCTTGGAGCCGATGCCGCGGCCCACCACGACCAGACGCTCGGCATCGGCAATTGAGGCCTGCTGTCCCCACTCCTCGGCGGGAATCGAGATCTCGACGCGGGCCTTAACGTCATCCGCAAGCACTACCTGGGTAATCGTGCCGGAGCGGCTATAGTCAAACTCGGGCGCCTTAAAGATGCCGGGGCGCACCGTTGCCATCTGAGGACGGTGGTTGGGGCAGATAATGGTGGCCATCAGGTTGCCGCCAAACGCCGGGCGCGTCTGCTGCAGCAGACCCGTCTCCGTATCCATAGAAAGCACCGTGCAATCGGCCGTAAGACCCGTCTGCAAGCGCACGGCCATACCGGGCGCCAGCTCGCGACCAAAGGCGGTCGCGCCGTACAGAATGGCCTCGGGCTTGCGCTCGGCTACCAAATCGCAGATCAAGCGAGCGTAGACCTCCGCGTCGTTCTGACGCAGGCGCTCGTCACGACAGACCAGAACTTCGTCCGCACCGGCGCAAATCAGATGCTCCAGGTCCCCGAGTGAGCCCTCGGGGCTCATGCCGACCAGTGCCACCAGACGGCAGCCGCGGGCATCGGCAAGCTCGCGCCCCTTGCCCATGAGCTCGAAGGCCACGGATGCAACGGCATCGTGCTCGTCAGTCTGCACGAAGATCCAGATGTCTCGATATGCGTCAAGGTCTGCCGCGCCGGCGGCCTCGTCGCGCTCAATCGAGATGGCGTTGACGGGGCAGGCGTCGACGCACCCACCGCACAGGATACAGCCGTCGGTTACGCGGGCACAGCGATTGGGGCGCTCACCCTCCACCACAATGCCGCCCGAGGCGCAGGCGCGAACGCAGCGACCGCAGCCGATACAGGCTTCGCTATCGATAATCAGCCCGCTCATCTATGCCATCCCCTCAATAATCTTGGCAAGTTTTACCGCCTGCTCGGACGCCGTTCCCTCAACGGCCTCGCACGTTTGGTCACGGTCGGGCACAAACGAGCGCACGACCTGCGTCGGTGATCCGGCAAGGCCGCAACGCGAGGGATCGGCGTTTACGTCGGCAGCGCTGGCCACACGCACGTCTGCATCCTCGGCCGCGCGAATACCGGCAATACTCGGCATGCGCAGCTGGCCAATCTCCTTGGCGGTCGTCATCGCACACGGCATCTCCAGGTACACCGTCTCCTCGCCGGCATCGCAGCCGTGAACGAGCGCCAGCGAGCCACACGTCGTAAATCCCGCGCTCTGCACACAGCTCACGTCGGTCACGCAGGGGACCCCAAAGGCGCCGGCCAGCTCGGGGCCGATCTGGGCCGTATCGCCGTCCACTGCCATCTTGCCGCAGATGAGCAGGTCAAAGTCCTCATCGAGTGCCTCGATGCCGCATTTGAGGGCATAGGTGGTGGCTAGGGTATCGGCGCCCGCAAAGGCGCGATCGGTCAGCAGCAGCGCGTCGTCGGCACCGCGGGCGATGCAGTCGCGCAGCAGCGATTCGGTCGCGGGGATGCCCATCGACACCACCGTCACACGCACGTCCATGCCAAAGCCGATAAAGTCGTCCTTCAGCGCTAGCGCACATTCGAGAGCACTTGCATCGAAGGGATTAACGACCGCCTGCTTGCCATCACGCACGATAGTATTGGTCTTGGGGTCCATCTTGACCTCGGTGCTTCCGGGCACCGCCTTGACGCACACCACCATATGAAAATCACTCATCTTCACGCGCCCCCTTTCTGGACGAGCTCATCCAAGAGCTTCTCCGTAAACAGGTTGCCGCGACCCAGCTGGCCGGCAGGATCGAGCTGGAGTTTGAGATGCGCCGACTCGACCATGGCCTCGTGGCCGTACATCGTCTCCAAGAAGCCCGCCTTGATCTTGCCGACGCCGTGCTCAGCAGAAACGGCACCGCCCATGGCCGTGACCTCGGAAGCCCACTGGGCAAAGAGTTCTCCACCACGACGGTAGTCTTGCGCATCGCGCGGCAGGATGTTCACATGCAGATGGTTGTTCCCGATGTGTCCCCAGGCAGCAGACTCAAGCCCGCTTTCGGCCAGCGTGCGGCGATAGAGGACCACGACATCGGCAAGGCGTGCATTGGGCACCGACATATCCGATCCCAGCTTGGTAATGGTGGGGTCGGTGCGGCGACGCTCGTCAACGAGCATGTTGACACTCTCGGGGACCGCGTGGCGGAAAAACCGCTGGCATTCGCGATCGACTTCGGTGCGCGCGACCCATGTCGCATCGTCGCGGCCGCCCGCAAGCTCCAAAACCCATCCCAGGTGGTACAGCTCCTCGGTCGCCTGCGCCTCATCGTCGCAGTCAAGCTCCACGTAGACACAGACCTTTGCCTCGTCGTCGAGCGCCGGCAGCGAGGCAAACGCCGTCGACTGCTCGCGCTGGCGACGTAGAATATCCAGGGCGCCAGCATCGAAGTACTCGATGGCAGCCGCATGGGACAGGACAGGGCGCACGGAATCGGTAAAGGACACCGCCTTGTCCTCGCTATCGAAAAAGCAACTCACACCCCATACGACCGAAGGTGCCGCCTGCAGGGCGATCTCGAGCTCGGTGACAACGCCGAGCGTGCCGCACGCGCCGATAAAGAGGTCGATGGCGTCCATATCGTCCGCAACGAAATAGCCTGAGGCATTTTTTGTCTCGGGCATGGTATAGCCGGGAAGATCGAGTTCGAGCGTACGGCCCGCTGCCGTCACGAGCGACAGGTGGCGGTCCTGGGCAAAAGCCTCGCCGCGCTGAAGCTCAAGCAAATCGCCATCAGCCAGCGCGACGTGGAGTCCCGTGATATGCGGGCGCATGGGACCGTAAGCGTAGCTGCGGGCGCCGGAGGCGTTGCATGCCGCCATGCCGCCCAGACAGGCAGATGCCTCGGTGGGATCGGTGGGAAAGAACTGCTCGGGGGACTCTTGGAACTCCTCGTAGGCCTCAAGCGATGCCTGGTCCCAACCAGCGGTCGGCAGTACCTTCTTGCTCAGCTGCTTACGCAGCTCCGAGAGCACAACGCCCGGCTCCACGCGCAGCAGAAATTGGTCTTGTTCATCGCGGCGAAGGCCCAAGTAGCGATTCATACGGGAAGTATTGAGGATATGCCCACCGTGGGGCACGGCACCGGCGGCAAGGCCGGTTCGGGCGCCCTGAACCGTTACCGGGACACGCTCGGCATGGAGCGTTTCCAAAATGGCACGGACCTCGTCTTCCGTTGTCGGAAACGAGATGCTCGATGCTTCGCCCGATGCGCGAGATTCATCGCGGCCATACTCTTCGAACTCGTCGGTGAAGAGTTTAATGGTTGCAGACACGCGAACTCCCCCTTTAGCTAACTACAGTGTTTGCAGGGAGATGTTACCGCATCGTTTCGTCGACGTGTTCGAGACCGTCTCCATAATTGGCGATTTTTACGTTTGTGCAATTCGGCGAACGGCAAGGCTTCCTCGGCAGACGATGCTTTTGACACATATCGCCCCGCCGTCGCCGACCGCTCGATTGTCGCTCGAAAAAAGTTGAAGTAATTTTTTCCACCTTTTACCTGCGGAGATGTCAATCCGTCAAGCATTTGGTCAGAAATTGGTCAAGTAGCGGCTGATACGGTCGGCGTCGACAGCCAAAACCGATAGAAGTTTTGGCCCCAGAAGCAGGGAGGTTCCCATGGCATATTACTGGCCCCAGTACGGCGTCGCCATCGAGGTCGACGACGATCCCTATCTCCTGCCTTTCGACGAAGAGGCGTTCCCCGAAACGGCGGTCTACCACGTCACCACCGATGTTATCTGCGACCCCGAGTCGTTCTCGGCGCTCGCCCACCACATCGCGCGTATCCACGACATCGAGCTCCCTCACGACTTTGACGAGCTCATCTACTCGCGCCGCCTGATGCTTCACATGCTCTTTGGAGCGGACCCGTCCACGTTCGCACGTGTCTACACCACCAAGGACGCCGCATGAGTGCGAAGAAGCCGCCCCGCCTCGCAGGACTGGGGCGTCGCAAGAAACTCGTCGTTGTCTGCCTGGCTATCGCCTGCGCCCTCATCGCCGTAGGGCTATACGCCTGGCAGTCGCAGCCCGTGCCCGAAGCGGGCGCCTCAGTCACGACGGCAGAGGGTAAATCGCGACAAGAAATCCAAGATGAGCTCGATGCCATCGTCCGCGACAACATGATGACGATTTCGGTCGCGCCGGTCGCTCAGCTACAGGAGGACGGCAAGCTGCGCGTCAACGTGCAAAACGTCCAAGACAATAAATTTCCCCAGCGATTCCGCGTCATCCAAAACGACGAGACCATGTACGAATCCGGTGTGGTCGAGACCGGCAAGACAATCGAGACGTGCCCCGCCGGCGACATCAAAGAAGGCGAGGCATACATCGAGATCCAGGCACTCGATGCCAAGACCCTCGACAGCCACGGCAATCCGACACGTGTCAAGGTACGGGTTGAGCAAGCCGAGAACTAGCTTTTTCGGCCGACGCGGCACCGCACGCAATTCACCAGCATTCGTCCAATCATCGCGGGGACGGCCCGCGGCGAATAGAAAGGAACGACCATGGACATCACTAGGAACATGAACGGAGCCAGAGCGCTCGTCGTGGGCGCAGGGCTCGCGCTCGCGCTCGCAATGGGCGCCGCCCCGACGCCAGCTCTGGCAGCCGGGCGCGTTGGAACCACGAAAGTAATGGTCAGGACCGAGATCGACAACGTAGAGTTCAAAGTTCCAACGGTTATTCCCTTCGTCGCCAAGGCCGACGGCACGCTTCAGGGCCCCTCAGAAGACGCGACCACCATCGACAATCATTCGGCCTACGGCATCCATGTCACCAACATGAAGATCGACGCCATGAACACCTGGACCATTGCCGCCGACGCCAAGGCCGGAACCGCGCAGAATTCCATCGACTTTAAGGTCGGCCCCGACGGCGCACTCCAGAACGCCAGCGCCGCAATGCAGGAGACGGGCCTCGATCTTTCCAAGAATGCAGCCTTCGACATGGGCTACCAGGGCATTGCCGGCGGCACGGACAAAATTAAGCTCAAGACAAGCGGAAACGTCGCCCGCGTCACGCGCGACATCTTCCGCGTAACCGGCGAAGGCGATCAGGTTGCAACGATCACCTGGACGGTCGAGCCCGGTGCGCACACGGCATAAGGCCGTCGCCCTGGCCGCCGCCGTCAGTATCCTAGCGTTTGGGCCAGCCATGGCCTTTGCCCAGCAAGAACAGGCGCAGGCCGCCACGCAAGTGACGGTCGACCTCTCGGAGCTCGACCGTGGCAACTGCAAGGAACCGTTGGCACAGACAGACGACAGACGATGGCTCTTGGCAGCAGGCGCCACGGCAGCAGGCGCGGGAACCGCCGGCCTCGGTCTGCACATCAAACGCAGCCAGAAACGAAACACGGACAGGCCGCACTAAATTAGCTAAGGAGACCCCATGGCATCGAAGAACCTTTTGCCCGTCGTCGCACTCTGCGGCGCGCTCGCAACCGGAACGCCTGTCACCGCTTGGGCGACTCCCGTCATGGCAGACTCCTTACCAGCAGCCCTAAGCTCCGCACCAAATCCGTCGAGCGCCATTGCGTGCAAGCGTTTTTCGTTCGCACAGGCCGCAATCTCAACCTCGGGATGCCTTCGTCGTAATACGGACGGCTCGATAGTCGTGGATATCAATCGTTCGAACAAGGCAAACGGCTCCCAGGCGGGGTGCGCCGTCTGCACGTGGCGCTCGATTGTGCTCGATGCAGATGGCGATCCGTGCGATTTGGGGTTACGCATCGATATCGCTTCGGTCGATGACTCGGCGAACGGAGCGAAGGTCGCCTTCGGCGGTGCGTTTTTCGAGAAAGGAGGCGGTATATGTCTGGGCTGCGCCGCCGCGAATGCAGACGATGTGCAGCCTACCCTCTCATTCACGGCATCGCTGCGGCTGACCAAGGCGGGCACCGATGCCATCGCGGCGGGAGAAGCATCCCTGCTGTTCTACGCCGCCAGTACCGAAGACACAGACATTCATTTCGAGAAGCCGGCCGGATCGCTCAGCCTTACGCGCGGGACGGAGGCAGGCCCTATTGCGATCGATACCCACACGCTAGGCAGGCAACGCATTCTTGCCGACCCGGCGCTTCTCGAGATGGAGTGGAACGGATCCGGAGCCGTCGGGATTGTCACCTCCGCGCTTGACGCCAAGACGCTCCCCTCAAACGACGAACCCATCAACGCAACCATACAAGAAGAGAGCACGGACAAAGAAGCAGGTGCGGGCGACACGCCGTCGCCGACAAACAGCGTCCCAGCTTCTTTCGAAGCACCGAATGAGCCCGCTACCGGTCCAAACGATCCCGAGCTCGCGGACAGTCTGGGGCTTGCTGATCCTCAGGAGATCGATGAAGGTAACTGCTGCGTGCTTGCCGCCCTCGACCACACGGAGGTCATCGATGCTGCAAACATCGAAGTTGCCGCCGCCAATCAGCCCGTCCGCAAGTCGGCCATCATCGCATTTCCCGAATCCATCGAAGTCGTCTTTTTGCCATCGGGCGAGGTCGTGGCCCCAACACTGCTCACCTTGTTGGGCGCCAAGAATACTCGAAACGAAATTAAAGAGGTCACGGTTGTCGACCCTGCAACCACCGCTAAACTGCGTCTATACGCCGTTGCCCCAGACGGAGGCAAGACCTTGGAATTCGATGGCGACACACTTCTAGCCTGGCGACGTCTGGACATTATGCAAGACGTCTCGTATCAGATCGAACTCGAAGGGTTTGATCGTGCCCGCGATGCCAATATCATCGCCGCGGCTATTGAATCCCCGCAGCGGCTTATGACACTGCGCTTTGACTACTACCCCTATGTCCCGACAACCACCTGAGGCTTAAATGCTGCGCATCATTCCTAATACCACTTATATAACGTATTAGATGAGTCGCGATGTGCCTCGCATTTCGTTCTGCTACGATTGCCACGTTGGCATCAATACAGGAGGGCTCATGCCGGGCTTGGGAACAATCATCAACGTTGCGCTTTTAGTTGCGGGCGGTCTTTTGGGATTAGCGGGCGGCCGCTTCATTACACCGCGCATCCAAGACACGCTCATGAAAGCATCGGGGCTGTGCGTCCTGTTTATCGGCCTGGGCGGCACCATGCAAAAGATGCTCATCATCGATGGAAAGGCGCTAGCGACCACCGGTACCACCATGCTCATCGTCTCATTTGCGCTCGGTTCGCTCATCGGCGAGGCCATCAACTTGGAGGCAGCCATCGAGAACCTTGGCGAATGGCTCAAGCGCAAGACTGGCAGTGAGGGCGATAACGAGTTCACCAACGCTTTTGTCTCGACTTCACTCACCGTGTGCATCGGCGCCATGGCCATTGTGGGATCGATCCAGGACGGCCTGCTCGGCGACTGGTCAACGCTTGCCCTCAAGGGCGCACTGGACTGCATCATCGTCTGCACCATGACGGCCTCGCTTGGCCGCGGCTGCATCTTCTCCGCCCTGCCCGTCGCCGTGTTCCAGGGGACGATCACGTTGTTTGCCGGCGCGCTCTCCCCCATCATGACCACAGCGGCCCTCAACAGCCTTTCGCTCGTAGGCTCCATGCTCATCTTCTGCGTCGGCGTCAACCTCATCCGTCCTCAGACCTTCCGCACGGCCAATATGCTTCCCTCCGTCGTCATCGCCGTCATATACGCCCTCCTGTTCTAAATCTATCAACGCAGCGGTATCTCGAACATCTGTTTGATGCTGTGCTATGATATGAGGTCACCGTAGCTGCGTTCGAGAGGAGGAGCGGTGGCCGACCAGGACATCAAGATGCTCATCGAGCGCATCATGGCCGAGGCCCGGACCCATCAGTCCGCCCGCTTCTCAAACGAAACCTACGCAGACGAGCCGATTCTCAAAACCGGCCGACAGATGCAGAATTTCCTCCCCGACCAGTACCGTAAAATGCGCGAGATATCGCGCTGGCAGGATGACCCCAAGGGCGGTGCGGGCCGCTGGCTTTCGGAAGCCGAGCTTTTTTACCGCCAGGGCCTGCTGATGGCCGACTTTGAGGACGACTGTCCCTACAACGGCACCTTTAAGTCGTACTTTCCCACCTACAACGCCATGAGCGACCGGCAACTGCGCGGCTACTTTACCTGGCGTGCCCAAGTGCGCCGCGGAACCGTCGAGGAAACGTCTACGTCCTTTGCCTTTCTGTATCTCTACGAGCTGATCTGCGGCATTGGCGTAGATGATCCGCTCGATGGTTTTAACAAGATCAAGGCTTTTTGGGATGTCTATCGCGCCTTCGAGCCCGGCATCGACCGGTTTGCGCGCGTGTGGCTGCAGGACTACGCCGTGTTCCACGGGCTCGACCCCAAGCTGCTTCGTGACTCTAAAACCGTCATGTTCGATAACGCCCTTATCGAGCTGCGGCGCGCGGCACGAGACCTTGTACCAGCACCGGCACCGTCGGACCAGGCGCCCAAGCGTCGCAAGGCCTCCGAGCCCACGCTCCCCCTTCCGCCCGACGAGGCGCGCGAGGAACGACTCATGGCCGCCATCAATGCCCTCTCCACGTACAACCTAAATAACTCGCGGCTCGACCGCAGCCACCACCGCGATCTGCGCCACGTGGCATGCGCCGTGTATGTCCGCATGGCGCGCTACTATGACACGCACCGAAAGACCGGCATCGTGGCGAGCTTATTTGGGGAGGAGACGGCCATGCCCTACACCATGTTTGCCTCGGCCGTATTCTTTGCGCCCGAGCGCCACGAGGACTGCGAATACCGTCTGGACCCCATCCATATCTACCGTTGCCAAAACGGTTTTTGGGAATGCATGCGGATTCACGGCAGCAGACAAAAGAGCAGCAAACTTGGCGAGATGATGCGCGCCTGCGACCAACGCCTGCGCCTGGCCCTGGACCCCGCCCATCCCCTTAAGGAAGAAAAGGTCCCCAAATATCTGGCCAAGATTATCGATGACGAGATTGTGGCATGGCTTTCGTGGGACGCCGCACACCAGCCCGTCAAAATCGATATCGATCTGAGCCAGCTGGGGCACATTCGGAACGCCGCTGCGCAAACGCGCGAAGCGCTTTTGATCGATGAGGAACGCGAGGATGGCGCGTCCGCAGAAGCCGAGGCAACGGACTCAGGGCAACCGGAAGCCGAGCCCGTAGCCGACGCGATTGTCGAACCAGTCGCGGCACCCATTCGGCAGGACGAGGCCGACGAGCCGACCATATCCACCGAACAGTTTGGTGTCGTGGCACCGCTTCTCGCGCCGACGCCCGCGTTCGCAGCTGCTGCGCCCGCTGACGCCACGAACGAACTCGCGCTCGCCGCAGACGCCTATCTCCGCGCGCTGCTCGAGCACAACGCAGTACAGGCGGAATCGGCGGTAGCAATCGGGGCAGAGCGAGGACATGCTCGTCGATACCATCAACGAGGCGCTCTTTGACCTGGTGGGCGACACCGTAATTGAATTTAGCGCGGCAGGGCCGCAGATTATTGAGGACTACGAAGCAGACGTGAGAGGATACCTAGACCATGAGTGATACCGCATCCGCAGCACCCCGCGTGCCCAAGCGCGTCGCTGCCGTCATTCTCAACTCGCTCAAGGGCGGCGTGGTCCCGCGCATCGGCCTTCCCTACATTACCGTAGGGCGCGAGGTCGAGATCCGCGCCCTGCTCACCGATCTGAGTCTCATCGCCGACGGTGGGGCGAGCTTCCGCTTCCTGGTCGGTCGCTACGGCGCCGGCAAGAGCTTTTTGCTCCAAACCATCCGAACGCATGCCATGGGCGAGGGATTCGTCGTCGCCGATGCAGACTTATCCCCCGAGCGCCGTCTGCAGGGCGGGCAGGGGCAGGGCCTTGCCACCTACCGCGAGCTCATACGCAATATATCGACCAAGACGCGCCCCGAGGGCGGTGCGCTCAACCTTATTCTTGATCGCTGGGTCGCCTCGTGCGCCGACGTCGACGAGTCGGTCGTCAATGCCCAACTGGCCCCGCTCGAGGAAATGGTCCACGGCTTCGACTTCACCCGCATGCTCCGCCGCTATCGCATGGCCGCATCCGGGGGCGACGAAGAGACCATGAGCCGCGTGACCAAATGGATTCGCGGCGAATACCGCACCAAGAGCGAGGCACGCGCCGAGCTGGGCTCCTCGACCATCATCAGCGATGACGACTGGTACGACTACGTTAAGCTCATTGCGCGCTTTTTGGTCTGCAGTGGCTACAAGGGCATGCTGGTGCTCATCGACGAGCTCGTGAATCTGTATAAGATTCCCAACGCCATCACGCGCCAATACAACTACGAGAAGATCCTGACTATGTACAACGACACGCTCCAGGGCAAGGCGCAGTACCTGGGCATGATCATGGGCGGCACGCCAACCTCCATCGAAGACCGCCGCCGCGGCGTGTTCTCCTACGAGGCCCTGCGCAGCCGACTCGCTCAGGGCCGCTTTGCGCGCGAAGACCTTAAGGACATGCTCGCGCCCATCATCCGCCTGCAGCCACTCACCTACGAGGAGCTACTGGTGCTCATCGAAAAACTCATGCAGATCCATGCCGGCTACTTTGGCTGGACGCCCACGCTTGCCGAAAACGACTTGGTGGACTTTCTCAAGATTGAGTTCGGCCGCGTGGGAGCCGATACGCACTTGACGCCGCGTGAGGTTATCCGTGACTTTATCGAGCTGCTCGATATCCTGTGTCAGAACCCCGATGCAAATGTGGCCGAGCTGCTGCAAAGCGTCGGCGGCGACGCGCTGGCGCCGGCAGCCGCAACAGGCGACACCGGCACCGCAGGCGGCGACCGCAACTTCGCCGAGTTCACCATCTAACCTACCAAAAAGGGACAGGTTTATTTTGGCAGGTTTTATCTGGGCAAACGTTGAAGCAGTAATGCAGCAAGCCGTTGCCAGCCGCGTTGAGAGATTCGTTGTTGAAAGGAGGCCCCGTGAACGCCTTTGACCGCTACGCCCCGTTTATCCAAGACTTCATCTACTCCCACGATTGGGAGAGCTTGCGCTCTATCCAGGTTGCGGCGGCAGATTCCATCTTCAACACACAGGACAATGTGCTCCTGACGGCATCCACGGCTTCCGGCAAAACCGAGGCAGCCTTCTTTCCCATCCTGACCGAGTTTTGGGAGAACCCGCCCGCAAGCGTGGGCGCCCTCTACATTGGTCCCCTCAAAGCACTCATCAACGACCAGTTCGTTCGCCTCAACGACCTCTGCGAAGAGGCCGATATCCCTGTCTGGCACTGGCATGGCGACGTCTCGCAATCGCACAAGGCTAAGCTCATCAAAAAACCGAGCGGCATCTTGCAGATTACGCCCGAGTCGCTCGAGGCGCTCCTGATCCATAAGCACATGGCGATCCCGCGCATGTTTTGCGACCTGCGCTATGTGGTCATCGACGAGGTCCATTCGCTCATGCGCGGCGACCGTGGCGGGCAAACGCTCTGCCTTATTGAGCGCCTTTCGCGCATGGCGGGCGTGCAGCCCCGCCGTATTGGCCTTTCGGCCACCATCGGCGACCCCGAGCACACGGGCGCTTTTCTCTCGCAGGGAACGGGGCGCAACTGCGTTGTCCCCCGTTTTGAGGAACCGCGCCGCGTGTGGCGCATCTCCATGGAGCACTTCTACAACTCGGGCCCCCAGGCTCAGCAACGAGGATTCGTAGGCACAGGTCCACAAGAAGCCGAGGTGCTTGCTTGCGAGCGTATTGAGACGGCGGCGCCCGCGGCGCTGCCCGCATCCGGACAAGACATGTGCCACAGCGGACAGCTTACACAGGAAGAACACCATCAACGTCGTGAGCAGGCGCGGGGCAAGGCCGCTCCCAAAGACCGTCGCACTTCCTCGGCCCCCGAGGGCGAAGTCGACATCCCACGAGCGACCGAGCAGGCGCTTCTCAACCCCACCGACACGGCGCCCGACAACGCCGACCCCGGCATGGGCTATATCTTTGAGCATACGCGCGGCCGCAAATGCCTGGTCTTTGCCAACTCGCGCGAGGAGGCAGAGGCCGTGTGCTCCATGCTGCGCAGCTACTGCGAGAGCCGGCACGAGCCCGACCGTTTTCTCATCCATCACGGCAATCTTTCGGCATCGCTACGCGAGACGGCCGAGGAGCTCATGCGCGACGAGGAGCAGACGCAGACAACCGTCACCACCTCTACGCTGGAGCTCGGTATCGATATCGGCCGCCTGGAGCGCGCCTTCCAGATTGACGCGCCGTTTACCGTCAGCTCCTTTTTGCAGCGCATGGGGCGCACAGGCCGTCGCGATCTTCCGCCCGAGATGTGGTTTGTCATGCGCGAGGAAGAGCCCGAGCCGCGCACGATGATGCCCGAAACCATTCCCTGGAAGCTCCTGCAGGGTATCGCGCTCGTACAACTCTATCGCGAGGAAAAGTGGGTCGAGCCACCCGAGCTCGATCGTCTCCCCTACAGCCTGCTCTATCACCAGACTATGTCGACCCTCGCCAGCGCCGGCGAGCTCACGCCGGCCGAACTTGCCCAGCGCGTGCTCACGCTCAGCTATTTCCACCGTGTCTCGGCAGACGATTACCGTGTGCTGCTACGTCACCTCATTAAGATCGACCATATCCAGGTCACCGAAGGTGGCGGGCTCATCGTGGGTCTCGCGGGCGAGCGCATCATCAACAACTTTAAGTTCTACGCCGTGTTCCAGGAAAACGAGGAGTTTACCGTCCGGAGCGAATCGGCCGAGCTGGGCACGATCGTTAATCCGCCCCCGCCCGGTGAGCGCATCGCCATCGCCGGACACTGCTGGATTGTCGAGGAAGTGGACTGGAAGCGCCACACTGTCTTTGCCACGCAGGTCAAGGGCCGGGTGCCGGCCTACTTTGGCGACTGCCCCGGCGACATTAACACGCATGTGCTCGAGCGCATGCGCCAAGCGCTCACTGAGCACGCAGCATATCCGTACCTTATGGGTAACGCACGGGCTCGCTTGGCGCAGGCTCGTCATACCGCCGAGATTTCGGGCGCGGGAACTAAGCCGCTCATCAACCTGGGTGGCGACACCTGGGTGCTCTTCCCCTGGTTGGGCAGCTACGCCTTCCTAGCACTCGAGCGCATGCTTAAAATCAAATGCGCCGCTGAGCTGGGCCTTCGCGGACTCGACCCGTCACGCCCGTACTTTATGCAGTTTAAGATGAAGGCCGACGAGGAGACGTTCTTTGAGGTGCTCGCCGCCGAGGCCGAAAAGGACTTCGATCCCATCGAGCTCGTCTATCCTGGCGAGGTGCCTTACTTTGACCGCTACGACGAGTTTGTTCCCGAAGAGCTCGTGCGCAAGGGCTTTGCCGAAGGCGTGCTCGACATAGAGGGCATGAAGCAGCGCGTTCACGGCTGGCGCGACCACGCCTAAGACCAGTCCTTTTTGGGACGGGGAGACTTACTTGTCGTGAAGGACGGTGCCGAGGAAGTCGGTGTCGAAGGGCACGGCTTCGGCAAAGGCGTAGTCGCCGTCGCTGGCGATGAGCAGGTAGTTTTCCTCGCCGCTGAACTTCGCATCGCCACATGGGACCACCCAGGCGTGGACGAATACCTCGAGTGCCGTGGCAGCGCAGTCGCGCAGGAACGTCACATCGCTCCCCTCGTTTGCGCTCACGATATTGGCCACGTAGATACCCCCGGGGTTCAGGCTGCCCCGCACCAGGCGCAGCGCCTCAACGGTCGCCAGCTCGCGCACGGGCTCGGCACCGCCAAAGCAATCGCTCACGACCACGTCATAGCGACGATGGCCCACGCTCGTCACGCCCAGATACGAGCGAGCCTCAGCGGTAATCACCCGCAGGCGATCGCCCACCGCGTGCTCCAGTTCATCCAGATAGAACCAACGGCGCGCCAAGCGCGTTATCTCTCCGTCATACTCGATGACGTCCATGCGCAGGACCTTGTGCGACATCAGCGCAAATTTGGGATAGGCAAACCCGCCGCCACCTAGCATAAGCATACGGTTGATACCGTGACCATAAGCGTCGCGCATCGCATCCTCGGCCTCAAACACGTCGTCAAACGCGCGATAGTACGCAAAGACGGGCTCCGCCCAGCGCTCGCCAACGTAACTCGCGCTTTGGTAGACGCCGCCTTGCACCAATACGCGAACTTCGTCGCCGCCCTCATCGTGCACGCGCTTCACACGTGCCAGCCCATTGCGGGTCCTCGCGACCTGCAGACAGGCAGCACGAACAGCGACAGCGGCCGCACCAAGCGCCGCGGCTCCCAGAGCAACGCCGGCAACGACGCCAGCAGAAACACTCGGCTTGTTCATCTAGAGCTCCTTTTGCAGATAAAGGCCATGGTCATAAAATCCAAGATGGCGATAGTACTCGCGCGTACCGATCGCGCTGATCACGTTGATGTACGTATAGCCAGCGTCCCGAGCTATCTGGCACGCACGCTCCACGAGCAAACGTCCCAATCCATGGTGCTGCGCTGCCTGGCCCTGATCGCCCACGCGCGCCGCCATGCCATACACGTGCACCTCACGAATCATCGCCTCGTCCGGCATCGTCGGCAGCTCGTCCGCATGTGCGGCAACAAAAGCGCGATCGGGCAGCGACAACCGCAAAAAGCCCGCGATCTTGCCCCGCGGCGTCACCCACTGCAAAAAGCGCTCGTAAGTCACCGGCGTCTCGTACGCTACTTCCTCATCAAGAGATAGCTCATCCAAGTCGGCACCCGCCGTGCTGATCTCGCGATAGCGAATCTCACGCACCGTCGCACCGTCACCCCGAGCAGCCAGGCGGTTCTCGACGAGCTGACGCAGGTTGGGCTTCTTGTTGCCCACCATGATGTCATCGGAACTAAAGTCGCGAATCATGCGGCTGATGCGGCAGAATGCCGGCGTCACCACGATGTCATCGGCCAACACATCGAGCAGTTCTTCCTCGGTATAGGGGCGCCACTCGCCGCGCTCGTAGCAGCCCACCAGGCGCGAGCCCTCGATGAGCGCACACGGGTAGACTTTGACCTCGTCGGGCATAAAGGCCCCCTCGGTCATAAAGCGCTCGTAGTCGCGCTTGTCCCCCTCGGGTGTGGCGCCCAGCAAGTTGAGCATAAAATGCGCATGGATCTTAAAGCCAAACAGGCGCGCAAGCGAAAACGCCCGCTCAATCTGAGCCACCGAAATGCGACGCTCGTTGATATCGAGTAGATGCTGGTCAAGGCTTTGGATGCCCATCTGTATCTTGGTGCAGCCCAGACGGCGGATGAGCGTAAGCGCCTGCGGCGTTACGGTATCGGGGCGCGTCTCGATAACGAGTCCCACCACGCGATGCTTCGCCGTCTCGTTGATGCGCTGCTGACGCTCGAGCTCCTCCATCGTTGCCGTCTGCCACTCGGTGACCTCGCCCCACGGCGTACCGGGGCCGTACAGACGACGCACCGCGCGGTTATAGCCGCCCACGGCAGCATCCACACGCTCCTGCTCGTCGGCAACGCCGGCAGCGAGCTTGGCCTCGTCTGTCGCAATGCCGGCAGCCCGATAGCACTCGCGGCGCTCTGTTACCACCGGCGGCAGGGCATCGGCGGGAGCGTCATCGAGCAGGCGCCCCGCCTCGGCACGGCTGATGCCCGGACGCGCCAACATGGGGTTTGCCGCCACGCCGGCGACGGCATCGTCATTGAGCGCACGGAAAAGCTCGGACATAAACCACGTCTGATACCCTTGCGGATAGTCGCTCCAGGTGCCACCGAGCACGATAAGCTCAATCTTGTCGGTCGCATGCCCCATCTGCGAAAGTGCGGTCAGGCGAGCGCTCACCTGCAAATACGGGTCAAAGCAGTTTTGCTCCGCACGGGCGCATGCCGGCTCGGCATGCAGATAGCTTTTGGGCATGCGCAGATCGTTGGGGCAAAACAGGCAATCGCCCGAACAGGGCCACGGCTTGGTGATGACGGTAATGGTCGCCACGCCCGAAGCCGTGCGGCGCGGCTTCATGCGCAGCACCTGCAGCAGCTGACGCTCCAGCTCGGCATCGACATTCCACGCAGCCCACCGAGCCGGCTCCTCACGTTTAACCCGCTGGTAGAACGGCAGCAGACGGCGCTTGGCCAGATCTCGTTTGTCGGCACCCTCACGGCGCGCCTCGGCATGTATCAGTTTGACGAGCGCCTTGTCGTCCACGGTCTCACCGCGACGCAGAGCCTCGAGTATGTTCAAAATAATCTGTTCCATGCCCCCATTGTAAAGGCAAAGGCGCCGGAGCCAGTCACGGCCCCGGCGCCTCCATCAAAGAGCATGCCTATATGCACCGATCTCCGAAAACCGCATGTCACACCGATTCGAACGACATGTCGCCCGAACCGACCTTAAAACGATACGTTGCAGACTTGTCACCGTTGTCGAATTCAGCATTCAATATGGTCTCGCCATCGTAGCCAAGCGGAAGGAAATCGCTCTCAAAGTCACCGCTGTCCACGGTGAGGCTCGCCTTAAAGCCCGTAGAGTTCGGAACCGATATCTCCACATCGCCCGAGCCCACGCTTACGTCCATCGACTTCGCGGGGGCCTGGTAGAGCTCGAACGCCACATCGCCCGAACCGACCTCGGCATCCAAGGTGTCGGTTACGGTGCCCGCAAACTCAACGTCTCCCGAGTCCAACGTCAATTCGAAGTCGTGACATGCAATGTCCGCGACCGTCAGTTCTCCCGACCCCACCCTCGCCGTAATGCCGACCAGGTTATCCGCAACATCCCGCGGCAGCTCGATGGTGACCGAACGATCGATAGCGCGCTCGTCATCGCAGTCGAACTGGCTAATCGTGAGTGTAGAACCCTTGACCTCGGCCAGATTCTGAGTGGCAGCATCGTAGGTAGCTACCCCCTTTGCAACACGACCGCTCTCGATGACACGCACCTGCCCGCCGGAAACGCACTTGATCTCAACCTCACCCGATGTCACATCCAGGTCAAGGGACTGGAATGAGTCGGCATCAAACGTTTCGCTCGAAAGCTGCCGAGACTGAGCGGAATAGTTACCGCCATCCAAAGAATCGTCCCCGTCAACCACATCGTCCATACCGGACAAACCGGATGCAATATCGCCGAGATCCCACGGGCCATCAAAATGAAACAATATCCGCGAAGTGCCAAAGATAAGCCCGATGATGAGCACGAACGCTCCGATACCGACGCCCAGGCGGACCTTGGACTCATGCGAGAGCTTCATCATTCATCACCTTCTTTGGCGCTCGGCTCAGCGGCGGTCGAGGAAGCCACGTCAGTATCAACCGCAGCGGAAACATCCTGAGCCTTAGCCGCCTCCGGCGCCGGACCAACCTGAATATCCCCGCGTGCCCAATCGCCATCGAGCGCACGCGCCACCCAGTGATAGATGGGGATTGTAAAGAAGATCAGCGCGGCAAAGGAGCCACCAAACAGGAACATCAGCAAAAAGAACAGCAGCCAGCACACGGCCCAATACGGAAACGACTGGAACGGACCTTTCACCGGAGTCGAGCCAGCTGCGCCGCTACTCGTCACCTGCGCCGTAGCGGCATTGGCGGCCTGCGCGCTCCAGCTTGCCGCTTGCGCCGCCTTGGCGGCGGCATCACTCGCCTGTGTTGCCGCCTCGGTAGCACGTGCCGCCGCCTCATGGGTACGGGCGCGCTCCGCTGCCTCGGCCTCGCGCTGACGGGCGCGGTCCTCGTTCTCAAACTCGATATCGTCCTCGATCTCATCGCTCGGATTAAGGAGCTCGTCCAAACTCACGCCATAGAGTTTTGCGAGCGAGATCAGGTTCTCGGTATCGGGCGAGCTCTCCGCACGCTCCCATTTACTGACCGCCTGGCGCGACAGCCCCAGCTTTCGCGCCAGCCCTTCTTGGCTAAAACCCTTGCTGCGACGAAGGTCGGCGAGCCGCTGCGCAGTTTCTACATTCATGGTTCCTCCTATGCGATGCCAGCCGTACCGCCGGACCGTTTTTGTTCTTAAGGCGCCTTGCACAGTTAAAAATCTATCCGCCACCGCCAAAATCATGCCACCTATTCTAGTGAGATTTTTGACAACCGGCGGTTGCGGGCACATATGAGCTGCGGAAATGTGTCCAAACAAAGCAATGACCCACAGCTCGGTTGTCCCCGTTGCGGCGTTAACGGTAGTATGGTCGTACTGTTTATTCCGCACCGCCATCGGAGGGAGTTCCGCGCCGTGAACCGCGATTTCGCCTCATCGCTCATCCAGCTCAACAACACGTTCTATCGCGAACACTCCGCCTCCTTTTCCGATACGCGGCAGGCCCCGTGGCCCGGCTGGGTGCGCACCATGGACATCGCGCTCGGGCAGCTCGAAGTCGCCACGATCGAGCATCCCGTCCGCGTCTTCGATCTTGCCTGCGGCAATATGCGATTCGAGAACTTTGCCGCCGGCGGCGCACTTGCCGCCAAGGGCGTCGATGGCGCAAACCCCTCGGCAGACGCCGGCTGCCCGTTTGAGTTCTATGGTGTTGACTCGTGTCAGGATTTGGCTATCGATGCGCACGGTCACGCCCTGCGCATTCCCAACCTGCACTTCCAGGAACTCGACGTGCTCGATGCCCTCATGAAGCTCAACCCCGCCGAGACACCCGACGTGCTTTTCGACGCCCCGCTCGCCGACATCTCGGTCTGCTTTGGATTTATGCACCACGTGCCGTCGTGCGAGTACCGCGTACGCGTGCTCGACGCTCTGGTGCGCCAGACGCGCCCAGGCGGCATCATCGCCATCAGCTTTTGGGAGTTTATGAACGACGAGCGCATGGCGCGCAAGGCCGTTCGCGCCGAGGCCCGCGCCGAGCTCACCCCGCCGTTTGAGGGTTACGATTCCGCGCAGTTTGAAGCCGGTGACCACCTCATTGGCTGGCAAAACGACCGCCACGCCTACCGCTATTGCCATCACTTTGACGATCAGCAGATCACCGACCTGGTGCGCGGTGTCCGCACGTTCTACAAGAGCGGCGAGGTCCCCGTGCGCGAGCTTGAGCGTTTCCATGCCGACGGTCGCAGCGGCGAGCTCAACCGCTATGTGATTCTCAAGCGCCTGTAGGTATCGGCGACTCGCCGCCGAGCCGCACCGCATCTTTCGGGCAAACCATGCCCACCCTTTTTCAACCCATTGACGGAACGCGCCTGCAATGTGTTCCATACGTATGACCAAGGAGCCTCATGGGAGCCGTCCACGTTCGCACACCTAAGAACTTTGTGCTCGAGGAGCGCCTGGAGCGCTACGCCAATGCGATTGAGACGAACCCCGAGTCTTATGCCGGGAATTGGCGCGAAGCCTGCGCGCCAGCCGGCGGCGCACCCTTCACCCGCCTTCATCTGGATCTGGGCTGCGGCAAAGGCACCTATCTGGTTGAGCGAGCTCGCCGCGAGCCAAACACGCTCTTTATCGGCATGGACCAGGAGCCCATCTGCATCGCCTATGCCGCACAGAAAATCTGCGAGCAGGGGCTGTCCAACGCACTCGTCCTGCCCCGAGGTGCCGCATCGCTGCCGCAGCTATTTGCCGCAGGCGAGCTCGATGCCATCACCATCAACTTTCCCACGCCGCAGCCCAAGGCCAAGTACGCCAAAAAGCGACTCGTCCATGTCGACCACCTAATGCTGTACCGTCCGCTCTTTTCAGCCGGTGCCACCGTCACACTGCGAACCGACAGTAAGCCATTGCGCGACTACGCCTTGGGGCAGTTTGCCGCGGCCGGCTACGATACACTTTGGGTAAGTGACGACGTTCGCCGCGACCATCCCGAGCATCCCGAGACCGAGTACGAGTGCCGCACGCGCGAAATGGGTGCCGTCGTCTATGGCATTTGCGCCACACCCGGCGCGCAGCCCACCGACGAACAGCTCACAGCGGGTCGCATGCAGGAGCAAAGTCTTGCCTGCTACCTGCCCGATAACCTCGATGAGCTCACCTATGTGCCTCTGGGCATGGAAGAAGCCGTCGAGAACTTTAGAAACCGCGCCCGCAAGGGCAAGAAGCGCTTACCGCAGGAGTCCTAGGGGCTTCTGATGGTCGCGGCATCGGCAGACAAGCGCAAATAAGCGCCAGCGAACGATCCTCAGACCTAAGTGAGTAGACTTTTTAGCAATAGCCAAGCACAACCCGCATAGCGAAAACTAAAACCGCAGGTAGAGCCCTTGCGCAAAAGCCATGTGCTCGCGATATTGCAAAAAGTCTACTCACTTAGCTGGCAACTGCACCAAACGGCTGGGCAGAACGCCCATTTCCTGCATTTTCTTTCGCGCTGGCGCCCCGCACCGCCGCTACGCCATAATGGATGGCGGACAAACGGCGAGAGAAAGTACCCCCACATGGCACAGACCACGATAGATACCGCCGCCAGCACCGTCTCTGGCGCCGGCGCCGCCAGCTCATTCTCGGGCGGCACGGGAACCGAAGCCGAGTTCGGCTCGCTCGGTGCGCTCTCCCCCACCTGGTGGGAGCCCGAGGACGGCAGCGAGCCCGAACCGTGGCTCACGCCCGATCAGGCCTTCGAACGCTTCTTTGAATGGACGAGCGACCGCGGCATTGAGCTGTGGGATCACCAAGAAGAGGCCCTCATGGACCTGGCAGCCGGCAATCACGTCATTTTGGGCACACCGACCGGATCAGGTAAATCGCTCGTCGCGCTGGGCATGCTCTTTATGGGCATGGCACAGGGCAAACGTTGCTATTACACAGCCCCTATCAAAGCCTTGGTCAGCGAAAAGTTCTTCGATCTGGTACAGGTGCTCGGCCGCGATAACGTAGGTATGATCACCGGCGACACGCATATCAACACCAAGGCGCCCGTCATCTGCTGCACGGCAGAGATCCTTGCCAACGACGCGCTGCGCGAGGGCGAAGATGCCGATGTTGGCTGCGTCGCCATGGACGAGTTCCACTACTTTGCCGACCCCGATCGCGGCTGGGCCTGGCAGGTACCGCTGCTCACCCTGCCTCACACGCAATTCATGCTCATGAGCGCCACGCTCGGCGATGTCACTGCCATCGCCGCCTCACTCGAGGAACACACCGGCGCTACCTGCGACTTGGTCGTCGATGCCCCGCGCCCCGTGCCGCTGAGCTACGACTATGTGACGACCTCCCTCGAGGGCACCGTCGAGCTCGCCATGCGCCGTGGCGAGGCCCCGCTCTACATCGTGCACTTTAGCCAGGATGCCGCACTTGCGACGGCGCAATCCCTCGCCAACTTTGGCATTGCCAGCAAGGAGCAGCGCGAGGCCATCAAGGAGGCGGCCAAGGGCACGAGCTTCTCGACGGCCTTCGGCAAGATTCTCAAACGCCTTCTTGGATGCGGCGTCGGCGTGCACCATGCTGGCATGTTGCCGCGCTATCGCCTGCTGGTCGAGCGCTTGGCGCAGCAGGGCCTGCTGCCCGTCATCTGCGGCACCGATACGCTCGGCGTCGGCATCAACGTACCCATCCATACCGTGGTGCTCACCGCGCTCACCAAGTTCGACGGCTACAAGATGCGTCGCCTGCGCGCACGCGAGTTCCATCAGATTGCCGGTCGCGCCGGCCGTTCGGGCTTCGATACCGAGGGCATGGTCATCGCCGAGGCCCCGGAGCACGAGATCGAGAACGCCAAACTCATGGCCAAGGCGGGCGACGACCCCAAGAAGCTCCGCAAGATTAAAAAGAAGAAGGCCCCCGAGGGCTTTGTCACCTGGAACAAGCAGACCTTTGAGCGCCTGATCGAGACGCAGCCCGAAACGCTCAAGCCGCGCCTTCGCATCACACACTCCATGGTGATTAGCGTGGTCGAGCAGGGCGGCGATGCCCGAGCCCGCGTACACGACCTCATCGAGACGAGCCTGCAGACTCCCGAGGAAAAGGCTAAGCTCGAGGTTCGTGCCGACGAGATCTTCGCCACGCTCATCGATTCCGGCGTCGTCGTGCGCACCGAGGTGCCGCCCGCACCCGACGCTCCGGCTGACGCCGCGCCGGACATCGACTACGCACTGACGGTCGACCTGCCCGAGGACTTTGCGCTCGACCAGCCGCTCTCGCCGTTTTTGCTTGCCGCGTTGGAGCTGCTCGATCCCGAGAGCGAGACCTATACCATGGACCTGATCTCGATGGTCGAGGCAACGCTCGAGGATCCCAAGCAGGTGTTGCGCGCTCAGGAGCGCGCAGCGCGCGACCGCGCGATGGCCGAAATGAAGGCTGACGGCGTCGAATATGAGGAACGCCTGGAGCGCATCCAGGATGTCACCTACGAAAAACCGCTCGAGGACTTGCTCGACGCCGCCTTCGACAAGTACTGCCAGGAAGTGCCCTGGGCAAACGACTACCAGCTCTCTCCCAAAAGCGTCCTGCGCGATATGCTGGAAAGCGCGAGCGATTTTAAGGGTTACATTCAAAAGCTCGGCATCGCCCGCTCCGAGGGCATTTTGCTGCGTTACCTGGCAGAGGCCTACCGTTCGCTCGACCGCACCGTGCCCATCGAGAAGCGCGACGAGCGTCTGCGCGACATTATCTCGTGGCTCGGCTTTGTGGTGCGCTCGGTGGACTCGAGCCTGGTGGACGAGTGGGAGAACGCCGGCAACCCGGCAGCCCTCGATGCTGCGCCGCCGCAGGGCATCGACGAGGTCGTGGCGGACCGCCGCGGCTGCACGCTGTTGGTGCGCAACGCGCTCTTCCGCCGCGTGACCCTTGCCGCCCGCGAGCACGTTCGCGACCTGGGCGAGCTCGACGACGACTGGGGCATGAACGAGATCCGCTGGCAAAAAGCACTCGACGCTTACCACGAGCAGCACGAGGAAATCCTCACCGACGGAGATGCCCGCAGCGCCGCGATGTTTTCCATCGACGAGTCCGACGAGAAGACCGCGCACGTATGGCACGTGCACCAGATCTTTGCTGACGAGGATGGCGACCACGATTTTGGCATCATGGGCGATGTCGATCTGGACGCCACGCAAGACGGCGGCGAGGTCATCTTCAAGAACTACCGTGTCGGCTTTATCGAGGACCTGCTCGAGGACTAGCCGGGCGCAATGGGACGAAACAAAGCGGGGCCGCTGGCAACATCGCCAGCGGCCCCGCTTTTTGCGCGATACGCTATCCCCTACTCGGCATCCTCGACCTCATACGAATCCGCCTCGGCTGGCTCATCGTTTGTCTCTGCCGCAGCCCCGCGTGCCTCGTCAAACGCTGCTTTCATGGTCTTGTTGCCCCACGTGAGCTTGCGAATGGTAAGATCGTCGGCTTTCTTGTTGGCAAGGCGCAGATTGTTCTCGGAGGACAGCAACGCCTCCTTGGTTTTCTGCAGATGGCTAATCGTCTTGTCGATCTCATCGATTGCCGTTTGGAACTTGCGGCTCGCGATCTCGTAGTTGCGGCCGAAATCGTTCTTGAACTTCTCCATCTTGGCTTCGAAGTTCGTGACATCGATATTCTGCTGCTTGTACTCCGCCAGCTCCTGCTTATAGCGAAGCGAACCCATGGCGGCATTGCGCAGCAGCGTAATGATGGGAATGAAGAACTGCGGGCGGATCACATACATCTTCTCGTAGCGATAGCTCACGTCCACGATTCCCGCGTTGTAAAGCTCGCTCTCGGGCTCGAGCAGCGTGCAGAGCACCGCGTACTCACAGCCTTTCTGGCGACGATCGTGATCGAGTTTCTTAAAGAAGTCCTCGTTTTTATGCTTGGTCGCGGTCTCGTCGTTCTCGTTTTTCATCTCGAACATAATCGAAATGACCTCGTTGCCGCTCGCGTCGCACTCACGGAAAATGAAGTCTCCCTTGGTGCCCTCGGATGCATCGTTATCTTTCTCGAAGTACGCATTGGGAAACGCCGTCATGCGCAGACGGTTAAACTCGGTCTCGCAGTGCTGCTCGAGCGACTCGCCCACCATCTTGGTGGACAGGCGAACCTTCATGTCCTTAAGGCGCTCAATCTCTTCATCCTTGTAGCGAATCAGGTCATCGCTCGCGCGCTTGGCCTGCGCAAGCTCGAGCTCGTGTGCCGCCTTGGCTTGCTCCTCGCGAGAATCGCGCACCGCCAGCTCGCTCGTCAGTTTGGCACGTGCCTCATCGCGCTCTCGCTCCGCCGCGGCGACCGCCTCTGACAGGTTCATTTTTGCCATCAGTTCCTGCTCGCGCAGCTGGGCACGCAGGCCCTCGGCCTCTTGCTCGGACTGAGCCTTTGCGGCGGAAAACTTCTCTTGCACCTTCGCGCGATAGTCAGTAAGCGCGCGCTCGGCCTCGCTGCGAGCGGCATCGAGCTCACGCTGCGACTCTGCCGCGGCAGCGGCAAGCGCCATCTCCTGGGCCTTGTCCGTCGCGGCGATCCTGGCCTGCAGCTCGGCAATCTGAGCGTCGCGCGCGGACAGGTCGTTTTGAGCAGCATTGCGTGCCGCCGCCTCGGCAAGCCTGGCTTCATCATCTTTGCGCTCCAACTGTGCACGTAAATTGTCGATCTCGCGCTGAAGCTCGGCATTCTCCTTTTGAGCATCGGAACGAGCCTCAACCGCCGCGCGCTGACTTGCACTCTCGCGCTCTGCGGCAGCGCCTTCGAGCTTGGCGCGCAGCTCGGCAAGCTCAGCGTCGCGCTTGGCAACCTCTTGTGCCAGCTGCTGAGCTGCAGCGTTCTTCTGCTCGACAAGCTGAGCGTCGCGCTGAGACTCTGCCTTTTGCAAAGCAGCCGTCGAGCGCGAGCGCTCAAGCTCCAGTGCCTGCTCGCCCTCGCGCTGGACCGCCTTCACGCGCTCATCCAGGTCGCGCGAGAACTCGGCATCGCGCACCTGCTTGACGATATCCGCATAACCGGACGCATCGACCTTAAAAACTTCGCCGCAATGCGGGCACTTGATCTCGTTCATAGCAGCTCCTCGATGGACGCAAATTTCAACCGCCTACACTCTACCGCGCCGCACGGACAAAAAAGGCGCCGCTGCCATAATGGCAACGGTGCCAGAACCACCACAAAGGCGACTGTCCCCTTTGTGGTGACTTGGGTCCTTACAGGTCGCGGTAGTCGATCAGGCGAAGATCGGATTGAGACTCGAGCCAAGCGCGAAGCTCGGGGTCGATCAGCGCATCGACTTCCTTGGTACGATCGGTCGTGAGCGAGCTGTTCTCCAGGATAAAACGATCGAGATAACCCGGATGGCACACAAAGACGACCGTCTCGCCGTCCACCATCTCGCGAACCGTCTGCATGATTGCCTCTTTGGGCTCGTAGCCCGGCTCCATCGAGCGCATCACCATGCGCAGATCAGTATCTCCGCAATGCACCACAGCCGCGGGGTCGAAGCTCGCCTTTTGCTCCTTAAGGCCCAGCTCCTGAGCAACCGCCGAGATCGCTCGGTTAAGGTTTTTGCTCATGACGGCATGGGCCTCAAAGTAATCGGGCTCGCGGCCCACGATCTCGACAAAGCGGTCATGCTGCGCGCGAATCTCGATGCAGGCCTCGTCGAAGTCTATCAACTCCTCGCCGCGCTTAAAATGCTCGCGGAAGGTACGGCTGCTATGGAACTCACCATTCTCGTTGAGCATGCTCGGAATGAGCGCCGGATCGGCACACGGCTTGCCCAGACACACGTTGGTATGCTGACCCACCGCAATGCCGGCATCCGCCACGAGCGACCAACCACGCTCGGCCTCGGGCATATTGGGCATAAGTCCCGCCGAGCGCACCAGGCCCTCATTGATACTGCGGGCAATCCCCAGGTTAACGGCATACGAATAACCGATATCGTCGGCACGAATGAGCAATTGCTTCATATTGACCCCCATCTACGGAAAGGGACACTTGAAGCGCAGCCAAGTGCCCCAGATAATTGTCCTACCGAACGGATGCTTTAGGCTTTGGCGGCAGCAGCGTCTTCGTCGAGCTGCTCCTTGGTAAAGCCAAAGAAGTAGGCGATGGCAGCGGCGGCAACAAATGCAGTGCCCGATGCAACGCAGCCCCATACGAGATTAGCAGTTCCGCCTGCAACATAACCTGTAATACCAAGGATATTAGTTGCGCCCAAAACATACGTGGTCACATTAGTGAGAGCCGCGATCAGGCCGCCGATAGCGCCGCCCGCGACCATGGCACCCAGGCAGCGAGTATACTTAAAGCCGCAGCCATACAGCGCGGGCTCCGTCACGCCACCGACAATGCCGGAGAGCGAGAAACCAAGCATAGCGCCCTTTTCGTCGACCTCCTTAAGGCGCAGAAAGGCACCGAAGGCCATGCCCCACGTGGCGAACTGAGCGATAGCACCCGCGACCATAACGCAGGAGTCAGACCCTGAGGTGAGCACCTGCACAATGCCGAGGGCAATCAGAACCTGGTGCATACCGGTCATAACCAGGAACTCCCAAAGCGCAGCAATGGCGACGAGGGAGAGGATCGTGACGATGCCGCCAGCGTTTCCGAGGCCGAACATAAAGTTGCCGACCAGGTCGCCCAGAATGGAACCAATCGGAGCTAGGGCGCATAGGGAAACGGGGGTCATCACAGCCATGGTGCACACGGGCACAAACACCGTGGAGAGCATGTCGGGGATGATCTTCTTCATGAACTTCTCGACGACCATCAGCACCGGCATGGACAGCAGCATGGGGAGCACGGTCGCAGAATAGTTGTTCAGCTGAGCCGGGAGCACGCCGTAAACCATCGTGGTCGTAGCACCAGAATCCGCAGCGGCGTTGACCAACGTCATGAACTCGGGGGCAATGAGCACGCCGCCGAGCATCATGCCGAGCGGCTGGCTGCAGCCGAGCTGCTTTGCGGCAGCCCAACCCAGATAGACAGGAAGGAAATAATAGCCGGCGTTGTAAATCCAGTTGTAGAAGAAGTTGTAGATGTCGGAATCGGCAGACCAGATACCGAGCATGCCGTCGCCGCAAAGTACGGCAATGGTACGGAACATGGCGGCGCCCATGATGATGGGGATCGTCATGACCATTGTCTTGGACAGGTAATTGAGGGTCTTCTGGCCCGCAGTCTTGAGCGTCAGCGGCTCCTTGGTGTTGCCATCGAGGTTCTCGTCAATGGAGCCTTCACCCTTAACGCCCAGCGCAATGGCAGCGTCGTAGACCTTCGGCACGTTCTGGCCAATGATGACCTGATACTGGCCGCCAGACCACTGTGCGCCCAGCACGCCCTTGATCTTCTTAACTTCATTATCATTGGGAATGGACTGATCTTTGAGGTTCAGACGCAAGCGGGTCATGCAGTGCGTCGCGTTCGTCACATTGGAGGCGCCGCCGACGGCAGCGAGCACGTCCTCGGCAATCTTCTTGTTATCGACAGCCATGTCGAATCCCTTCTCTTCCAACTAAAGGCCGTGGGACTTCACGGCACCAAGACGCACGATTCCGCTCGCGCCTGCGCAGCGCGCGATATCAGTTGGCAAGAGATTGATTTGCATGTGATTCCCGGGTGGATCGACATGAAAAAGCCCCGCGCACAACCGACAGAGACCCAATTATGGCCTCGGCAGAATCGGTAGTGCCTCTCGGAGCTGCGCCGTGAGTAACACCCAACACACGGCGAGTATATGCGGCAGATGCGTTCGTTGCGGCTCAGATTACCGACGAACGGTAGCAAACGACCCGCGAACGGTCGCCATGACGGAAAGGAAATACCAGAGAGCCTATTTATCCGAGTGGACAGAAGCCACGCGATTCACATGCATGATCAGATAGACGAGCTCCTCTTGGGCCAATGGCTCGCCAAAGGTCTCTTGAATCAGATCGTCGACACGGTGAGCGCAACGCGATGCCGCCGGATACTGCTCCACGAGCACGTCGTAAAGACCGGAGTTCTCGGTATCGATCGGCTCTTTCTTTGCCACGCGGTCGAGCAGATAGCGCACATGAGTGGCAAAGCGGGCAAAGGCGAACGACGAGCGATCGACCGTCACACCCAACTCTTCTTGAATAATCGCGACCGTCATATCGAGCAGTCGCTCCTCGTGCTGCTCGGCAAGCACGCGCCGCTCGCTCGGCTTAACCGATGCGTTGACAATCGACATGGCAATGCCCGCGGCCTCGCTTCGGGGCATACGCACACGGAAGCTTTTCTGGATGCCGCGAACAGCCAGCTCGCCCAAGCGGTATTCGATGGGATGCAGCTGCTCCAGATCGCGCTCGAGCGGCAACGACACCACCATGTGTTCGCGGGCGCGCTTAATGGCAAACTGGATATGGTCCGCCAGTGTAATGGGGAGGTTAGGGCTCAATTCGTACGAAAGCTGTCCGGTTGCGATATCAGCCAGCTGAGCAGAAAACTCCAGCACCTCGGGGTCGACCTCATCAATAAACGCCAGGTACTTTGAATCAATGCCGTAAAAGGTACGCGTGATGACATCCAGGTCGACCTCATGCGGCATATCGCCAAAGCCGATAC
>UQWQ01000012.1 GCA_900544755.1 uncultured Collinsella sp. | reverse complement strand
GGTTGACGACGATATCCGTCGGCGTATCCAGCAGACGGTCCTGGTTGTAGACGTTGAGGTAGACGAGCATGGCATCGGCAGGCGTAATGTCCAAGTGGTCGCCGCCCGCGCGAAGATAGGCGCGCTTAAAGAGCAGGAAGGTGTGACGTAGGTAGTCGACCTTCTTTTGAGGCCATTTTTCGACAAGATCTTGGCCGAGCATTTTGGCAAGCATCTCGTAGCTGCCCTCGCGCGAAAACTCAATCTCGTACAGGGGGCATACGTACCAAAAGGCGCAAAACTCACCGTACAGGCGGCTCTCGACGGAATCCCACTTACCGGGGTACAGACGCGTCACCTTGGCCGAAACCGTCGGAGCGTCAAGGAATTTGAGGACGCTGACGCGCTTGTTGCCCTCTTGGACGTAGAACCGATGCATGAACTCGGTGAGGATGATGGGGTCGCGGTAGCCCTCGGAGATTTGGATATCGTAGAGGTTGGACCATTTGCGGGCGAATTCGGTATTCCAGGGGAGCAGCGGCATAAAGTTACACGAAAAGGCGGACTGGCGACCTTTGGTAACCGTGCCGACGACCATTTCGAGCGGAATGACCCGCAGGCCGATGTTCTCGCGCTGCCCGCAGGGAAGCTGGGCGACCAAGCTGTCGAGGTCCGTAAGATATGGATGCTCGCTTTGGCTGATGGCGCGACGGCGTCCCTGTTCGCCGCGCTTGCGCGCTTGACGATAGGCCTCTTCCATGGTGTCTACTCCCTTAGTCGTTTAAACAACGATATGAACCATGGTACCACGATGCGAAACCACCACAAAGGTGCCTGTCCCCTTTGCGGTGGTTTTAGGCGATGATGGGGGCGATGGCGCGGATGCAGGCGTCGGCTGCCGTAAAGGTGGTGCTGTCGTCACTGACGATAAAGATGATCTTACCCTTAATGCCAAAGTCGCCGATCTCGCTAAAGAGCACGTAGGGTTCCTTGTCAAAGCCCGAGATGGGTGAAACGGCGACCTTGGTGGCACAGGCGAGCTCGTCTGCCAGCGCATCGAGCGAGTCCCACTTTGACGTGTCCTTCACCGCGACGGGAACGACAACGCGTCCAAAGGGCATGAGGTGCACGAGTGTGTTCTTGGAGATGTTGGAGTTGGGGACGATGATGGTCTGTCCGCAGGCGTCCTCGATGGTCGTGTGGCGCCAAGTGATGTCCTGGACCACGCCCGACACGCCGCCGACCTCGATATTGTCGCCGGGCTTGATGATGCCCATAAAGGTCACTTGCATGCCGCCGATAAGGTTTGATAGCGTGTCCTGAAAGCCGAGCGAGATGGCGATGCCGCCGACGCCAAGAGCGGCGACGAGCGCGTTTGCGTTAATGCCAAAGCAGTTGTCGAGGATAAAGCTGCCGCCGATCATCCAAATGACGGCACGCGCGATGTTGATGAAGATGCTCGATGCGGGAAGCGGGTTGTCGTCACGGTTGAGTAGGTGGTGCAGGGTCTTGGATGCCACCTTGGCGGCGACGGCGGTGCCAAGGGCCAGGACGGCGGCCCAAATGATGTTGTGGACCCACCGTTGCGAAAAGAAATGAAGAATCGGCTCAAACAATTCCATGTAGGGGGAACCTCCTAAAGATACGTCCATCCATGATACCCACCAAAAGGCCCGTCCGATCATGTTCGGACGGGCTTCTGCGCTCGGTATAAGGTTTGAATAGTACGGGATGTAGGCCACGTGGCGTAATCTAGCGACGGCGCTTCCAGATGATGCCCAGAACGATGATGACGATGCCGCCGATGAGGCACGCGCCGACCATGACAAGCGTGCGATCCCCCGTTGCGGCGAGCTTGCCGGCCGTCTTTTTGGTGGTGACCTGCGTGGTCGTGGTGGTCGACGTGTCCGGCTTGGGCACGCGCGGGCGCGACCGGCGGCGTACGGCACAGATGCCCACAGGCGGAACGCACCCGCGCGGACGCGGGCATGGCGCGGAGGACCCGAGGTTGGTAGCTTGGCCCGCTCGCGGCGGCGCAGGTTGGTGGGGGGCTACTCGGCCTTATCCTCACCCTTATCGACGTCTCCCGTGACGAAGAGACGGACTTGGCCGTCCTCGATGACCACTGTGTCGGCCTGGTTGAAGGCAAAGTCGAGCTCGTCTAGCTCATCCTCGTAGTTTTCGGCAAGCTGGCGGACGGCGTTGCCCGTGTCCAGCGAGTCCATGATGAGGGCCTTGTGCGTACGGTTGGCCTCCTTGGCCTTCTTACGCATCTCGACGGGGTTGAGGCGGGCTGTCTGCCTGCTCACCTCGTGGAGCACTCCTATGATGACATTCGCGGCCTCGTAGCCCTCGTCCTTCGCGGCGTCCGCAAGCTTCAGCACGGGGCCGCCGAGCTTGGAGACCTTCTTGCCGAGCATACGGCGGTACTCCTCGCGGCGCTGGGCGTGCTCGCCCAGGCACTTCTCGACGATCTTCTTGTTCTTCTTGATGCGGGCTGCGGTGTAGTCGCTCTCGAAGCGCATACCGACCTGCTGGGCGATGAGCATGAGCTGGAACGCGAGGACCGCGCGACGCTCCTTCTCCTGGAGAAGGGTTATCTCGGAGGCGATCTCCTTCTCGTCCAGCTTTTTCTTTCTCGCGAGTGTCTCCGTGAGGTCCTGGATCTCGGAGAGCTGGTAGTTCCACGCTTCCTCGGCGGCGCGGGTGGCGTCCTCGATGACCTGGAGCCCGACGGTGAACTTGCCCTCCGTGGTGGCGGATTCCCCGAGGTTCAGGGAGAGCCGGTAGAGCGCGTCGTAGCCAGCCTTGAGCCTCGCATCACGCTGGCGCTCCATGACGCGCTGAATCTCCTCGATTCCCTCTTGCAGGCCTTCGAGCTTGTCGTTTATCTCGTTCATGTAGGCCATGCCGACGGCCACCGCCGCGCTCTGGAGCGCGATGTTGGCGACGGCTTGGGGCTGTAGTCCCGCCTGCTTGATGCCGGCCATCTTGTTGAACTTGCCCGTCTCCTTGTTGAAGCTTGAGAGCAGGTTCCAGCCGTCGGACTGTCTCACGCAGAGGTCGGCCCATGTGACGCCTTCGGGGAACTTCACGACGGCGAGCCCGCGCGTGGCCGCCGCCTGGCCCCAGGTGGCGCCGAGCGGGACGAGCTGATCCACGGCGGCGGCCAAGCGTTCGCCGCTGCGCAGCGCGAGGGAGCGGGTGGACGCCTCCTCGATTCGTGCGAGCTCGGTGGCGCCGAGGGGTGCAAGGGACTCTTCTGTCGGTCTGCCCTGTGGGTCCTCGCCGGTGCCGAATAGCCAGTCTCGCAATGACATGTGCCGCTCCTCTCCCGCATGTTTTTGCTGATTATATAACGATGGTGGCTGGGCGCGAATGGGGCGCCTCGCGGTTGAGCCTGGTTGAATATCGGAATATCGATATGATATGCGAAAACCACCACAAAGGTGCCTGACCCCTTTGCGGCGGTTTTGACGTTTATGCAGATAAAACCTGCCAAAATAAACCTGTCCCTTTTTGGCAGGTTTTAGCTCAGCAGCATGCGGTCGTTGGCGAGCTCGCCGCCCGAGACCTCCTCAAACTTCTGCAGCAGGTCGGCCACGGTGAGCGACTTCTTCTCGTCGCCGGCCACGTCGTAGATCACATGGCCCTCGTGCATCATGATCAGACGGTTGCCCAGACGGATGGCGTCGTTCATGTTGTGCGTGACCATGAGCGTGGTCAGGTGGTTCTCGTCGACGATCTCCTCGGTCAGATTGAGCACCTTCGATGCCGTCTTGGGGTCGAGGGCCGCGGTGTGCTCGTCGAGCAGCAGCAGGCGCGGCTTGGTGAGCGTGGCCATGAGCAGGGTGAGTGCCTGGCGCTGGCCGCCCGAGAGCAGACCGACCTTAGCGTTGAGACGCGTGTCCAGACCAAGGTCCAGGCGCTTGAGCAACTCAACGTATTCGTCCTTCTCGGCCTTGGTGACGCCCCACGAAAGACCGCGACGCTGGCCGCGGCGCTTGGCGAGGGCCAGGTTCTCAGCGATCTGCATGTCGGCAGCGGTACCGCGCATAGGGTCCTGGAACACGCGGCCCAGATACTTGGCGCGCTGCGACTCGCTCAGGCGCGAGATGTCGGTGCCGTCGAGCTCGATAACGCCTGAATCGAGCGGATACACGCCGGCGATCATGTTGAGCAGCGTGGACTTGCCGGCGCCGTTGCCGCCGATCACGGTTACAAAGTCGCCGTCATTCAGGGTGAGGTCGACGCCGGTGAGCGCGCGCTTCTCGGTGACGGTGCCCTTGTTAAAGGTCTTCTTGACGTGCGAGAGCTTAAGCATCTGCCTCATCCCCCTTCGTGTAGGAGCTGCGGAGCTTATAGCGCTCCCAAACCACGGGCACGCACAGGGCCACGGCAACGATCACGGCGGAGAGCAGCTTCATGTCGTTGGCGTCCATGCCCAACTGCAGCACGATAGCGCGGATAAGGAAGTACACCACGGAGCCAAAGACGGCGGAGGCCAGGCGAACGCTAAACTGCGTGAGACCGCCGGGCAGCAGGCGGCCGAGCACCTCGCCGATAACAATGGCGGCAAGACCGATAACGATGGCGCCGGTGCCCATGCCAATGTCGGCGTACTTCTGGCTCTGGCAGATGAGCGCACCCGAAAGGCCGATAAGGGCGTTGGAGAGCACGAGGGCGATCATCTTGGTGGAGTTGGTGTTGACGCCCAGGGCGCGGATCATGTACTCGTTGTTGCCGGTGGCACGCAGCGCCGAGCCGATCTCGGTGCCAAAGAACCAGTACAGGATGGCGACGATGGCCACGGCCAGCACAATGCCCAGGATGATGGCAACGGTGGACTGCGGCAGGCCCGTCATGTGGCTGACGGATGAGAAGATGGTGCCCTTGGCAAGGATGGGCGTGTTGGATTTGCCCATGATGCGCAGGTTAATGGACCACAGACTGATCTGCGTCAGGATTCCGGCGAGGATTGCGGGAATCTCAAAGACAGTGGTCAAAATGCCCGTGACGGCGCCCGCGATGGCACCGGCACACATGCCGGCCAAAACAGCGAGCAGCGGGTCGACGTTGTTATTGACGATGAGCACGGCGCAGACGCAGCCGCCGAGGGCAAAGCTGCCGTCGCAGGTCATATCGGGGATGTCGAGCAGGCGGAACGTGATAAACACGCCAAGCACCATAATGCCCCAGAGGACGCCCTGCGAAACAGCGCCCTGCAATGCAATAAGCATGCTTCATACCTCCTAGGATAGGGTGGACACGTGAGTCACCATGATAGCGGTAACAATGCATAAAAGAGCTGCGGCCGGATGTTTTGTCTCATCCGTAACAAGCAGGGCGAACGCCGGTCTTTGGCGTTCGCCCCTGTGGCTCAGATATTGAATAACACGGCAACGGCGCGAGTGCGTGCCCTAGACGCGCTACCGCGCATGGCGCTACTCGTCCAGAGCAGAAAGATCGATGCCCAGAGCCTCGGCCATCTCGTCGTTCTTGACGACGACTAGGTCCTTGCTCGAGAGGTGCTTGATCGGCATATCCTCGGGCTTAGCCTCACCCTTCAGGATCTTGACGGCCATCTCGCCCGCGGCGTAGCCCAGATCCTCGTAGTTGATGGAGAGGGTGAACAGGCCGCCAGCCATGCACATACCCTCCTCGCCGGTCACGTAGGGAAGCTTGTTCTCCTTGCAGATCTGGCCCACCTGCGAGGCGCCCGCAGCGATGGTGTTATCGGTGGGGGAGTACAGCGCGTCGACCTTGCCCACGGCAGATTCGACGACGGACTGGATCTCGTTGGAGCTCGAGACGGTGTAATCGGTGTACTTCAGGCCCAGCTTGTCGAGCTCCTTCTTGGCGGCCTTGATCTGGACGTCGGAGTTGGACTCGGCGGTGCAGTAGAGCAAGCCGACCTTCTTAACGTCGGGCAGGACCTTCTGCATCATCTCGAGCTGCTCGGCGACCGGGGTGAGGTCGGAGGCACCGGTGACGTTGGTGCCGGGCTTATCGTTGTCCTGGACCAGGCCCGAGGCAGCGTAGTCGGTGATGGCGCAGCCCACGATGGGGATATCGGCGGTGGCGCCGGCGGCGGCCTGCGCGGCGGGCGTAGCGATGGCATAGATCAGGTCGACGCCATCGCCCACGAACTTGTCGGCGATGGACTTACACGTGGACTGGTCGTTCTGGGCGTTCTTCTGGTCGATCTTGACCTTAAGGCCGCTCTCCTTGATGGCCTTGACAAAGCCGTCGTTGGCGGCATCGAGTGCGGAGTGCTCGGTGAGTTGCAGAACGCCGATGGTGTAGTCGGAACCGGCGGCAGCAGAGCCGGAACCAGAGTTGCCGCCGCATCCGGCGAGCGGGGCGAGCGCGAGCAGACCGGCGGAGACCAGAAGGCTCCTGCGGCTGATGGTGATGTCGTTCATGTCTTTACCCCCGGTAAAAATGGCTGGAAACACTGCACTGGGACAAAGTGCAAGTGGAACTATAGTAGCGCTGATGTCCATTTTTACAACAGCCTGGCGGGTTTTTTAATACAGAATCGGATGGGCGGTACGGGTAGTCGAATGGGCGGCGGAGGGTCTTATGCGGCGGAGGAGGCATCGTCCTCGTCCAGGACGGCGAAGAGCTTCTTGCCGTCGAGGAGACGTGTGGTGACGTTTCTCATGCGGCCGATCTCAACGGTACGCAGCGTGTCGTCGGCGCCTCGCGCGTCATAGACCGTTCCCAGCAAATACGAGATGCCGTCTCGTTGCTTGATGGCAAAGGGCCGGAGTGTCATCCGCGCCACTTCGACCTCTCCGCGTGCCGTGACACTCGAAATATCAAAACTCACCGTGGTTCCGTGGTCGATGGCCTGCTCGATGAGCTCGCAGGCATCGATGCGCTTGACGGGCGTGCGTATGGCCTTGGTGGATTTGTCGCCTGCGCTTGGAGCAGGCTCGGGTGCATCGAGGTAGCCGCGAACGTCGGCACTCGCCATGGCGACCAGGTGCTGCGCCATGCTTTTTCGAATGGCGATGGGCGTAGAGCGGTTGCGCATGACCATGCCGTGGAGCCGGATGATCTCTTCGTCGGTGAGCGGACGGGTCAAGAGCCGATACCCCACGCCGCGCTTGTATTCAATTTCGTATCCGGCATGGCGAAGTGCGGAGATGGCGGTGTAGATGCTGCGCCGCGCCGCCGAGATGGGCATGCGGGCAGGGTCGTCGGGATGGGCGAGACGCCGGATCAACTCATCGGAAAGCATGGCCTTGTCCTCGCCGGTGTTTTCGCTTAATAGTTGCAGGATGCGAACGGCGCGATAGGCTGCCATCGAGGCGGCGCCCCTCGTCGTGGTCTCGTAAGTTTCAACAGCGGTTTCGGTCATGGCGTCCACGTCCTTTCCGTTTTGGGTGGCGACGGTATGGAGCCTAGGGCGCGGGGCTTTCCCAGGGGTGCAGGACACTCCGGGCGGTCGGTAGTCGTCGGCAAGCGGCGGGTCGAGTTTTCAACAGCCCTGCTCAACTGACCAAAATCTTGCCAAAAGCTTGACGGATACTGTTGAAAAAAGCGCCCCTCGGCTTGCCGAGAGGCGCTGGCGTGATGCGCTGGAACGCGTTCGGTGGCGCTGTGGCGATTAGAAGTCGGCGTTGCCCACGGTGCGCGGGTGCGGCAGGACGTCGCGGATGTTGCCCACGCCGGTCAGATACATGACCAAGCGCTCGAAGCCCAAGCCGTAGCCGGCGTGCTTGCAGGAACCGTAGCGGCGCAGGTCAAGGTAGTACTTGTACTGCTCGGGATTCATGCCCAGGTCCTTGATGCGGGCCTCGAGCAGATCCAGGCGCTCCTCGCGCTGGGAGCCGCCGATAATCTCGCCGATACCCGGCACCAGGCAGTCGGCGGCGGCGACGGTCTTGCCGTCCTCGTTCATGCGCATGTAGAACGCCTTGATCTCGGCCGGGTAGTCGGTTACGAAGGTCGGGCGCTTAAAGTGCTCCTCGGTCAGGAAACGCTCGTGCTCGGTTTGCAGGTCGATGCCCCAGCTCACGGGATAGTCAAACTTGTGACCGGCGGCGACGGCCTGCTCCAGGATTTCGACGGCCTCGGTATAGGTGACGCGGGCAAAGTCGGAGTTTGCCACGTGGTTCAGGCGCTCGATCAGACCCTTGTCCACAAACTTGTTGAGCATGTTGAGCTCGTCGGGGCAGGTGGCCATAACGTCCTTAAGGACGTACTTGAGCATGGCCTCGGCGTTATCCATGTAGTCGTTCAGATCGGCAAAGGCCATCTCGGGCTCGATCATCCAAAACTCGGCGGCGTGGCGCGTGGTGTTGGAGTTTTCGGCGCGGAAGGTGGGGCCAAAGGTGTACACGTCGCCAAAGGCCATGGCAAAGTTCTCGGCATTGAGCTGGCCGGATACGGTAAGGCTCGCGTGCTTTCCAAAGAAGTCCTGGCTCCAGTCAACCTCGCCGGACTCGGTGAGGGGCGGATTTTTGGGGTCGAGCGTGGTCACGCGGAACATCTCGCCGGCGCCCTCGCAGTCACTCGTGGTGATGATGGGGGTGTTGACGTAGACAAAGCCCTGCTCCTGGAAGAAGCGGTGGATGGCGGCAGCCGCGACAGAACGGATGCGGAACACGGCGCGGAACAGGTTGGTGCGCGGGCGCAGGTGCTGCTGGGTGCGCAGGAACTCGACGGTTGCGCGCTTCTTCTGCAGCGGGTAATCCGGGGCGCTGACGCCCTCGACCTCGATGGAGGTGGCAGAAAGCTCGAAGGGCTGGGGCGCATCGGGGGTCAGCTTGACGGTGCCGGTGCAAATGAGTGCGGCCGAGACGTTTTGATGGGCGATCTCGTCGTAGTTGTCGAGTGCCTCGCGGTTCATGACGACCTGCAGGTCGCGGAAGCAGCTGCCGTCGTTGAGCGTAACAAAGCCAAAGTTCTTCATGTCGCGGATGGACTTGACCCAGCCGGCAACGGTGACGGTCTGGCCACCGAGCGACTCGGCGTGCGTATAGAGCTGCGCGATTTTGGTGCGGTTCACGTATCCTCCCATAACGGTTGTACGGATTATTTCCAAACAGTTAACCATTCTAACCCGCGAGTGGAGCGTAGCAAAACGGCAAGCTCGATGTATGGGCGTGACGTGGGCACCGCGCAAGCGCCGATTTTGCGGTGCCTAGTGCCCGCAGATGGCTTGGCGTATGAGGACGGCGTAGGTGTCGATTCCCGCCTGGGTGAGGTGTGTGCCGTCGTCGACAAGGTATTCGCTGTGGCCCTCTGAGGCACCGTTCCAGTCGATGACGCCGGCGTTGTCGTTTTGGGCGCATACATCGCGGATCGTCTGGTTATTGCGGTCCTGCAGCTCGAGCGGCACGCGCACGGTCACAAAGTAGATGGGCTTGCCGCCCACGGCATTAATCACGTCCTGCACCTGCTGGGGGTCGCGGATGAGGCCATTGGTGCCAAGTGCACAGATGACCACGCTCGGGTCGTAGTTGGCGCTGTCCTGCGCGTAGACATCCTGGAAGGTGTAGAACTGGCGGCTCACGACGCCGTCGATGTACGCGTTGGGAAGCACCGCCTGAATGCCAGGTTGGGCACCTGCGGTGACCGAGTCGCCGATCATGAGCACGCGGGCGTCGCAGGTTCCGGTTGCCTCGTCGTAGGTAAAGCTCTTCCAGTCAAGGTTCTTCGGGACCTTTTCGGCGATAGGTCCCTCTTTGGGCTTTTGCTGAGCGGCGTCGTTGGGCTGAGCGTCTTGGTTGGATGCGGACTCGGCGCTCTTGCCGCCGGCGCCGTTGTCCTTGGGCGAGGTTGCGTTTTGGACAAGCTCGGGGCGGAGCTGCTCGGCGCGGGCGGTGGCGATGCCTGCCCAGTTAAGCGGCGCGAAGGCAAGTGCGGCGACGCATGCGGCGGCAAACGCAGGGAGCATCATGGCGGGCGCGAGGACGCGCTTTCTTGCCGTGCTGTCCTGTTGGGCCGGCTTGTGGGACCAAGGGCGTTCGACGAAGCGATAGAAAACCTCGGCTACCGCAAGGATCAGCACAAGCTGTAATACCTGCTCCCACCAGGCGATGCGGGTAGTGCGGGTTGCGGGGTTCATAAGGATGAGCAGGGGGTAGTGCACCAGATAGACCGAGAACGAGCGCTGGCCTAGCCAGACGAGCGGCTTGACCGACAACAGACGACGCACGATACATTCCGTGTTTTGCACGCAGATGATAAGAAGCCCGGTGAGCAGGGCGAGCAGCAAAAAGCCACCGCGGTAGAGCAGGGGGTTCTCTCCGGTCAGCGTGAACGCGCCGACTACGACGGCAGCGAGCCACGCGACGGAGACCACGTTGACCTTCGAGATACCCTTGCTGGCGCCGGGGGTACGGGCGTCGCCGCTCAGCATCTCGCGCAGACGCGGCGCGGCGACGGCGGCTAAGGCTCCGCATAGAAGCTCGGCGGCACGGGCGTCGGTTCCGTAGTAGACGCGCGATGTGTCGGCGGTGGGATTAAACATGAGGACCATGGCTGCCGTCGATATAAGCGCGAATGCGATCGTGATGCCGATGGCGGTGTTGCGAGACCTGGTTTTGCTGCACAGCGCCATAAGGATGACCGGCCATACCAGATAGAACTGCATAGTGACAGCGCAGAACCACAGGTGCGTGAGCGGCGAGGGGAGCCCCGCAGCGGCGAAATACGAGACGTTGCGGAAGATGTAGAACCAGTTGCTCAAAAAGAGTGCCGATGGCAGGGCGTCCTGTTGCACCTTGGAGAGTAGGCTCGGGGCCGCGATGTAGGTGGCGACGGCGGTAAGCACGATCGCCACGACGATCGGTGGCATCATGCGCGCAATGCGGCGGCAGATATAGCGCGGGTACGAGAATCCGTCGCGTGCCGTGGCTCGCATAATGCTTTTGGTGGCGAGATAGCCACTCAGCGTAAAGAAGAGTGTAACGCCCAAAAAACCGCCGGTCAGGCGGCTGGGGCGAAGGTGATATAGGACGACGCCGGCGATGGCGAGGGCGCGAAGCCCGTCGAGCGCGACGATGCGTTGGCTGCGTTGAGGCGCGGCATGTACGGCGCCCGTGGGTGTGTTTTGCATCGATCTTTCCTCCAATGTCGACCTAGCAGTCTAGCGCTCTGCGCGGACAAAGGAAGGGGGTTCGTGCGGTTGAACAACATGCCACAGGGCAATGCTTCGCTACGCAAAAGCCGCACCTGCGTTGATGCTCAGCTGCCTATATAGAAACGTTTCAGAACCTCTACATAGGCAAAAACAACAACACAGATGCGGCAAAGATGCACGGGTGGTTGAGCCTTTATGCGACGATGATCGGCTACTTGGTTTTGGCAACCAGCAGCGGATCGCCAAGCTTGACGAGCGGATTGCCGCCGATAAGCGTGCCAGACTCGCCGACGTGGTCGATGCTCTTGAGGCGGTCGAGCTCAGAGATGATGACGGTCACGATGTCCTCGTGACCGGCGGCCTTGATAGCGTCGCGGTCGAAGCTGATGAGCGGCTGGCCTGCCTTGACCGTGTCGCCCATCTCGACAAAGCGGGCAAAACCCTTGCCGTTCATTTCCACGGTGCCCAGGCCAACATGGATGAACACGCGCAGGCCGTCCTCGGTGATCATGCCGATGGAGTGGTTGGTGACGGTGGTGGCGCCGATACGGCCGTTGGCGGGGGCGTAAATGGTGCCGGTAATGGGCTCGATGCCGTAACCCTGGCCGAGCATGCCCGAGGCGATGGTCTCGTCGGGAACCTCACTCAGATTGACGAGCACGCCGTTGACAGGAGCGTAGATGACGCCTTCGCGGGTGGCGAAGCTTGCTGCGGGCGGAACGGACGCCTCGCCCGACGAAGTGAACGTGGACTTGAGCGAATCGAGCAGACCCATAGATGCCTCCAACGTATCAGGCGCGCATGTTGCACGCGTGTGGTTTGCCGGAAACGTTTCGTACGTGTTTCCCAGCACGGTCAGCGCTCCTATTTTACGCTGTCCAACGATACCTCTGAACAGCGATTTTGTGATATATCAGTTGAAGGCCAACTTATTGCGGGGGTGTTTCTGTGCCGCGGGCTCAAGTGGGGTACGCTAAGGTGCGAAAAACGAGTGCGCACGAATCGCACGGAGGGAGCACCTATGATTATTGAGAACCATGCGCTGTGGGGCGAGGAGCCGACCGAGGATTATCCGGCGACGTTTACGTATCTGGGTGCCGAGCCGCTGCCCGACAAGCCCAATGGCCGCCGCCCCGCGGTGATCATCTGCGGCGGAGGCGGGTTTACGCATATCGCTCCGCACGAGCAGGACCCGGTGGCGTTTGCATTTTTGGACCGCGGCTACCAGGCCTTTGTGCTCAACTATGTGACGAGCGCCACGGGCGACGTGAGCTTTCCGCACCCGCAGGCGGACCTCGCCAAGATGATTGCTACCGTGCGCGCCAACGCCGACGAGTGGCATGTCGATCCCAGGCGCGTGTGCATCGTGGGTTTCTCGGCGGGAGGCATGATCTGCGCCTCGTTGGCAACGCAGTGGAAGACCGGACCCTTCGCGGGCCTGGCAGGGGCTCGTCCGGAGGATATTCGTCCCGACGCCGTGGTGCTGGGCTATCCGTTGCTCGATCTTGCCTATGTGCGCGATATGCAGACGCGCGACCCGCGCATCGACCTGCGCGTGCCCAAGACGGGTGGCAAGACGGGGCGCGATTTGCTCAACGACTATCTGTCGATGGTGACGGGCGGCGAGGCGACCGATGAGCACCTGACCGACATTTGCCCTACCACGCACGTTTCGCGCCAGATGCCTCCGACCTTTGTGTGGGGCGTTTCGGACGATAAGACGGCGCCGGTCGCGCAGGTCTACCCGTTTGCGCAGCGCATGGCCGAGGAGGGTGTTGCATGCGAGATGCACGTCTTTGACCAGGGTGGCCACGGCCTTTCGCTCGGCAACGCCAACACCGCGGTCGACAACGAGGACAAGCAGGTGGCGGTCCGTCCCTGGATTCGCCTAGCCTTCCGCTTCCTGGAGCGCCATATGTAAAAGTAGACTACTTGCCCGTTTCAAAAAGCCTACTCAGAGGAGGAGCCATGCTTGAGGGTACGTATGTGGTTTTGGCCCAGACGCCGGTGGGGAGCAAGCGCGGCGAGGTGACGTTTTCACATGGGGTGAACGGCGTGCTCAGGGCAGTACTAAACGTCAGGGGTCTCAATATCGCTCTCTCGAGTGCCCGCGCTGAGGGCGATTTCTTTGAACTTTCGGGTACTATCTCCCACGTCTTGATGGGCAAGGCGCCCTTTACATGCACGGGGTCAGTCGAGGGTGATCGACTCACTGCCACCGCGCGGTCGGGTTCCGTTTCGATCTCGCTGAGCGGTATGCGCAAAGAGCTTTCGGGGCGCATCGCATAAAGTTTGCGCAGGTAAACATCGGTATTTGACTTTATAAAATAGTTCAGAGCGCTATCATTTGTCGTTACGAGTTGGTTAGCCCCGGTAAACGGTTAACCGCGTCTAACGAAAGGATGAGCGCGTGAAGCTCGATACGCTCGAGATTGGAAAGGACGCCGTTGTCGCATCGGTGACATCCGATGATCAGGCGCTCCGACAGCATATTTTGGACATGGGCCTAACGCCGGGCACCGAAGTCACCATGATGAAATACGCCCCCATGGGCGACCCGCTCGAGATCCGTCTGCGTGGCTACGAGTTGACACTGCGCAAGGACGATGCCGCCCGCATTGAGCTTGTGGGCATTCACGATACCGATATGGGTCCGCGCGCTAACGCTGCAATCGGCACGACGGAGCATCCGGCACTCGGCGAGGGGACGTATTCGCCCCGTGCGGCAAAGACGGCCGTGCCCGAGGGCGCGCCGCTGCACTTTGCCCTCGCCGGCAACCAAAACTGCGGCAAGACCACGTTATTCAACCAGCTGACGGGCTCCAACCAACATGTCGGTAACTTTCCCGGCGTGACGGTCGACCGCAAAGATGGCACCATCCGCAACCACCCCGAGGCGAACGTTACCGACCTGCCCGGCATCTATTCGCTGTCGCCGTACACGGGCGAGGAGATCGTCAGCCGCCAATTCATCCTTGACGAGCATCCCGATGCCATCATCGACATTATCGACGCCACCAACATCGAACGTAATCTGTACCTGACACTGCAGCTCATGGAGCTCGACCGCCCCATGGTCATCGCGCTCAACATGATGGACGAGGTGACCGCCAATGGTGGTGCCGTAGACGTCAACCTGCTCGAGAGCCTGCTGGGCGTGCCTGTTGTTCCCATTAGCGCTGCCCGCAACGAGGGCATTGGCGAGTTGGTGGATCATGCCTTGCACGTGGCGCGGTTCCGCGAGCGCCCCGGTCGCCTGGACTTCTGCGCGCCCGATGGTCCAGACGGCGGCGCGCTGCATCGCTGCATTCACGGCATCGCCAACCTTATCGAGGACCATGCCGCGACGGCGCATATCCCGGTGCGTTTTGCGGCGACCAAGCTGGTTGAGGGCGACGAGCTGGTGACCGAGGCGCTTCATCTGGACCGTAACGAACTTGACGCCATCGAGCACATCATTACCCAGATGGAGGGTGAGGCCGGTACCGACCGTCTATCTGCACTGGCTGACATGCGCTTCGGCTTTATCGGCGACGTGTGTGGGCGCTGCGTCGTCAAGCCGCACGAGAGCCGCGAGCACGTGCGCTCCGTCAAGATCGACCGCATCCTGACGGGTCGCTACACAGCCATTCCGGCGTTTCTGGTGATCATGGGCCTCGTCTTTTGGCTGACGTTTGGCGTGATCGGCGCGGCGTTGCAGGGACTCATGGAGGACGGCATCGCGGTCATCATCGCCTCGGCCGATGCGGGCCTCAAGGCGTTCGGCACCAACGACGTGGTGCGCTCGCTGGCTGTCGACGGCGTGCTTACGGGTGTGGGCAGCGTGCTGACCTTCCTGCCGATTATCGTCGTGCTCTTCTTGTTCCTCTCCATTCTGGAAGACTCCGGATACATGGCGCGCGTGGCCTTTGTCATGGATAAGGTGCTGCGTCGCTTTGGCCTGTCGGGCCGCAGCTTTGTGCCCATGCTCGTCGGTTTTGGCTGCACCGTGCCGGCAATCATGTCAACCCGTACGCTCCCATTCGAGCACGACCGCAAGATGACGGTCATGCTCACGCCGTTCATGAGCTGTTCGGCCAAGTTGCCGGTCTACGGTCTGCTGTGCGGGGCGTTTTTCCCGCAGGCGACAGTTCCCGCCATGGTCTCGCTCTATCTGATCGGTATCGTGGTCGGCTGCATCGCGGCTTTGGTGCTCAACCGCACGGCATTTAAGGGCGACCCGGTGCCGTTTATCATGGAGCTTCCCAACTATCGCCTGCCAAGCGTCAAGACGACGGTGATGCTGGCATGGGATAAGGCCAAGGACTTTATTACCAAGGCCTTTACCATTATCTTTGCCGCTACGGTGGTCATCTGGTTCCTGCAGACGTTCGACATCCGCTTTAATGTGGTCGCCGATCAGTCGCAGAGTCTGCTTGCCGGTCTGGGTAGCATCATCGCGCCGGTGTTGGCCCCGCTCGGCTTCGGCGACTGGCGCGCCTCGACGGCGCTCGTCACCGGACTTATCGCCAAGGAGAGCGTCATTTCGACCCTCACGGTGCTTTTGGGCGCAACGTCGCCCGCGGTGCTGTCAACCATGTTTTCGCCGTTTACCGCTTACGTGTTCCTGGTCTTTACGCTGCTGTACCCGCCTTGCGTGGCGTCCATCGGTGCCGTCAAGAGCGAGCTGGGCGCGCGCTATGCCGTTGCCGTGTTCGCGTTTCAGGTGACGGTCGCCTGGATCGTGGCGTTTGTCGTGCATTCGGCGGGCATATTGCTGGGGTTGGCTTAGCTATTTATTGACGGCGCAACCCCTGTGTATTGAGTTGATTGCGGCCCCGAATCTGTTGCTGACGGATGCGGGGCCGTTGCTATATAATCGCCTCCGCTCAAAATGATTGGAGACGTTATATATGAGTCAGGCAAGACAAGATGGCATCTCACTCAAGCAGTGGCTCCCTCTTATCGGGCTCGCCTGTTGTGCGTTCGTGTTCAACACGTCGGAGTTTATGCCCATCGGCCTTCTGACTGATATTGCCGCGTCGTTCTCGCTCACCGAGGCCCAGGCCGGCATCATGATCTCGGTCTACGCCTGGGGCGTCATGCTGCTGTCGTTGCCGCTTATGGTGTTCGCCTCGCGCTTTGAGTTCAAGCGTATGCTGCTCGGCGTGCTTGCCGTGTTCTCTCTCGGGCAGTTCCTGTCCGCTGTGGCACCGACATATCCCATCCTGGTCTGCGCGCGCCTGGTGGTCGCCTGCGCGCACGCCGTGTTCTGGTCAGTCGCCTCGATTATGGCCTCGCGCCTGGTCGACACCCGTCACGGGGCGCTCGCCATCAGCATGATCGCCACGGGCTCGTCCATCGCGCAGATCTTTGGCCTGCCGATCGGCCGCGCCATCGGCCTGGCCGTGGGCTGGCGCATGACGTTTGCCGTGGTCGGGGCTTTTTCTGCCGTTGCGGTGGTGTACCAGGCAGCGGTGTTCCCGGCTATGCCGGCGGGTGAGCGCTTTACGCTCAAACAGCTTCCCGAGCTGCTCAAGAACCCGTTCCTCATCGCGCTTTATGCGGTCACGGTCTTTATGGCGACCGGCTATTATACGGGTTACAGCTATATCGAGCCGTTCCTGGCGCAGGTCGCGCACGTCGACGCAAGCGCTATTACCATGACGCTGACGGCGTTCGGCTGCTCTGGTCTGCTCGGAAGCTGGCTGTTCGGCCGTCTGTTCGATGGGCATCGCTTCCCGTTCTTGGCTATCACGCTCTCCGGCGTGCCGGTGGCTCTGCTGCTCATGGGTCCGGTTGCACCGTCGCTCGTTGCCGTTCTCGCTGTTTGCGCGCTATGGGGCTGCTGCTCCACGGCCTTTAACGTGGCGTTTCAGGCCGAGCTCATCAAGTACACACCGGCGGATTCGTCGGCCGTCGCCATGTCGATCTTCTCGGGCCTGTTCAATCTGGGTATCGGCACGGGCACCGCAATCGGTGGCGCCGTGGTTTCGGGTCCCGGTATCGCTTGGATTGGCTTCGCGGGCGGGGCGATTACCGTCGTGGGCGTCATCCTCGCCATCACCGTACTGTTCCCAGCCATACGCCGCGCAAAGCCCGTCGCCTAATCACGTCCCCTCATCAGTTGCGGTGGAATAGTTCCTGTTTAAGGCCTCTGAAGGCTCAAACAGGAACTATTCCGCCGCAACTTATTTTGGGGAAGAGGATACAAGCCGGGCATACAATGGATGTCGTTGTGTTGAGCTTACCGGGAGGTTGCTATGTGGGCATACGAGACGACGTTCTATCAGATCTATCCGCTGGGCTTTTGCGGAGCTCCGCGCGAAAACGCCGCCCCCGTTGCCGAGGATGAACTCGCTCAGGCTGCCAACGCCGCGCCCAACCCCGATGCGCCCATCATGAAGATCGCCCAATGGGCCGACTACCTGCAAGAGCTCGGCATCGGTGCTGTGCTCATTAACCCGCCGCTCGAATCCGACAGCCATGGCTACGACACGCGCAGCCTGCGCCACATCGACCGCCGCCTAGGTGGCGACGCCGACTTTGCCGCCGTGTGCGAGACGCTGCACGCCCATGGCATCCGCGTGGTGCTCGATGCCGTCTTCAACCACGTCGGTCGTGGCTTTTGGGCCTTCCGCGACGTGCAGGAGCGTAAGTGGGACTCGCCCTACAAGGACTGGTTCCACATCAGTTTTGACGGCGATTCCTGCTATAGTGACGGCTTTTGGTACGAGGGCTGGGAGGGCCATTTTGAGCTTGTGAAGCTCAACCTGCAAAACCCCGCCGTGGTCGATTACCTGCTCGAGTCCGTGCGTCGTTGGGCCGAGGTCTTTGGCGTCGACGGCCTGCGCCTGGACGTTGCCTATATGCTTGACCGTGATTTCATGCGTCGTTTGCATGCCTTTACCCGTGAGCTCAAGCCCGACTTTGTGCTGATCGGCGAGACGCTCCACGGCGACTACAACCAGATCGTCAACGACGAGATGCTCGACTCCTGCACCAACTACGAGTGCTACAAGGGCCTGTACTCCAGCTTTAACTCGGTCAACATGTTCGAGATCGCGCATTCGCTGCATCGCCAGTTTGGCGGCGATCCGTGGTGCATCTACCGCGGCAAACACCTGCTGTCGTTTGTCGACAACCACGACGTGCCGCGCCTGGCGAGCATCCTCACCGACAAGTCGTGCCTGCGTCCCGCCTATGGCATGCTCTTTGGCATGCCGGGCATTCCGTGTGTCTACTATGGCAGCGAGTGGGGGATTGCCGGCGAAAAGGGCGGCCCCGATGGTGACTGGGCGCTGCGACCTGCGCTCGATGAGCCTGCGCCCAACGAGCTGACGGCGTTCGTCACGCAGCTCACGCACCTTCGCTCGGCCGACGACGCGGCGGCCCGTGCTCTCAACTACGGTGCCTATCGCAACGTGGTGATCCAGAACAAGCAGCTGCTGTTCGAGCGCGCCTGCGACGGCGCGACGGTACTCGTGGCGGTGAATGCCGTGGACGAGCCTTACACCTTTGGCGCTGGCGAGCTCAACGGGTCCTTTGTTGACCTGCTTGCCGACGGCGCGCCCACGGTTGAGCTGACGGGTACTCTTGAGCTTGCGCCCTACGAGGTGCGCTATCTGTCGAGGGCCTAGGTCATGGCAACGCCTGACGAGGGCTATCAACATATTGAGCACGGGTTCGAGCCCGTGTTCGACCAGCACTCGCGCATCTTGGTGTTGGGGTCGTTTCCCTCAGTGCTTTCGCGTACCAATGCCTTTTATTACGGCAATCCCCAGAATCGCTTTTGGCGCGTGATGGCCGCGTGCCTCGGTGTGCTCGTGCCACCCAACGAGGGCGATCCTTTGGCAAGCGGTGAGCCCGCGACGCTCGATGCCTCCATTGCTGCCAAGCGATCCATGCTGCTGAACGGCGGCGTGGCCCTGTGGGATGTGATCGAGAGTTGCGACATTAAGGGCTCGAGCGACGCGAGCATTCGCAACGTTGTGCCGGCACATATCGAGCGCATTACCGATGTCACGCCGATTGAGGTCGTTATCTGCAACGGCGGCGCGGCCGGGCGGCTCTACAAACGATATCTACAAGAGCGGACGGGGCTACCTGCCATCGTGCTGCCGTCGACGAGTCCTGCCAACGCGGCGTGGCGTTTGGAGCGGCTTGTCGAGCGTTGGAGTGAAGCCGTTGACTGGGCAGCTTATTAATTTAGATTATTGATTGAGTGCGGGCGCCGAGGTGTTTCAGAACGCCTCGCCAGATCGGCGCGGGCACGGCTGGCTCGGCGCAAACCATGCCATTGGTGTCGATGTCCTCGGCACTGCCGCCGCCGAGTCGCTGCGCATGCTCAACCGAGCAACCCATACGCACCGCACCCACGAGCTTGTCCATGGCTTCGGAAAACGGTCGGCGCAAGAGGCCCATGCGCGGGGAGTGGCGAAGCGCTGCGATGCCGCTGCCGGCGCAGATGGCAACGCCGCCACACCACAATTGGTCATGGCGCTCACATGCCTTGTGCAGGCGAACGGCGGTCCCACGCGCCTGCTCAGTGCCCTCTTGTGCGGCTCGAATCGCGGCATAGACGCGCGTTCCCGTACCGCCAAAGCGCTCAAGCGCCTGCTCGATAGCAGTCAACGTCTCATCGTCAGCCACATCTTCAATGGCCAGCACGATGCCATCGGCAACGCTGCCGGCGTCATTTGCCTTCAAGTCGACCGGGCGGGGGAGTGCGGTGCCGGAAAGTTGAGCATAGGCGGCGATGGCATCCTGCAGGTCCCAGAGCAAAAAATCAAGATCGGCGCTATTGGGAATACTGATATACGCAATGGTGTGCAGTGTTTTTGGTAAGTCGCCGCGCGCGGTCGTCTCCATGCCATCTCCTTTCCGGCTCGTTTCCGTTTAGGTTACACCGTCTGGTGGCGCCCCGCCGCGCTATCCTAGTGCAACCCTTACGAAAGGAACGCCATGCGTCTGCCCATGAATACCTCGCTTGCCATGCTCAAGCCCTCCGGTATCCGCCGGATTAACGCGCTCGCCGCCCAGCATCCGGGGTGTATCGCGCTCGCGCTCGGCGAGCCCGATTTTCCCACGCCCGATGTGATTAGCGCCGAGGTGACCGCCGCGCTGGACCGCGGTGACACGCACTATCCGCCCAACAACGGTCGCCCCGCCCTGCGTGATGCACTGTCCGAATATATGGATGACGCGGGCCTGGCGTTTTCCGCCGATGAGGTCATCCTGACCGACGGCGCGACCGAGGCACTGTCGGCAACATTTATGGCTATGCTCAACCCCGGCGACGAGGTCATCATCCCCACGCCGGCCTTTGGCCTGTACGAGAGCATCGTCGTGGCCAATCACGCCAAGGCTGTCTTTTTGGATACGGAGCCTGCGCAATTCCAGATTGACGAGGATGCGCTTCGCGCCTGTGTGACCCCGGCGACCAAGGCCATCGTCATCTGCTCGCCCAACAATCCCACGGGTTGCATCCTCGACACGGCATCGCTCGACGCCGTGGCGCGCGTGGCAGAGCAGGCGGGCATCTACGTAGTCTGCGACGACGTATACAACCGTCTGGTCTATGTGGATGGCTACGAGCGCTTTGCCCAGTGCCACCCGGAGCTGCGCGACCAGACGGTGGTCATCGAGAGCTTCTCCAAGCCCTGGGCCATGACCGGCTGGCGCTTGGGCTGGCTCGCAGCGGCAGCCCCCGTCATCGCCGAGATCGCAAAGGCTCACCAATACTTAGTATCGAGTGCTGTCTCCTTCGAAATGGACGCCGCAGCCCGAGCCCTGACCGTCGACCCAACCCCCATGCTCAAAGTCTACCGAGCCCGCCGCGAACGCGTCCTCGCAGCCTTATACGCCATGGGCCTCGACGTAGTAGAGCCCGCAGGAGCCTTCTACACTTTCCCGAGCATCAAAAAGTTCGGCCTAACCAGCGAAGACTTCTGCATCAAAGCCATCGAAGAGGCAAACGTAGCCCTAGTCCCGGGCGACTGCTTCGGCACCGAAGGTCATATCCGCCTAAGCTACTGCGTCTCCGACAAAGACCTAGACGAAGGCCTCCACCGCCTGTCCACCTTCATTTCAACCTTTTAGCCCTCAGGGATGCAACACATCAGCCCACCGACCCAAGCATTATGAGTGGGGCACGTCGCTCAACGGACACGAGGATTCGCAGCAAAGTTACCGCAGCTCCGGTCCGAGGGGCCGGGTTGAGATTTTCGTAGATTCCGCACGAGCCGAAGGCCACTTAATGTGGCCTTCGTGCGAGCCCAGGACTTGACCGAGCGGAAAACTCGCCCTGCCCCTCCCGGTCGGAGCGTATGCAGGGTTTGTGTACGAATCCTCGTGTCCGTTGACCGACGCCGAGGTCCCCGCCATAATACTTTCGGTTCACGCACGAATCCGCTGCCAGAGACAGCCGGTGCAAACGGGCATCGTCCGCGAGCTTAATGGGACATCCCGCCAGCCGAGGTGGTCGAGTAGATATGTCTTCTCGCCCCCGTCGCTCATGCAGCGCGGGGGCTTTCTTTTTGGACATGCCCCCGTCACGTCCTTGTGGCGGACCGTGCCCGGAAAGAATTCGAGGAGGTGTAATTTATGCCCCAGCAGTACAAAATCGACAAGGTTGCAGAGATCGAGTCCCGTATCGCCGAGAACGCCGGTCTGTTCGTCGTCAACTACAACGGTCTGACGGTTAAGCAGGCTCAGGAGCTGCGTCATCAGCTTCGCGAGTGCGGCGCCGAGATGAAGGTCTACAAGAACAACCTGGTCAAGATCGCTCTCAAGAACCAGGAGCAGCCCGAGCTCGACGAGATCCTCGCCGGCCCCGTCGCTTATGTGTTCTACGAGTCCGAGCCGGTCGAGGCCGCTAAGGCCCTTAAGGACTTCTCTGCTAAGTCCAAGGGCGTCCTTGAGATCAAGGGCGGTATCTCCGACGGCAAGGCCGTTTCCGCTGATGATGTTAAGGCTATCGCCGAGCTGCCCACCAAGGATCAGCTTCTCGGCCAGATCGCCGGTCTCATCTCTGGTTTCGCTCGCGACATCGCTGTCTGCGTCAACGGCGTTTCCTCTGGTCTCGCTCGTTCGATCCAGCAGGTCTCCGAGCAGAAGGCAGCCTAGTTGCTGTTTTCACCCGCGGCGGCAACGCCGCACCCCTGGCGCATTCGCGCCGTGTTTTAACTGATCTCCGTGCATCCGCACGGAAACCGAAAGGACTTAGAAATGGCTAAGCTTACCACCGATGAGATCATCGATGCTCTTAAGGAAATGACCCTTCTCGAGGCTTCCGAGCTCGTTAAGGCTATCGAGGACACCTTCGGCGTTTCCGCCGCTGCTCCTGCCGCTGTTGTCGCCGCTCCCGCTGCTGGCGCTGCTGAGGCCGAGGAGAAGACCGAGTTTGACGTCGTGCTCGAGGGCTTCGGCGACAACAAGATCCAGGTCATCAAGGCCGTCCGTGAGCTCACCAACCTTGGCCTGAAGGAGGCCAAGGAGGTCGTCGAGGGCGCTCCCAAGGCTGTTCTCGAGGGTGCCAAGAAGGAGGACGCCGAGGCTGCCAAGGAGAAGCTCGAGGCTGCTGGCGCTGCTGTCACCCTCAAGTAATCAGGCTTTCTCGCCAGATTCCTTTGCAGACGGGGTTCGCATTGCGAGCCCCGTCTTTTTTGTTTTTCGGTTCCCCGACATCGGTTGCTCAAACTGCCATGTTCTGTGATTTGCGTCGCATCGGGTGCCCTGCCGTTGGGCAATAAAATTGCACCATTCGAGCAATAATTTGCGTTGACCTGCTGAAGAATTGTCTCTGCCTTGTAGCGACATATAGTTCCAGCGGTAAGATGCTTGGGTATCGCAATTTGGTCTGCGGCTGTGCGCCGCACGCACGGGGCGCTTTTGCGCCTGCGAAAGGATCTTTGAATAACATGAAGGCAATCATCCCCGCCGCCGGTCTTGGCACGCGTTTTCTGCCTGGCACCAAGTGCACGCCCAAAGAGATGCTGCCGGTGCTCGACAAGCCGGTCATCCAGTATGTCGTCGAGGAGGCACTCGACCCCGAGGAGGTCGACGACGCCATCATCGTTACCTCGCCCGGCAAGCCCGAGCTGCTGAACTACTTCCAGCCCGACCGTTCGCTCGAGAACCTGCTGCGCGAGCGCGGCAAGAACGCCTATGCCGATGCCGTCGCCCACGCTGGCGGTATGCCGGTCGACTTCCGTTATCAGTACGAGCCCAAGGGCCTCGGCCATGCCATTCGCTCTGCTGCCGACGCCGTGGCAGGGGAGAACTTCCTGGTTCTTCTGGGCGACTACGTTGTGCCTAACCGCGACATCTGCGACAAGATGCTCGCCGTTTCCAAGGAGCACGGTGGCGCTTCGGTTATCGCCGTCGCTGCTTGCTCGCCCGAGGAAGTCAGCCGCTACGGTGTTATCGCCGGCGAGCGCGTCGGTTCGCTCGAGGGCGCCGAGGACGTTGCCGATGCCGAGCCGGGCGCTGTCTGGCGTATCGGCGGTCTGGTTGAGAAGCCCGCTCCCGAGGCTGCTCCGTCCAACCTGTACATCGTCGGTCGCTACCTGCTGAGCCCGCTGGTCATGGACCTGCTGGCCGATCAGCAGGCTGGTAAGGGCGGCGAGATCCAGCTGACCGACGCCATGGCCCGCTCGCTCGACCGCGAGGCCATGTACGCCGTCGTCATCGATCCGCTTTCGGGCTACGACACCGGCACCCCGTCTGGCTGGATGGCCACCAACGCCCTCATGGCCGCAAGCGATCCTCGCTTTGCTGGCGCCTTCTGGGACGCCATCGACGAGCGCGGCGGTTTGATGCGCAAATAAGCCTTCGGGCATCGACATTTACGGGCGTGGACCTCGGTTCGCGCCCGTTTTTTATAAGAGCTGCGATTGCCGGCCCTCTGTTCACAGAAAATATATGAACAGATGTTCGGTACATACCTATCTACCTGCACCTTTTCTGTCGAAAAACTTTGCTACTCCAAAAACTCAATCGCGTCAAGGCTTTTCTTGCCCAACGGTCGGTACCTGATAAACTATTAGGTTGCGATAACTGGCGAAGCTATGCCTCGCCAACCCACCGAGCATTTCCGTGAAGGAGGAAAAACCTGGTGACCTACGCATACACTGCCACTGAGCGCAAGCGCGTCAGCTTCGGGAAAATCCCGGAGGCCATGGAGCTCCCCAACCTTATCTCTGTTCAAAGGGAATCCTTTGAGCGTTTTAAGGACGAGGGCCTTCGTGAGGCGTTCAAGGAATCCAGCCCCATCCAGAGCCAGAACCATGTTCTCGAGGTTACCTTCGGCGAGCATCAGTTCGGCGACCCCGCGCACACCGTCGAGGAGTGCCGCGAGAAGGATATGACCTATCAGGCTCCGCTTCTGACCGACGTCCGTCTCACCAACAAGGAGACCGGCGAGATCAAGGAGCAGCTCGTCTTCATGGGCGACTTCCCCATGATGACCGATCAGGGTACCTTCATCATCAACGGTACCGAGCGTATCGTCGTCTCGCAGCTCGTCCGCTCCCCGGGCGTGTACTACAGCTCCGAGATGGATTCGGGCAAGCAGATCTACAAGGCCCAGATCATCCCGTCCCGCGGTGCCTGGCTTGAGTTTGAGGTCGACAAGCGCGACCAGCTCATGGTCTCCATCGACCGTAAGCGCAAGCAGAGCGCCACGATGTTCCTGCGCGCCCTTGGCATCGCCGTCACTAACGATGACATCATCGAGCTGCTCGGCAACTCCGATGTGATCAAGCGTACCCTGGAGCGCGACACCGCCCTCACTCGCGAGGACGCCCTCATCGAGATCTACCGTCGCCTGCGCCCGGGCGAGCCTCCCACCGTGGACGCTTCCCGCAGCCTGCTCGAGGGTCTGCTCTTTAACCCGCAACGCTACGACCTGGCCCGCGTCGGTCGTTACAAGGTCAACAAGAAGCTCAACCTCACCACCGAGGAAGAGGTCACGGTGCTCACCGACGAGGACATCGTCGCGACGCTGCGTTACCTGCTGTCCCTCGCTGCCGGCGAGCAGGGCTTCAAGGTCGACGACATCGACCACTTCGGCAACCGCCGCATCCGTACCGTCGGCGAGCTCGTCGCCAACCAGTTCCGTATCGGCATGAGCCGTATGGAGCGCGTCGTCCGCGAGCGCATGAGCTCCCAGGACATCGACGAGATCACTCCGCAGTCGCTCATCAACATCCGCCCGATCGTGGCCTCCATCAAGGAGTTCTTCGGTTCCTCGCAGCTCTCGCAGTTCATGGACCAGGCGAACCCCCTGACCGGTCTGACCCACAAGCGCCGTCTGTCCGCACTCGGCCCTGGTGGTCTTGCCGGCCACAAGTCCGGCTCCAGCCGCCGCACCAACGTGCCGACGGCCGTCCGCGACGTTCACAATTCGCACTACAGCCGCATGTGCCCGATCGAGACCCCCGAAGGCCCCAACATCGGCCTGATCGGCTCGCTCGCCCTCTACGCCCGCGTCAACGAGTATGGCTTCATCGAGGCTCCGTTCCGTCGTGTTGAGAACGGCGTTGCCACCGACCAGATCGACTGGATGACCGCTGACGAGGAAGAGAAGCACGTCATCGCGCCGGCCAACACGCCGCTCGATCCCAAGACCAACGAGTTCATCACGACCGATGCCGAGGGCAAGATCGTCCGTCCGCACACCGTGATCGCCCGTACCCGCGACTTCGACGGCTCCTTCGGCGCTCCCGCCGACGTGCCCGTCGAGGACGTCGACTACATGGACGTCTCGCCGCGTCAGATGCTCTCCGTCGCAGCCACGCTGATCCCGTTCCTCGAGCACGACGACGCCAAGCGTACGCTGATGGGCGCTAACATGCAGCGTCAGGCCGTGCCGCTGGTTCACCCCGCCGCTCCCTATGTCGGTACCGGCATGGAGCGTCGCGCCGCTCTGGACTCCGGCGAGGTCACCTTGGCCAAGAACGCCGGCGAGGTCATCTTTGCCGACGCCGCCAAGATCATCGTCAAGCATGCCGGCGGCATGGACGAGTATCACCTGGCCAAGTACCAGCGCTCCAACCAGTCCACCTGCATCAACCACCGTCCGCTCGTGCGCGTCGGTGACACCGTTGAGCAGGGCGAGCCCCTGGCCGACGGTCCTTCGACCGATCACGGCGAGCTCGCACTGGGCCAGAACCTCACCGTGGCCTACATGCCGTGGGAAGGCTTCAACTACGAGGACGGTATCGTCGTGTCCGAGCGCCTGGTGGCCGAGGACCTGCTGACGACCATCAACATCACCCGCCACGAGATCGACGCCCGCGACACCAAGCTCGGCCCCGAGGAGATCACCCGCGAGATCCCGAACCTCTCCGAGGATATGCTTGCCAACCTTGACGAGGACGGCATCATCCGCATCGGCGCCGAGGTCGGCCCTGGCGACATCCTGGTCGGCAAGGTTACGCCTAAGGGCGAGAGCGCTCTGACCGCCGAGGAGCGCCTGCTGCGCGCCATCTTCGGTGCCAAGGCCCACGACGTCCGCGACACCTCCCTTAAGATGCCTCACGGCGCTTACGGCCGCGTTATCGACGTTGTCCGCTTTAGCCGCGAGAACGGCGACGACCTGGCCCCCGGCGTCAACGAGCAGGTGCGCGTCTACGTCGCCCAGCGTCGTAAGATCCAGCAGGGCGATAAGATCGCCGGTCGCCACGGCAACAAGGGTGTTATTTGTAACGTTCTGCCGGTCGAGGACATGCCCTACATGGCTGACGGTACCCCGATCGACGTTATCCTCAACCCGCTGGGCGTTCCTTCGCGTATGAACGTCGGCCAGCTGCTCGAGTGCCACCTTGGCTGGGCTGCTGCCTGCGGTTGGGATACCGAGCAGGCCGACTCCGACAAGTACGTCCCCGGTCCGTTCTTCACCGCCACGCCCGTCTTCGACGGCGCCAAGGAGGACGAGATCGCCGAGGTCATCCGTCGTGCCAACAAGAACATGCTCAACAAGGCCACCGCTGCCTTTGGCGATCACATGCGCCCCGAGTTCGTCACCCAGCTTGACGAGCGCGGCAAGACCCGCCTGTTCGACGGCCGCACCGGCGAGGAGTTCCGCGAGCCCATTACCGTGGGTACGTCCTACATCCTCAAGCTCGGCCACATGGTCGACGACAAGATCCACGCCCGTTCGACTGGCCCTTACAGCCTGGTTACCCAGCAGCCTCTGGGCGGCAAGGCTCAGTTCGGCGGCCAGCGCTTCGGCGAGATGGAAGTTTGGGCACTGTACGCTTACGGTGCTTCCAACGTCCTGCAGGAGATCCTGACCGTCAAGTCCGACGATACCGTGGGCCGCGTCAAGACCTACGAGTCCATCGTCAAGGGCGAGAACGTTCCTGTCCCGGGTATCCCCGAGTCCTTCAAGGTTCTCGTCAAGGAGATTCGCTCCCTCGCACTGGACATCGAGCCCATGCACGATGCCGACGAGGACGCCTCCGCCCCTGTGACCGCCGAGGAGACCTCTGCTCTCGACGACCTGGCTGCGCTCGCCGGCGTTGACGCCGACGTCGAGGCCGAGGACGCCGAGACCGCCGAGGCACCCGAGGCTGTCGCCGCCACGACCACTGATAAGGAGTAGTTGACTGTGGCAGATTTCGAAGCTACTGATTTTGACTCGGTAAAGATCTCCCTTGCCTCCGCCGACCAGATCCGTTCCTGGTCGCACGGTGAGGTCAAGAAGCCGGAGACCATCAATTACCGTACCCTCAAGCCCGAGAAGGACGGCCTGTTCTGCGAGAAGATCTTCGGTCCCGCCAAGGACTGGGAGTGCTCCTGCGGCAAGTACAAGGGCATCCGCTTTAAGGGCATCGTCTGCGAGCGCTGCGGCGTCGAGGTCACCTCGGCCAAGGTGCGTCGCGACCGTATGGGCCACATCGAGCTCGCCGCTCCCGTGTCCCACATCTGGTACTTCAAGAGCCCCACGAGCTTCCCGATGAGCCGTATGCTCGACATCAAGTCCAAGGACCTCGAGAAGGTTCTGTACTTTGCCAGCTACATCATCACCGAGGTTGACTATGAGGCCCGCGAGGCCGACGCCGACGACCTGCGCGAGGAGCTCGCCGCCGATCTGGAAGAGATCGATGCCGAGTGCGCCCGCCAGATCGAGTCCCTCAAGGAGCAGGGCGACCCCGAGAACTTTGACGAGTTCTCCGACGAGGAGCCGCTGACCCCCGAGGAGATCGCCTCCGGCATCGTCGACATCGAGGAAGAGTGCAAGGACGAGAAGCAGCTCCGCACGGACGCCTTCAACGCCTTCATGAAGCTCACCGAGCGCGACCTCATCTCCGATGAGCCGCTGTTCCGCGAGATGACCCGTTACTACTCCATGTACTTCAAGGGTGGCATGGGTGCCGAGGCCGTCCGCGACTTGCTCGCTGCCATCGACCTCCCCTCCGAGGCCGAGAAGCTCAAGGCCATCATCGCCGACGAGGACTCCCAGAAGCAGAAGCGCGAGAAGGCCGTTAAGCGCCTCGAGGTCGTTGACGCCTTCCTGAAGGGTGGCAACAGCCCCGCGAATATGATCCTGGACGTCATCCCGGTCATTCCGCCCGATCTGCGCCCGATGGTCCAGCTCGACGGCGGCCGCTTCGCCGCTTCCGACCTCAACGACCTGTACCGTCGCGTGATCAACCGTAACAACCGACTCAAGCGCCTGCTCGACCTGGACGCCCCTGCGATTATCGTGAACAACGAGAAGCGCATGCTCCAGGAGTCCGTGGACGCCCTGTTCGACAACGGCCGTCGCGGTCGCCCGGTCTCTGGCCGTGGCGGTCGCCCGCTCAAGTCGCTCGCCGAGGCCCTCAAGGGCAAGCAGGGCCGTTTCCGTCAGAACCTGCTGGGCAAGCGTGTCGACTACTCCGGCCGTTCGGTAATCGTTACCGACCCCAAGCTGCTGCTGCACCAGTGCGGTCTGCCCAAGACCATGGCGCTGGAGCTCTTCAAGCCCTTCGTCATGAAGCGCCTGGTCGAGCTTGGCAAGGTCGAGAACATCAAGGGCGCCAAGCGCGCTATCGACCGCGGTGCCACCTTTGTGTGGGACATCCTCGAAGAGGTCATCGACGGCCGCGTCGTGCTGCTCAACCGCGCACCGACCCTGCACCGTCTGTCCATTCAGGCCTTTGAGCCGGTGCTGGTCGAGGGCAAGGCTATCCACCTGCACCCGCTGGTCTGCTCGCCCTTCAACGCCGACTTCGACGGCGACCAGATGTCTGTCCACGTGCCGCTGTCCAGCCAGGCTCAGGCCGAGGCCCGCGTGCTCATGCTCTCTGCGAACAACCTGCGCTCGCCGGCATCCGGCAAGCCGGTCAACATCCCCTCGCAGGACATGATCATCGGTGTGTACTACCTGACCCAGGTCCGCGACGGTCTGCCGGGCGAGAACCACGTGTTCTCGAGCTTCGATGACGCGCTGCACGCCTATGACTGCCGCTCCGAGGTCGACATGCAGGCCAAGATTCAGGTCCGCGTGTCCGCCGAGAACGCCAACGTCATCAACGAGGACGGCACCCGTATCTTCCGCGTCAAGAACGGTAAGAACGAGTTTGTCGACTACGACGTCACCGGCAACAAGACCGCGCGCTTCGAGACCTCTATCGGCCGCATCATCTTCAACCGCCAGTGCCTGCCCGAAGACTACGAGTTCATGAACTACAAGATGGTCAAGGGCGACGTGGCCAAGCTGGTTGCGGACTGCTGCGATCGTTACCCCGAGGCCAAGGTCGGCCCGATCCTCGACGCCATCAAGTACTCCGGTTTCCACTACGCTACCCGCGCCGGCCTCACCATCTCGGTGTGGGACGCTCTCATCCCTGCCGAGAAGCAGGAGCTGCTTGACCGCGCCCAGGCCAACGTCGACCAGATCAACGAGTACTTCGAGGAGGGCTTCATCAACGAGACGGAGCGCCACATCGAAGTCGTTAACGAGTGGACTGCTTGTACCGATAAGGTTGCAGCGCTCATGCTCGACATGTTCGACGAGGAGAACCCGCTGTACATGATGGCCGACTCCGGCGCCCGTGGTTCTAAGACCCAGCTGCGTCAGCTCGGCGGTATGCGTGGCCTGATGGCAGACATGTCCGGCGAGACGATCGACCTTCCCATTAAGGCGAACTTCCGCGAGGGCCTGCTGCCGCTCGAGTACTTCATTTCGACCTACGGCGCCCGTAAGGGCCTGGTCGATACCGCATCCCACACCTCGGACTCTGGTTACCTGACCCGTCGTCTGGTCGACGTGGCCCAGGACGTCATCGTCCGCGAGGAGGACTGCGGTACGCACGAGGGCGTCACCTACAACCTCATCATCCCCGGCACCACCGACCTCAACACCGACCTCGTCGGCCGTTGCTTCATTGAGGACGTCGTGGCTCCCGATGGCACCGTGCTCTTTGAGCAGGACGGTTACATCGAGAAGGTCGCCGACATCCAGAAGATGGTCGATGCCGGCCTCAAGAAGGTCAAGCTCCGCGCGCTGCTCACCTGCCGCTCCAAGTACGGCGTGTGCCAGAAGTGCTACGGCTGGGATCTTTCCACCCGTCGTCCGGTCGCCATCGGTACCGCGGTCGGCATTATTGCCGCCCAGTCCATCGGCGAGCCCGGTACGCAGCTTACGATGCGTACCATTCACTCCGGCGGCGTCGCTGGCGTCGACGATATTACGCAGGGTCTGCCTACGGTCAGCCGTATGTTCGATATCGTCGGCAACGTCAACGAGAAGATTCTGGGTCGCGAGGCCGAGCTGGCTCCGTACTCCGGTCACCTCTCGATTAAGCCCGAGAAGTCCGAGTACGTGCTGACGCTCACCGACTCCGAGGATCACACCCGTGTCCTCGACGAGCGTCGCGTCCCCGCTTCGGTGCGCTTTATGCCCGAGATCGAGGACGGCTGCGAGGTTCGCGCCGGCGACCAGATTACCAAGGGCTTCGTCAACTTCCGCAACCTGCGCAAGCTGACCGACATCGAGTCGACGATGCACATCTTCGTCGAGAGCGTCAAGGACGTCTACACCAGCCAGGGCGTCGACCTGAACGACAAGCACATCGAGGTGCTCGCACGTCAGATGCTGCGTCGCGTTCAGATCACCAACCCCGGCGACTCCAAGTACCTGCTTGGTCAGTACGTCGACCGCTACGAGTTCGCCGACGAGGTCGAGCGCGTTGCCCGTCTGGGCGGTCAGGCTCCCGTGGCCGAGCCCGTCATCCTGGGTACGCTCAAGGTCGCGTCCAACATCGACTCCTGGCTGTCGAGCGCTTCGTTCATCCGTACCGCCGGCGTCCTTACCGAGGCTGCTATTGAGGGCAAGGTCGACCACCTGCTCGACCTTAAGTCCAACGTCATCGTCGGTAAGAAGATCCCGGCTGGTACCGGCCTCAAGCCGTACGCCAACGCCAAGCTGACGTATCGTACGGCCGACGGCTACGTGGACATCGACGGCCCGGCTTCGCCCAACGCCAAGTCGCTGCCTGAGTGGGCCCCTGTGGAGCTCAAGGACCTGGACGAGCAGCTCCCGCAGCAGCTCGACTGGGCCGGCTACGACGAGTTCGGTGGTGCTGACGGTTCGTTCACCCGCAACGGCCACACCATCTCCGCCGAGAAGGCTCGCCTGTACCTGTTCGACGACCTGGGCGTGTCGCAGCGCTGGACCAACAAGTTCAGCGAGGTCGGCATCGAGACGGTCGGCGACCTGGTCGGCAAGTCCGAGGAGGATCTGCTGCGCATCGATGGCATCGGTGCCAAGGCGATCGAGGAGCTCCGCGACGGCCTGGAGGCCCACGACCTGCTCTACATCCTCGAGAACAACGACGACGTTGCCGATGAGGAAGACCTCTCGCAGCTGCTGCAGATGGTCTTTAGCCCCGACGGTCCGGACGACATCCTGCTGGGCACCTCCGCCACGCCGACGCATCACGCCGACGCCGACGAGGAGCTCCTGGGCGCCCCGATCGACGACAAGAAGGCTCCCGCCAACGGTGCCATCAACGAGGACATGGCTTCCCTCGACGAGCTGCTCAACCAGCTCGTGGACACCGATGACGCCGAAGAGGCCAAGGACAACGACGAGGAGTAACTAGTTCCGCCGTTCTAACGAACGGCGGCGACCTCCGTCGCTGCGCGGCCCCCAGAGCTACAATCTGTCATTCAAAAGGCAGGGCATGACCAAAAGGCCAATGCCCTGCCTTTTTCATGCCACCTTGTACGCTCTGGGGACCGCTCGCTTGCGTATGCTCAACCTGTTGCGTTCCGTTGATCACTTGTCAAAAAGGGACGGATTTATTTTTGGTAGGTTTTCCCTGCTTGGATTTGAAACATTTCACTCGGTCAAAGCGTATCTATGGTGAGGGCCCCATCAAGAACCATCAATGTCACCGGGAGGTGATTATGGAAGAACAAGCATTTAGACAGGCGGTTGAAGATCACCGGGATGTCGTGTTTCGAATCGCATTGACGTACCTGCGCGATCGCGCCGATGCCGACGATGTTGCGCAAGACGTCTTTCTGAAGTTACTCAAAAGCGACACGCAATTTGAAGGCTGGGAGCATCTTCGTCGATGGCTTATCCGGGTCACGATCAATGAATGCAAATCGCTCTTTCGAAAGCCATGGAGGCGTGTGGAGGATATTGAGAACCTGGCCGATTCGCTTTCGACGGCGCAGGAGGAGACCAAGGCGGTCCTGTCAGACGTTATGCGACTTCCGGAGCGATTCCGTGTTCCCATCGTGCTCTATTACTATCTGGGCTTCTCGACTTCAGAGATTGCCGAGTTGCTGCATGTGCCAGCCGCGACCGTTCGAACGCGTTTAGCTCGCGGCAGATTGAAGCTCAAGTTCATCCTAGAGGAGGGCGACCGTGAAATCCAACCAGATCAAGCAGGCCTTCGAGTCCGTCCAAGCCGATAGCGATCTTGCTGACCGTGTTCTTTATGCCGCTGCTGGCGAGCCGCTTCGCCGAAAGGGTCACGCGAAGCCTCTGTATGTTGCCGTAATCGGATGTCTTGCCGGAGTGCTGGCGACCGGAGGGGTCGCCTACGCTGTTGTCAATTCCAGTTATTTTGCCTCTGCCTGGGGAAACCATGGCAACGGAGAGTCCGTTACCTGGACAAATGGCGGCTCGTCGGGGACGAAATATACCTACACCAGAGAGTTTGGTGATGGTATCGCGCCCCAAAGCCTGGAGGGTGCAGTCCAGAAGGTCAATCTGTCCGTCGAGGGCAACGGCTATACGCTCGACATTCATGAGATGGCAATCGACGAGAACGGTTGCGGTGCTGTGACGTTTACATTGTCCAATCCGAATGGCGTTAACTACTACAAGCCGGCGGCAGAGCTTGGCGAACTTGTTCTCTATGGTGAAGAAGAAGGGGGCGTCAGTACACCCAGCATGAACTTCGGCGAGGAATGGGCTGATACACGCTGCACCATTGATAAGGACACATCAAGCGACACGGTCATTAATGGCACGATGTACTTTGCTTCTATGGATCGCGAGCGAGGTTTTCAACATGCGGTCACCTGGAATATCTCGTGGACCGAGGGCGAAGGAGAGGATGCGAAGCCGTTCGAGGCATCGACGCCCGAGTTTAGCGTTGGAGCGTACGTCGATACTAAGGAACTCCGCTCCGATGACTCGCCTCTCGAGATCAGCCCGTTTTCCATCCAGACGCACATCGATGATCTGGGTATTGACGCAGTCACGAAGAAGTTGACGGTTACCTACAAGGATGGATCGGAGCAGATTATCGAAGATGACGACGCAGGGGCGTTCAACTTATATTTTTCTTATACGCGCAATAGCGGAGAGAACATCTGGGTGCCAACGAAGTTGATTGATGTCGACCAAGTGGTCTCGGTAACCCTCGAGGGCACGAGATACACATCAACAGGAGAGACTCAAACGGAAGAACCCTTTACCATCGTCTATTCGTAAGGCTTGAGGCCGCTTCCCACTAGGGGAAGCGGCCTTTTTTGCGTTATATGGACGGTTATTTTGAGCGATATTCGCCTGAATTTCGGAAGTATGCGGCAAAATCTCGATGGTTCGACCACACCGCAAATGCTCAAGCGCTCTACCTGCGGGTTTATTATCGAAAAAC
>UQWQ01000011.1 GCA_900544755.1 uncultured Collinsella sp. | reverse complement strand
AGACTTCTATCTATGTAACGAAAGTGCAATATGCTATATACGTTATATACAAGTTGGATAGTGTGGTAGAGTGGCGGCAATACAAGCCGGCGAAGGGGACCGATATGATCAAGGCTGTCATTTTTGACATGGACGGAACGCTGGTCGATACCGAGCGTTTGGACATGAGCGCATGGAAGGTGGGCGCTGCCGAGCTGGGGATTGCGATTGATGATGCGCTGATGCATCAGTTTATCGGCCGTTCGAATGCCGATGTTAAGGGCATCCTTGAGGCACATTACGGCAAGGGCGAAACTGCCGATGCAATTTATGCCCGCAACATTGAGCTTCACACCGAGATGGCCAAGACCGACCTGGAGCTTAAGGCCGGCGCCGCCGAGTGCCTAGACGAGCTGCTGGCCGCGGGCTATCACGTGGGCCTTGCGACGTCATCGCGCCGCATTGCGGCCGAGCGCAACCTTAAAACGGTTGGCCTCTTTGACAAGTTTGAAACGGTGACCTTCGGCGAGGACGTCGCATATGGCAAGCCCGACCCCGCAATTTACCTGCTCGCTTGCGAGCGCGCGGGCTTTGCTCCCGAAGAGTGCGCCGTTGCCGAGGATTCTCGCAACGGCTGCGTCTCGGGCATTGCGGCCGGCTGCCACGTCTTTGCCGTGCCCGATATCTTGCCGCTGCCGCAGGACGTGGTGGATGGCTGCGAGGCCGTTCTCGATACGCTGTTCGATCTGCCGGCAGCGGTCAGGGCAGTGCGCTAAAGGCATGCGCCGAGGTTGATGACGGTGGCTTCGGCGTGGCCCCGCTTGCGTTTTCCCAGATAAAACCTGCCAAAATAAACCTGTTCTCTTTTGGTAGGTTGGCGACAATTTATGTAGCCCAGGTTGAGCATAAGCGAGCGAGCGGGTTCCGGGTGCGGCAAGGTGACGTGAAACAAGCGGGCGCTGACCTTTTGGTCGCGCCCGTGAAGTTGAACGTCAGTTTGCCGTGCCCGGAACCCGCGCAGCGCCGAGCGGTTACGCCGTTTGTAAAACGGCGTAACTTAAAGGTTCATGTTGCCGTGGATGTAGGGGGTGACCTCGGGGGAGATATGGCCGCAGCCTAGGTTGCGCAGGGCAGATTCGATGGCGGCGGGAAGCGGGGCCTTGCCCTCGTCGTTGACCGCGGTCCTGCCGAGGGCGGCGATCTTGGCGACGTCTGCCGGCGCGGCCTCGATATGCATGCAGCCGCCGACGAGGCGTGCGCGGACCTGGTCCAGGCCAAAGTCGTGCAGGTAGTCCTCACAGGCGCGGATTACATCGACCTTCTCGCGCGTGAGCTCCTCGCCCGTGGGGACACGCGTGGCCAGGCAGGCTCCTGCCGGCAGGTTCCAAACGGGATAGCCCCAGGCGCGCAGCAGCTCGCGCTCTTCGTCCTTGGTAAAGCCGACCTCCATGAGGGGCGAGCGCACGCCGAGCTCCTGGGCGGCGCGCATGCCGGGGCGGTAGTCGCCGCGGTCGCTTGCGTTGCTGCCGTCGATGACGGTGGGAAAACCCAGCGACCTGGCGTGGTTGACGATGGCGGTAAAGCCGGCGCGCTTGCAGTGGTAGCAGCGGTCGGCGTCGTTGCAGGCTACCTGGGGGAGCTGCAGCTGATCGACCGAAAGATTGAGCACGGGGAGCTTAAGATGCGGGCCCTCATCGGCCTGCCCGTCAACGGACCGCTCAAACGAAGCCTGCTCGGGCGTGCCGATGAGCGGCGTGGTGAGGTGAACGAGAAGGGTGCTGGTGGGCATGATGCGGGCGCAGACCGCGGCCAAAAAGCTGCTGTCGACGCCACCGGAAAAGCCGATGGCGACGCGTCCGTATGCCAAAAGCAGCTGCTCGAGCGCTGTGAGTTTGTCCTGAAGCCCCTCTGCAGGTGCGGTGGTGTCTGAAAGCATGAATCGATCCTTGCCGTTGAGTACTCGGTCGAAAACTATAATCCTACCGAGCCGCTTGTCATAAGACTTCTATCTATGTAACGAAAGTGCAATATGCTATATACGTTATATACAAGTTTACAGGTGCGGTAAAGTTGTGGGAGTACAGCAGCGCGAAGCGATGGGGGACCGATATGATCAATGCCGTTATTTTCGACATGGACGGAACGCTGGTCGATACCGAGCGTTTGGGTATCAAGGCGTGGAAGGCGGGCGCGGCCGAGCTGGGATTCGCGATTGATGATGCGCTGATCCATCAGTTTATCGGCCGCACGCTGCCTGATGTCATGGAGATCCTTGATGGGCATTACGGCGGCCGCGAAACCGCTGAGGCGATCTATCGTAGTCACAAGGAGATTCGCGACGAGATGGTCAAGACTGATCTGGAGCTTAAGGGCGGTGCCGCCGAGTGCCTGGACGAGCTGCTGGCTGCGGGCTATCACGTGGGTCTTGCGACGTCGTCGCGCCATGTTACCGCCGAGCGCAACCTTAAGATGGTCGGCCTCTTTGATAAGTTTGAGACGGTGACCTGCGGCGAGGACGTCGTACACGGCAAGCCCGACCCTGAGATGTACCTGCTCGCCTGCGAGCGCGCGGGCTTTGCTCCCGAGGAGTGCGCCGTGGTCGAGGATTCCCGCAACGGCTGCGTCTCGGGCATCACGGCCGGCTGCCACGTCTTTGCCGTTCCCGACATCGTGCCGCTGCCGCAGGACGTGGTGGATGGCTGCGAGACTGTGCTCGATACGCTGTTCGATCTGCCGGCCGCGGTCAAGGCCGTGCGCTAGCGTTCGCACGTGAGTCGCCATATCCCGCACCCGATCCCGCGGGACGGTGACGGTAACTTTTAGTTTGTGGTTGTCGAGGGCGAGGACGTTGACGGCCCGACTCACCACATGGCTGCCTGCCTGGTCAGCCAGGCTGACACGATCCTTAAGGTCGCCAAGATTTTGAAAGTGCCTGTCGAGGTCGTTTGCCGCCAGTTTAGTTGCGCGGTTTTGCCAAACCACGCAACGACTCGACGCTGTAGCGTTCAAATGAGAAACCACCGCAAGGGGGACGGTCCCCTTTGCGGTGGTTATGGCTGTTCAGGGGCCGAGCTGTGACTCCAGTCTCGGTCTACTCCAGGAGCCAGTCGATCACGTTGCGCTTGCGGACTCCTTCGTAGTTCGCGTCCGCAAACAGCGTGTCGAGCGTAAGAAGCGTCTTGGGATAGTTGTCTCGGACTTTCTTAAAGGGGGCCAACTCTCGATTGAGGGTAGTTTCGTCGAGCGTTGTGGCTGAAACCTGAAAATAGGCTGTCTCGTCTGAGTTTAGGGCAACAAAATCGATTTCCCCGCCGTCGATATCGCCCACGTAGACGTCGTATCCACGGCGTAGGAGCTCGAGATAAACAACATTCTCGAGGATATGACCGATATCGCTGCTTTGGGTTTTGACGAGAGCGCCTCTAAGTCCAAGGTCAACGGCGTAGTATTTGCCGTTTGTTGAAAGAAGCTGCCGACCGCGCACGTTATAGCGCGGAGCAAAGTACAGCACAAGGCTGTCTGTTAAGCCTTTGAGGTACTTGGCTACGGTTTTCTGGTCGGTTTTGTTGCCGTTGGACGAGAGCGTGTCGGAGATTTTTTTAATCGAGATCCGGTTTCCAATGCTATGGAGTAGGAACTTGGTGATATCGCGCAGGGTCGGGACGTCCGAGACCTTCAGGCGTTCGATAACGTCGCGTATGACGATGGTATCGTAGAGGCTCATAAGATAATCGCGCGCCTGGGGTCCTTGAATGCCCGTCTCGGCGATAAAGGGAAAAGAGCCCCGGGTGATGTACTCGTCAAACAACTGCGCGGGAGCCTTTCCGTCATTGGTTTTTGCCGAGCAAAACTCCTTAAAGGATAGGGGCAGCATCTTGAGCTCTACGTAGCGACCGGAGAGCAAAGTTGCCAGTTCGCTCGAGAGCAGATAGGCGTTGGAACCGGTTATGTAGAGGTCGACATTGTCCTTGATAAAAAGACTGTCGACGGCTTTTTCGAAATGCTCGACGTGCTGTATCTCGTCCAGAAAAACGTAGTTCATCTTATCGGGGACGAGTCTGGCGGAAATGTAGTCGTAGAGTGCTCTATACGACGTAAGCGACTCGAACTCCAGGTCTTCAAAGTTGAGGGATATAACCTGGTCGCCTGTGATTCCATGATCGCGCAGGTAGCTACGGTAGATTTCGAATAGCTTTGATTTGCCGGACCTTCGCACGCCCGAAACGACCTTGATGACGTGTGAGTCTTTCCACGAAATGAGCCAGTCGAGGTACTGTTTGCGATCAATCAGATTCATGAAACCCCTTTCTTGGCGAGAAAAAACTGGAGCAAAATCAATACTTATAGGAAATATCTAAAAATATGGAATTGAGTCTATTCTAACAAAAAAGTTAATGAAAAATGGATTACATTCCATAAATATCCGTAGCTGCAGGTCCGGATAAACGGGGAGGGCACATGGGGCCAGTAAAAAACGCCGCAGCGGGCCTGTTTCCGTTGCGGCGTTTTTTGTTACAAGTAGGCGCCCAGGTTGATGTCGGTTATTGGGGCCGCGGATGGGCCCGTCGGGTGCTGCTCGGCCTTTTGGGTGCTCACACGCTCGAGCAAGAAGGGGCGCACGAGCTCCTGACGATTAATGTCCTCGGTGGCCGTGACCGTGGTGACGGTGCGCGCGGCGGAGCCGATGCGGACTCGTTTGGTCTTGGCGGCAGGTTTATCCTCGATTTGCTCCATCAGCAGTTGGACACCCTTGCGGCCAATCTCGTAGCCCGGGGGCGCTACCGTAGTAAGCGGGACCGATCCGCTCCAAGCGAGCGGGTTGCCATCGCAACCTGCTACGCGTACTTGCCCGGGTACAGAGATGCCCTTGTCGACCAGCGCCGAGATAACGCCCGAGGCCAACACGTCGGTCAGGCCGACGACAAAATCGGGGCGTTCGTTCGCGGGGCGCTCGGCGATTTGGGCACCGATGCCGTAGCCGTCGGCAGCGGTATTCCATTCGCCGGCGTCGATGACTTCGATCTTGATATCGGGGTGCAGAGCGAGGGCCTTGTGAATGCCAAGCACGCGTAGGGTGAGCTGCATAAATGCTGCTCTACCCACAACGGTGATATGGCGTGCACCGCGGGCGATGGCAAGTTCGGCAATGATGCGACCCTGGGCCTCGTTATCGGCCGCTACGTAGTAGCCGGGCTCGGAGCAATGGATGTCCAGGTGGACGATCGGCACGGGCATCTTGGCCATGGCGGGGTGCCAATCGGGGGATGCCATGGGCTGAACCATGACGCCGGACATTTGGGTGCCCATAAAGTAACGCAGGTAATGGTCCTCGAGAATATCGTCGTTATCGGCGTTGGCGATGAGCAGATCGTAGCCGTGCTTGCGTGCCTCGTTGTGGGCGCCGCTGGCGATTTGGAGCGAAAAGCCGTGATCGAGACGGGGGAGCACCAGGCCAAAAGACTTGGTGGCGCCGCCCGCGAGCTGACGGGCGCTTTGGTTGGGCAGGTAGCCAAGGCGATTGATGGTCTCGTTGATGAGCTTGAGGGTCTCGGGGCGCAGCTTTTCGGGATGGTTGAGCGCGTTGGAAACCGTGCCCAACGAAACCCCGGCCTCGCGCGCGACGTCGCTGATTTTTACCTTTGCCATAGCGGCCCCTTTGATGCGTTTCAAGTACAAGCCAGATTGTAGCATCCCAAACCTACCAAAAAGGGACAGGTTTATTTTGGCAGGTTTTATCTGGGGAAACGCTGTTGCCAACGCGACCACCACGAAGGCGCCTGTCCCATTGCGTTGGTTTGGACCGGCTGGACGTGTGTGCATCGGGTGGTATCTAAGTTGAGATACCACATCTGGTATATCAGCTTGCGCCTGCGTGAGTACAATACTCGAACGTTATGCGTCTCAGCGCCCCTTGTGCGTGGACGTCTTGCAGTCACGCGAACGAAGGGATTTATCTTATGTGCGGAATCGTCGGCTACACCGGCTCTGATATTGCAAAGAACATCCTGGTCACGGGCCTCAAGCGTATGGAGTATCGCGGCTATGACTCCTCGGGCGTCGCGCTCGAGGTGGGCGAGGGCGCCGCGGCGCACCTCGACGTCATCCGCCGCGTGGGCAAGGTCGCGGGCCTAGAGAGCGAGCTTTCCAACATCGACAGCGACGCTACCTGCGGTATCGGCCACACCCGTTGGGCCACCCACGGCAAGCCCTCCGTCGTTAACGCTCACCCCCACACCAGCTGCGACGGTCGTATCGCCATCGTCCACAACGGCATCATCGAGAACTTCGCCGAGCTGCGCGAAGAGCTGGAGGGCCGCGGCCATCACTTTAAGAGCGAGACCGATACCGAGGTCTTCGCGCATCTGATCGAGGAGGCCTATACCGAGACACATGACCTGATGGCCTCCGTGCGCGAGGCTTGCACCCACGTGGTCGGTGCCTATGGTCTGGCCGCCGTGTGCGCTGACGAGCCCGGCGTGATCGCCGTGGCCCGCAAGGATTCCCCGATCGTAGTTGGCGTGGGCGAAACCGGTTCCTATGTTGCTTCCGATGTTATCGCGCTCATCGACGCCACCCGCGATGTCGTGGTGCTCGAGGACGGTCAGTTTGCCAAGCTTACGCCCGCAAGCGTCGAGTACACCGACGAGGCCGGCAACGTTATCGAGCCCAAGGTCACCCACATCGACTGGGACCTGGACATGGCAGAAAAGGGCGGTTATCCCGACTTTATGCTCAAGGAAATCCACGAGCAGCCTCGCGTTGTGCGCGATACCCTGGTGGGCCGCATGACCCCCGCCGGCGAGCTCGATATCGACGAGCTGGGCCTTTCGCTCGAGGAGCTCAACGACATCGACCGTGTCTACGTGATCGCTTGCGGCACCAGCTACCACGCCGGACTCATTGCCAAGAATCTCATTGAGGGCTGGGCTCGCATCCCCACCGAGGTGGAGGCGGCCAGCGAGTTCCGCTATCGCAATCCCATCATCACGCCGACGACGCTTGTCGTTGCCGTGTCCCAGTCGGGCGAGACGGCCGACACCCTTGCCGCCATTCGCGACGCGCGCATCAAGGGTGCCAAGGTCTTCGGCATCACCAACGTGGTTGGTAGCCCCGTGGCGCGTGAGAGCGACGGCGTCATCTACACTAAGGCCAACAAGGAGATCGCGGTCGCCTCGACCAAGAGCTTCATCGGCCAGGTCGTGAGCCTTACGCTGCTGGCTTTGCTGTTGGCGCAGGTTAAGTACCGTCTGACCACCAAACAGGCGCGCATGCTGTTCCGCGAGCTTTCCGATACGGCCGAGCAGATCCAGTGGATTTTGGATACCCAGACCGAGGCCGTTCATGAGGCCGCCCTGCTGTGCAAGGACGCGCAGTCCGCGCTGTTCGTGGGTCGCGGCATGGGTGCCGCTATTTCCTACGAGGGTGCGCTCAAGCTCAAGGAGGTCAGCTACCTGCACGCCGAGGCCTACGCCGCCGGTGAGATGAAGCACGGCCCCATTGCCCTGATCGACCCGGGCTTCCCTGTCATCGCTGTGGCCACCAAGAGTGCCACCTACGACAAGACCGTGTCGAACCTTATGGAGTGCAAGGCACGCGGCGCCAAGGTCATCGTCGTTGCCACCGAGGGCGACGAGGAGATCAACAAGATCGCCGACTGCATCGTCCGCGTGCCGGCAGTCCGCGACGTGTTCAGCCCCATCACGGCGAGCGTTCCTCTGCAGCTGCTCGCCCGCGAGGTCGCCATCCTGCGCGGCTGCGACGTCGACCAGCCCCGTAACCTGGCCAAGAGCGTCACGGTAGAGTAGTTGGTTCCGCCGTTCTAGCGACTAAGGCCCGGCTCCGCATCAAGATGAACTGCGTCCCAAATCTTGGACGCCCTAAATAGCGACTAGGCCGCGAGGGCCTGATTCCGGAACTCCTCCGGGGTCAGGCCCTTCAATCTTACCTGCCTCCGGCTCGTGTTCCAGTGGACTATGTATTCCTCCAGGTCGCGTTTGAAATCCTCGAACGTCTCCCACTCGCGGCCCCGGTAGAACTCGTCCTTGACGTGGCCGAAGAGCTGCTCGGTGGCGGCGTTGTCGATGCAGTTCGCCTTCCTGGACATGCTCTGGACGATGCCGGCGGCCTCGAGCCTGGATGTGTACGAGGCGTGCTGGTACTGCCAGCCCCGGTCCGAGTGCATGGTCGGGGCGGCGCCCTCGGGGATCTTGGACAGCAGCTCGTCGAGCATCCTGACCTGCTGGGCCATGTCGGGCGTGGTCGATATGTCGCTCGCCACGATCTCCTTGGTGCAGAAGTCCAGCGTCGGGGCCCAGTAGGCCTTGCCGCCCGCCACCTTGAACTCGGTGACGTCCGTTCCCAGCTGTTAGCGCTACTGTAAAAACAACCATTTTGACCAACGCTCAACAACCAATCATGCCAACGCAATCCCGCCATTTGCGCCAACGCATCCTCACCATTTCCACCAACGCCGGGGCTTACGCTTCGATCGACGAGCGAACGATGCTTTCGGGAGGAGCGGGCCGTGGCGGAGAAGAACCTGATCGGAGAGTTGGACATGTACAGGGAAGCGGGCATAAAGCCCAACTTCAGCGACATAGCGAAGCGCTACGGCAAGGACAGGCACACCGTGGCGTCGTACTGGAGGGCCGAGGGCGGGCGGCCCCACGACGGGCGCGGCGACAGGGCGGGCTCGTTCGACGCGCACATCGAGGAGGTGGCCGCCAAGGCGCAGCTGCCGGGAGTCACCAAGAAGGGCATCCACGAGTGGCTGCTGCACAGGTATCCCGGCGAGGACCTGGCCGGCTACAACGCCTTCACCCAGTTCATGCGCAAGAACGGCATCGCCGTCGGGGCCTCCGGCGGCCCGGAGCCGCACCCGCGCTTCGAGACGCCGCCCGGACTGCAGCTGCAGTTCGACTGGAAGGAGTCCGTCAAGATGGCGAACCGCGACGGCGAGCTGTTCGAGTTCAACGTGTTCGCGGCGACGCTGGGCCATTCCCGCAGGCACATATTCATCCGGTCGAGGACCAGGACGACCGACGACCTGGTCAGGTGCATGTACGCCACGATCGCGAGGCTCGGCGGCGTGCCGCGCGAGTGGGTCACGGACAACATGTCCGCCCTGGTGACGGTCAAGGGCGGCAGGCGCCTCAAGGTCCAGCGCGCGTACGAGTTCGCCAAGGCCGCCGGCTTCGAGCTGAAGCTGTGCCGCCCGCGCAGCCCCCAGACGAAGGGCAAGGTCGAGTCGTCGAACCGCTTCCTGTCGCGGCTCATGGCCTACCAGGGCGACTTCGACGGCTGGGACGACATCGACGAGATCGTCGCGCGGATCGAGGACGCCAGCAACTCCGAGCCCAACGAGACCACGGGGCTGCCGCCCTCCGCGCTGTTCATGGAGGAGAAGGACGCGCTGCTGCCCGTCGGCAACCTGCGCGCCCTCGAGGAGGCGATGGGCGACGTGGTGCGCGTGGCCAGGGTGCCGGCCACGATGCTGGTGAGCGCGCACGGCGAGCCCATGTCGGTGCCCAGGCGCTGCATCGGCAGGCCCGCCCGCATCGTCTGCATGCCCGGCGGCGCGATGGACTGCTACGTCGGCGGCGAGCTGGTGGCCACGCACGTGGCGGGCGGGCCGGCCTACGACCCGGCGCGCTACGCCGAGGCCATGGCCGGCAAGCGGTGGTTCGGCGACGCCGCCGGCGACATCGAGGCGGCCGCCGCGGCCAACCTCGGCCTGCTCGACTCGATAGGGGGCTCGCTGTGAGCGCCGCCGTGCAGGCCAGCCCCCTCAACCGCCTGGCGGCCAACCTCGAGGAGCTGGGGCTCGAGGGCATGGCGTCGTCGGTGCCCGAGTACGTCAGGCTCGTCGCCGACGGGAGGAAGGGCCTGGTCGACGCCATGCTCGAGCTCACCGACGCCCAGATAGCCCTCAAGCGGCGCGCCGACGACGAGCGCCGCACGAGGATGGCCAACTTCCCCTACATAAAGACGCTGGCCGACTTCGACTGGGGCTTCCAGCCGAGCGTGCCGCGCGGGCTGGTCGAGCAGCTGGCCACGCTCGAGTTCATCGACCGCGGCGACAACGTCGTGCTCGTCGGCAGCCCGGGCGTCGGCAAGACCCACCTGTCGATAGCCATAGGCCACGAGGCGGTGATGGCCCGCAAGCAGGTGTACTTCGCCGACTGCTCGAGGCTGGTCGAGGACCTCAAGCACGCCTCGGCGAAGGAGGCGCTGGCGCGCAGGATGCGGTTCTACGAGCACTGCAGCCTGCTGATAATAGACGAGCTCGGCTACCTCGATATCGGCAAGGAGGGTGCCGACCTGCTGTTCCAGCTGGTCAACAGGCGCTACGCGCTAAAGCGGTCGACCATCGTCACGACCAACGTGCCGGTGGGTAGGTGGGGCGACGTGTTCGGCAGCAACGTCACGGCCTCGGCGGTGGCCGACAGGCTTTGCCACCATTGCGCGATGATCAAGATAACGGGGCGGTCGTACCGCCTGAAGGACGTATCCATCGGCGGTGAGGACGGGAAGGAGGAGGGAGCCTAGACGCCGAAAGCGGCGCATCCGCGTTGGCGGATCCGGCGCATCCGCGTTGGCGCGATTGGCGAAAATACGTTGGTGAAAATGGTGAAAAATATATTGACGCTAACACCAGCTTCCGCCACGGGGCCCCGGCGTCGAAATCCCTCGCGATCACGTTCTCGAACGTCCTGCCGACGACGCCCCTGTACGAGTTGTACCTGTGGTAGGCCGTCTCGCGTCTGATACCGCAGCGAATCCCCATCTCGCGCATCATCTTGAGCACGGTCTTGTCGGCTATCACGGCCCCCTCTTCCGCCCTGAGGCACATCGCTATCTGCCGGTGCCCGCAGCCGTTGGCGGTGCGCGAGAAGATCTCGGCGGCCGCCTCCCAGAGCTCGGGGCGCGTGGGCCTCGGCGGGTGCGCGAGGGCGTAGTAGTAGGTCGACCGCTTGAGCTCGGCGCATGCGAGCAGGTGCCCGAGCGCGTGCCCCTCGGCGCGCAGGGCCGCGACCGCTTCGGCCTTCGCCCTGGTCAGAGCCCGTCCCTCTCGACCAGGGCGCGTAATTTTTTTAGGTAGGCCACCTCGGCCTCGAGCCTACGGCACCGCTCCTCGAGCTCCTCCTCGCGGGTCCGCGGCCTCGCCTTGGAACCCTTCGGCCGGCCCTTGGGCCTCGGGCGCAGGGCCTCCGCGCCGCCCCGGCGGTATAGCGCGCACCACTTCTTGAGCGGCGACATCGACATTATGCCGAACGCCGCCATCGCCTCGGTCTTCGTCATGCCGCCGTCGACGACGGCGGAGGCGGCGGCGACCTTCTGCTCGTATGTGTACCTGCCCTGCTTTCCGTCCATGCGCAGCAGCACCTCGCTCCCGAATGCGCGGTATATCTCCTGCCATCTTCTCACGGCTTCCACGGGAAGCGAAAGGGCAATCGCGGCAGATTTATACCCGTGCCCGAGCTCGAAGAGCCCTATGGCCGCCTTCCTGGCCTCGATATCATGCTTCACTCTCAAATCAACGCGCATAAAGAAAGCCTCCCATTTCTCATGTCCAAGAAATGGGAGGCAGTTCAAGACGGAGCCGGGCCTTTTCTGCGTTTGCCCAGATAAAACCTGCCAAAATAAACCTGTCCCTTTTTGGCAGGTTAGCGGAGCTTGCTGGTCTCGAAGTACTCGGGGAACTGGTCCAGAACCTCGGTTTGGTTGCGGAACATCATGTGCAGGTGCTTGCTGACCAAAAAGCTCGCTTCGATGGGGTCGCGACCGGCGATAGCGCGGCGAATCTGCTTGTGCTCGTTCACGATGTCCCGATTGTCGAGAACCTGCGTGGCGGCGCGCAGCCAGCGGAAGCGCTCCAGGTCGGCATTGGTCTCTTCGAGCCACGACCAAACGGTGCTGCGACATGCGATGCTAAAAATCATGTGATGCATGAGGTTGTCGCTCAAAAAGAAGCCGATGCGATCCTCTTCGGCCATGGCTTTTTCCTGCAGCACGATGGCGCGGTCGAGCTGCTCGATGCCGGCCGACGTGGCTCGCGCACAGCACTCCACAATCACCTGCTTTTCCAGATGTTCGCGGATGTAGCAGGCACTCTCGGCAAGGGTGAGGTTGATGGGTGAGACGTAGGTGCCGCTCTGGGGCACGGTGCGCACCAGGCCTTCCTGCGCCAAGCGAACCAAAGCCTCGCGCACGGGCGTGCGCCCCATATCCAGGTCGTCGCAAAGTTGCTTGACGCCCAGCTTTTCGCCCGGCTTGTAGTCCAGGTAGACGATTTTGCGTCGAATGGTGTGGTAGGACTGGTCCTGTAGGCTCGTTTCCTGCTCGCCGACGTGCATCGATTCTTCCATAGCGCCTCGCAACTGTTCTATCAAACTCATATGTCAGTTGTTAATTATGCCGCGAATCAGCTCTCCGCGGTGGGTAATTCGGCTGTTGCCCAAGAACTATTGCGGCATCTTAGTCTGTGTTTGCGCAAGGCTGCGCTCAATGTTGCCGTATCATAAGCCGTCGCAAACGTGAAATAGAAAGAAGGAATCCCATATGCAACTGGCAAATATCGTACGCGAGCGCTGGAAAGGCGTTTTGTTCTGCCTGATCATCGCCATTCCCGCGACGTTGCTCGGCAAACAAATTGAGGTGGTCGGCGGTCCGGTATTCGCCATCCTCTTTGGCATGGTCCTGGCGCTCGTCTTTTCCAGGAATCGTCGCGAACAGCTCGCCGCCGGCGTCACCTATACGTCTAAAAAAGTCTTGCAGTACGCGGTAATCCTGCTTGGCTTTGGCATGAACCTCTCGCAGATTCTGTCCAAGGGCGCCCAGTCGCTGCCGATTATCGTGGCGACAATCTCGACTTCGCTTGTCATTGCCTTTGTGCTCTGCCGCGTTATGAACGTGCCGAGTAAGATCGCGACGCTTGTGGGTGTGGGCTCGTCGATTTGCGGCGGTTCTGCCATCGCCGCGACCGCGCCCGTCACCGATGCCGACGATCGCGAGATTGCCCAGGCCATTTCGGTCATCTTCCTGTTTAACGTTATCGCGGCGCTCGTGTTTCCGACGCTCGGCGGTATGCTCGGGCTGACAGACGAGGGCTTTGGCCTGTTTGCCGGCACCGCCATCAACGACACCTCGTCCGTAACGGCTGCGGCGAGCGCCTGGGACAGCATGCATCCCGGCGCCAATGTGCTCGAGAGCGCCACGGTGGTCAAGCTCACCAGAACGCTGGCCATTATTCCCATCACGTTGGTCCTCGCATGCTGGCAGATGCATCTGGCGCGCAAGGCCGGCGGTGACGCCAAAAGCACGTTCTCCCTTAAACGCGCGTTTCCCATGTTTGTGCTGTTTTTTGTGCTGGCGAGCGTGATCACCACGGTGCTTCAGCTTCCCGCGTCCTTTACGGCGCCCATCAAGGAGCTTTCGAAGTTCTTTATCGTGATGGCCATGGCGGCTATTGGCTTTAATACCGATATCGTCGAGCTGGTCAAAAAGGGCGGCAAGCCCATCGCGCTGGGCTTTTGCTGTTGGATTGGCATTGCGTGCATGAGCTTGGGAATGCAGCACGTGCTGGGAATCTGGTAGAGAAGTAGCCAGTTTGCGTGTTGGCTGCTGGTGAGCGCATGCCTGCGGTGGAGCGATAGGAGCTCTTGCGGGTATGGCTTGTCCGCAGGTTTATAGGTCCCGAAGAGCTCTTATCGCCCCGCCAGGATGGCGATGCGGGGCAACACCTATACTCGCAGGACGGCGCTCTCTGCCCTATAGTGTTTGGTGAGCAATATCGTTCAATTTTGAAACACTCGGTCGTGCGACCGTCGGCGGCTGCACGTCGTCACGGACAGGGGCAAATCATGGATAGCGATGCCAAGCTGAACATCTTGACCGAGGCCCTGGCTGCTGCCGGGGCCTCGGCATTGGCAATCGATGCGCGTGGGGACGTCGCGATTTCGACCATGAATGACGCGGCGCTTGAGCGGGATGTGGCGGCTTTTGTTGCCGAACGCCTCGACCGTATAGGAGACGGCGCGCGTCTGGTTATGGGGCGTGCGGGTACGCGTCTGAGCCTGACCGTTCGCCCCACCGACAAAGAGGGCGGGGGCCTTTGGGTCGCCGTGGTCCGCGAGGTGCGCGGCGCCGCGGCGCATGCGGGCATCGAGTGGCTCAACGCCGACGAAGTTGAGGCCCGCTACGAATCGAGCGCGTACGGCATCGTTGAAGGTGCCGCTGCGGTAGCCGCACCGGTTGCCGAGAGCTATGCGCGCGGGGTGCCCCTTATGCTCGAGGGCGAGTTGGGCGCGGGCCAGGCCGAGATCGCCATGCGCCTCTATCTGGATGGCCCTTTTGCCGATCAACCCTTTGTTTCCGTCGCGCTCGATGAGCTCACCGAGCGCGGTTGGCGCCATGTGCTCAAAAGCGCCGAATCGCCGTTGTTCCAAACGGGGCTGACCCTTTGCATTGAGGGCTGGAACGCGGTTGGCCCCCAGCGCCTCCGCGAGCTCGTTTCCACGATGGCCGACACCGCGTTGGCGACGCGCTGCCATGTGGTGCTGACGGCGAATGACATGCCGGGCGGTAGCGAAAGCGATCAGGCTGCTTTTGTGACCGAGCGCTTCGCCTGTGCGGTGAGCGTGGCGCCGGCAATCGCCGAGCAGGGAGCCGCGTCGACGAAGGTCGCGCGCTATTTGGAATATCTCGCTGATGCATTTGGGACAGCAGCGCCCACGCTGTCTGCCGCGGCGACGAAGACGCTCGATGCTTACCGCTGGCCGCGCAATTATCTGCAGCTCCGCGAGGTCTCGGAACGACTGTATATATTGGTGGGCGCGGGCGCGGTGGACCGCGCTGTGGCGGAGGAAGTGCTCGCCCAAGAGGACGTGATTAAGACCGCAACCTTTGGCGCCCCGACGCTCGAAAGTGACCTGTATATCCTGCGACCGCTGGCCGATACCGAGCGAGATATCGCGCATCTGGTTGTAGATCATCTACGCGGCAACCGAACCCGTGCGGCGGAGGTGCTGGGCATAAGCCGTACAACGCTGTGGCGCTTGCTGAAGGACGATGACCGTTGAGCGAGGCACCCGTGACCGCGCGCGACGCGTGTGCTACAGTCCAAAGCGTTATTGTTTCGATTTGGTTACGGCGTGCGAGGGCATATGGCTGAGACTTCAAAACCGAGCCGCAGAAGGCGGAGTGCCGCGCCGGTTAACCGACGCACGACATCGGTGACGTGGGGCAAACACGCCTCGGGGTTTGATGGCTCGTTCAAGCGCACTAAATATGGCTATCCTTCGGCAAGCGCTCGCTTGGCCATGCAGGCCGAGTCGTCGCTGTGGGGCCGCAAGCGCGTGGTGGGCTCAAAGCTCAAGCACGACGGAACGCTCGGTTACATCAGCCGCGGGGCGGCTCGTCGCAGCGGGCTCAATCCCGCCGGCTGGCATCGCTACGTGCCGATCGTGGCTGTCGTTGCAGCGATCGTCATCGCACTTGCTGCGCTTGGCTACGCCGGCGGCGGCGCCAACTTGGACGCAATGTTTAAATCGCCCGAGCTCGCGCATGCAGGCACAGAAGTTGTCGAGGGCGCTCAGACCCAGACGGGCGTCGCGCCCCAGCGCGGAATCGTTGCGGCGGCCACCACCATCGCCGATGCTCAAAAGGACGAGGGCGAACAGGGCGACGGCGCCGAAACGACCCACACGAACGAAACGACGACAACTCCATCGGCAAGATAAGTTGCGAGTGGGGTGGCTAAAATAGCCTCGTCCCAAATTAGCTACCCCTATGACGCTCTTGGGTTACCTTACGTAGACGACGTTGTCGCGGCGGGGTTTGGGCTCGGGTAGCGTGTCCTCGGCATAGCCCAGAATGCAGTGACCGACACCGCGCAGGCTGCCGTCGGCGGGCAGGCTCCAGCTGGCCAGCAGCTCCAGGCCCTCGGGCGAGTCAAAGACCTCATGCGCGCGGTGAATCCAGCACGAATCGACACCCAGTGCATAGGCGGCGTTGAGCAAGTTGCCCATGGCAAGCGAGCCGTCTTCCAGATGCGTGGGCACGCTGCGGTCGACCAGCACCACCACAACGGTCTTGGCGCCATAGAAGGGGTCGCCGTTGCTGCCCATGACCTGGGCGTTGAGCCGTGAGAGACGCTCGACGGTCGCGGGGTCGGTGACGGCGACAAACGTCACCGGTTGGCGGCCCATGCCGCTCGGTGCATATTGGCCGGCTTCGATAATATGCGCAAGCTTTTCGGCCTCGACGGGACGATCGCTGTATTTGCGGCAGCTGCGGCGGTGAATGAGTGCTTCGATTGTCTCCATGGTGTCTCCTTGCGGTGGCGTTGCAGATGCCACGTTCATACCCGTCGGGCTCAAACGATAGACGGTCAATTGCCCGGCCAAAAGGATAGATTCCAATTGGGAAAGTAGGTTTGCATAAAAGTACCTTCAGAATGTGACAAACCAATGGGATGGTTAAACGTTTTATCCCGTCTACCCTGCGGTTTTTTACCACTTGCCTAAATGACGAACGCATAACCTCTGATAAAGGTTTTACTAAAGGAGTACCAGCGTTTATCAATGCGCCGTGGTGGCGCCGGGCCAGGAGGTAACTATCATGTTCCAGGCTGGAGATGTCGTCGAGACCGACTTCGAAGGATTTCTGAAGCTGCTGCGTTCCAAGACGCGCGCTTTTGTGATGATTGACGATCACGAGTACTACATCACGCACACCGATGGCTATTGGCGTGTTCAGGATTGCGAGGCCCTCAACGACAAGGGCCACTTTACTGACTGCTCCGAGCTGGTCAATACGGTCTGCGAGGTTGTTGAGCTGCCTTGGATTTGCGGCAAGAGCCTGCATGACAGCTTTGCGGGCGCTACGGTCTACGAGGCCGTCGCTGCCTAACAGGCAATAAAACCCGATTTTCACGTGACCGCTGGCGCCGCCCCCGCGCCGGCGGTCTTTTTCTGCCGATAGGCCATAAAAGTGCACGCGTTTGCGGAGAGCCTGTTGACGATAGTCAAAACTCGGACTAATCTAGAGATATAAAATTGGTCAAAAATCGGACAATCGAATGGTGGGATAGATGAATAGTGCGGTTACGCTGGTCGACTTCGACCGGTTGCTCAATGGACTCGACCATATCTATTCGGAGTTCTCGCGCGCCTGCGGCCTTTCGGACTGCGCTTACTGGATGCTCGTCGATGCCAGCACGGCGGGCGGCAGTATTGCCGTAAGCCGTCTGACAAGCGAATGGTTCTACAGCAAGCAGACCATCAACTCGGCCATTAAAACCTTGACGGCGCGGGGCTTCGCAACGTTGGAGTTTGCCGAAGGCAGTCGTAAGAACAAGGTTGTGAGCCTGACCGAAGAGGGCAGGCGATTTGCCGAGCGTTATGCGCTGCCGGCACTCAAGGCCGAGCAGCGAGCCTTTGGCGCGCTTGAGCCGTGTGAGCAGCGCGAGATTATGCGCTTGATCGGAAAATTCTCTCAGGTGCTCGGTGAGGAGTGCGAGGCATTTAAGCAGCATATCGCTGCCGAGAGCCAAGCCGAGAATCAAGGTGAGGGGGAGTCGTGCGACTGTTAATGAGGTTTCTGAAGCCCTATCGAGGGCTTATCGCAGTGACGCTGCTGGTGCTGCTGGTTGATAACGTCGGCACGCTGTTGGTTCCCACGATGCTGGCGAACATGGTCAACACCGGTATCACCACGGGTGATGTCGACTACATTTTGCGCAATGGCCTCTACATGCTTATCGCGACCGGCATGGCCAGCGGCGGCGCGGTGCTGGGCTGCTATCTTTCGGCGCGCTTGGCCGCCAACGTGGCCTGCGATATCCGCAATGCCGTGTACGACAAGTCGCTCGAGCTCGCGGCCAGCGACTTTGAGCGCTTTGGCACCGGATCGATGATCACGCGCTCGCTCAACGACATCAACGTGATTCAGCAGGCGATTCTGCAGACGATTCAGCTGGTGCTGCCCGTGCCGTTTTTGGCTGTGGCGGGCATCATCTTCGCCTGGTTTGTCGATCCCGCCATGGGCACGCTGCTGGGCGTCGTGGTTGCGATTGTGCTGGTGGCGGCGGTCTTTACGGTTGCCAACGCGGCTCCGATCTTTATGCGCTTGCAGAGCTTTATCGACCGCATGAACGTGGTGCTGCGCGAGAACATCGTGGGCGTTCGTGTCATCCGCGCTTTTAATAAAGAGCTTCACGAGGAGCAGCGCCTGGACGAGGTGTTTAGCGATTACGCGGACAACGCCATTAAGGTCAACCACCTGTTTGTGGGCCTTGATAGCTCTACCTTCTTTTTGATGAACATTGCCGAGGTGGCGGTGCTGTGGGTGGGCGGCAACCGCGTTGGCGCCCATGCAATGCAGATTGCGAGCATCTCCGCGGTGCTGGAATATGCGCTCCTGATCCTGTTCTTTGTGATGATGGCGCAGATGGTAGTGCTGACGCTGCCGCGCGCCGCGGCGTGCCTGAACCGTGCGCAGCAGGTGTTGGAGATTGAGCCGAGCATCGTGGACGGCGAGCGTACGCTGGGTGACGGGGCGCCTGCCTCCGGGGGCGATGCGGATGCGGTCGCTGAGTTCGATCACATGTCGTTTCGTTTTGACGATGCCGATGAGGACACCCTGTGCGACCTGAGCTTCGCCTGTCGTCGCGGTCAGACGACCGCGATTGTGGGCTCGACGGGCTCGGGCAAGTCGACGGTGGCAAAGCTTCTGCTGCGTTTTCACGATGCCACCAAGGGTGCCATTCGCCTGGACGGCGTCGACCTGCGCGAGCTTTCGCAAGACGAGATTCGCGGGCGCATTGCCTACGTCCCGCAGAAGGCATGGCTGTTCTCGGGCACCGTGGCAAGCAATCTGCGCTTTGGCAACGAGGACGCGACCGAGGCGGACATGATTCATGCGCTGCAGGTTGCCCAGAGCACCTTTGTGCTCGATCAACCGCAGGGGCTCGATACCCCGGTTGCCCAGGGCGGTACGAACTTCTCGGGTGGTCAGCGCCAGCGCCTGGCCATTGCTCGCGCGCTCATGAAGCGCGCCGACCTGTATATCTTCGACGACAGTTTTTCGGCCCTGGACTTTAAGACCGATGCGGCCCTGCGCCATGCGCTGCAGGACGAGACGCGCGACGCCGCGGTGCTCATCATCGCGCAGCGCATCTCGACGATTCTGCACGCCGACCAGATTGTCGTGCTCAAGGATGGCGAGGTCGTGGGCTTGGGCACGCATGGCGAGCTTATGGAAACCTGTGAGGTATACCGCGCCATCGCGGAATCGCAAATGAAGGGAGGTGAGTAGCATGACCGGAGAGCTCAAGAAGCGCAGCGACGCTATCGATGCCGTCGTTGTGGACGCGGTCGAAGCGGTCGAGCAGGCTGCCGCGTCGACCGAGCTGGATGACGTTGCCAAGGCCGCGGCCGAGCGTGAGGCTCGCCGCCAAGCGCTGTACGAGGAAAACGAGCGTGCCGAGGACGAACGTGCCCGTGCCGAGGCAGAACGTATGCGCGACGTGGACGACGAAGACGAGGACGAGACGCCCCGGGATACCTGGGCGACGGTGCGCCGCTTGTGGGGCGAGGCCGCCGGCGACCATTGGCGCTTTTACATCGTGTTTGCGAGCATCGTGTTCTACGTCATCTTTAACACCGCCGCGCCGGCGTACAGCGCTCACGTCATCGACGAGCTGTGGGGGCATATGCAGGTGGCGTTTGCCAACGGAACCACCTTCAACATCACCTGGGAGAACTGCGGCAAGACCATCTTCGTCTACTTTATGATCTGGACTGCCGCTGCCTCGTTCTATGCGCTCCAGAGCTTTTTGATGTCGAGCGTGGCCGAACGCCTCAACCTGCGTCTACGCAACCGCATCGCACAAAAGCTCAATCTTCTGCCGCTTGCCTTCTTTGACGCGCATCGTCCCGGTGAGGTCGTCAGCCGTGCGACCAACGACTTGGACAAGATGTCCGAGAGCATGCAGCGCGGATTGCTGCAGCTGCTTGTGTCGATCGGCACCGTGACGGGTGCCATCATCATGATGTTCGTCTATAGCGTTAAGCTCACGCTCGTCTTTTTGGGCTTCACGGCCCTGTCGCTGCTGGTGACCAAAGTGGTTTCGCGCCGCACGCATGATGTAACGGGCGAACGCCAGGAGTGGGTGTCCAAGATTACGAGCGCGGTCGAGGAGGGCTACTCGGGCCGTCTGGTGATTCGCGCGTTCAACCGCGAGCGCCAGAGTTCTGCCGAGGTACACGAGGCCTCGGGCGAGCTGGCGCGTGTGAGCGTCAAGGCCGACTTTATGATTAACGCTGTGGGCCCCGCGGTTCGCTTTATCGGTCGTCTGGCGCAGATCGTGATCGCGCTCGTGGGCTGCAACATGCTGGTGGCCGGTCAGATGACTGTCGGCGTGTTCCAGGCGTTCTTCCAGTTTATCTACGAGGCGTCCGAGCCCATGACGCAGCTCTCGTTTACCTTCAACTCGCTGCAGAGCGCGCTGGCGAGTGCGGAGCGCGTGTTCGACCTGCTCGATGAGCCCGAGATGGAGGCCGATCCGCAGCCGGGCGAGGCCGCCAAGCTGCCGGGTCGCGTGGAGGGCCGCGTCTCCTTTGAGCACGTGCGCTTTGGTTATTCGCCCGACAAGCCGCTCATGCGCGACGTGTCGTTTACCGCCGAGCCGGGCCAGAAGATTGCCGTGGTGGGAACCACGGGCGCAGGCAAGACGACGCTCATCAACCTGCTCATGCGCTTTTACGAGATCGACGGCGGCCGCATTACGCTTGACGGTGTGGATACGCGCCTCATGGATCGCGGCGAGCTACGGCAGCAGTTTGGCATGGTGCTACAGGATGCCTGGCTGTTCGACGGCACGATTGCCGAGAACATCGCCTACGGCTGCCCCGAGGCAACGCGCGAGGAGATTGTTGCGGCCGCTCGCGCCGCCCAGGTCGACTTCTTTGTGCGCACCATGCCTCAGGGCTACGACACGCGCGTAGCCAACGATGCCGAAAGCATCAGCCAGGGCCAGCGTCAGCTGCTAACCATCGCACGCGTGCTGCTCAACAACCCGGCGATTCTCATCCTGGACGAGGCGACGTCGAGCGTGGATACGCGCACCGAGCTTGCCATCGGCCGCGCCATGGACGCGCTCATGCGCGGCCGCACGAGCTTTGTGATCGCGCATCGCCTGTCGACGATTGTGGATGCCGACCTGATCTTGGTTATGGATCACGGCAACATTATCGAGCAGGGAACGCACAAGGAGCTGCTGGCTGCCGAGGGCGCCTACGCCGACCTCTACCTGAGCCAATTCGCATAATGTGACAAAGGGACAGTCCCGCATGTCACATCAGAAATAAGGCGCGCCGGGGATGGATTCCCTGGCGCGCCTTTGCGTTGGCGTCAATGTTGTCGGTGGCCGTCCGCCTCTAGCGCTCGTCCACGAGCTTGGTGACGAGGGCCTTGAGCTCGGCCACCTCTCGCTCGAGTTCCTTGACGCGGCGGGCATTCTCGGTGATGCCCTGGCGGTTGAGGGCACTCTGCTCGGCGGCATCGTCGGGCATGTATTCGCGGTGCTGCTTGGCGTCGAAGCTTTCCTCGAATACGCGGCAGCCGTTGCGCTTGATGACGCGGCCCGGCACGCCCACGACGGTGCAGTTGTCGGGTACGTCCTTGACGACGACCGAGTTGCCGCCGATTTTGACGTTGTTGCCGATGCGAATGTTGCCGAGCACCTTGGCGCCTGTGCCCACGGTGACGTTGTTGCCCAGGGTGGGGTGGCGCTTGCCGGTCTCGTTGCCGGTGCCGCCAAGTGTGACGCCCTGATAGAGCACGCAGTTGTCGCCCACAATGGCGGTTTCGCCGATGACAACGCCCATGGCGTGGTCGATAAAGAAATGCTTGCCGATCTGTGCGGCAGGATGAATCTCGACGCCAGTGATATGGCGGGTGATTTGCGAGAGCACGCGGGCGAGCGAGCGATGTCCATGTTCCCACAGCCAGTGCTCGGGCACGTGGTTCCACTTGGCGTGCAGGCCGGGGTAAGAAAGGAAGATGACTAGGCCGTTTTGCGCGGCGGGGTCCTGTGCCTGGACGGTCTTGATGTCCTCGCGAATGGTATTGATAAAGCTCACCGGCCGCCCTCCCTTAGCGCCGCGACAATGCAATTCAATAAAGTATAGCGATTCGCTAGGGATTAGGAAGAGCAATCTTGCTCGGCTTTGCGCGACAGGTGTCAATTATGCAAACTTGCTGGTAATGAAGTCACGCTTTTGTAAGGTCGTGTGCGTTGCCGCGTCACAACCGTATACTGGTCAACTTGGACGTGTCCGCGCCCACAACTGAGAGGTTTTACTTCATGGGTTTCATCAATTTTATCGCCGAGCTGCTTAAGGATCCGCGCACCGCGATCGCCAGCTGGATCGCCGCCGGCCCGCTTATGGCCTACGGCTGCGTGTTCCTGATCATCTTTATCGAGACGGGCGTGGTGTTCTTCCCGTTCCTTCCCGGCGACTCGCTGCTGTTTGCCTCGGGTTTCTTTGCCCACAACGGCGGCTTTAACATCGTGGCTCTGCTGGCCGTCGCATGGACGGCTGCCATCTTGGGCGATCAGTGCAACTTTATGATCGGTCATTTCTTTGGCCAAAAGATCATCGCCTCGGGCAAGGTGAAGGCCATGACGCCCGAGCGAATCAAAAAGTCCGAGGACTTCCTGGACAAGTGGGGCCACCTGGCCATCTTCCTGGGTCGCTTCTTCCCGTTTATCCGCACCTTTGTGCCTTTCATCGCCGGCATGGGCGGCATGCACTGGCGCAACTTTGTCATCTTTAACGTGCTGGGCGGCATTACCTGGTCGACGGTCTTTACGCTGTTGGGCTACTTCTTTGGCGGCATTCCCTTTGTGCAGGAGCACTTTGAGCTGCTGATTATCGGCATCGTCGCCGTGTCGATCATCCCGACCGTGGTCGGTCTGGTTAAGGCTAAGCTGGGCAAAAAGAACGCGTAGCTCGAGCCAGCGCGCAAACCGTGCCGTTGAGTCCCGTCACCCTTTACGGTGGCGGGCCTTTCTGCTTCGGTCAAATGAAAATACTTTACTTAGTTAAAGAAAAGCGTTTTATCAGACGCGTACGGGGAGTACAATCTCGTGCATGCGAATCGACGTGCCATCGGCTTTGATGCCGTTCGCGTGTCCCGTCCGGCTCTACGCTCCGGGCGTGCGACGTTGCGACGCGGTCGGCTTCGGTCTTTGCGTGCGGGTTCGCGAGTATGCAACTGTGTATGTAAGGAGCGACATATGACTGTCGAGAAGAAGGATATCGATTGGGGTAGCCTCGGCTTTGGCTACATGAAAACCGATTACAGCTACGAGGCTCATTGGAAGGATGGCGAGTGGGACGAGGGCGGCCTGACCACCGACCACACCCTGCATGTTTCCGAGTGCGGCGGCATCTTCCATTACTGCCAGGAGGTCTTTGAGGGCCTGAAGGCCTACACCGCCGAGGACGGCAGCATCGTCTGCTTCCGTCCCGACATGAACGCTGAGCGTATGTATAACTCTGCCCAGCGCCTCGAGATGCCCCCGTTCCCCAAGGACAAGTTTGTCGAGGCCGTCAAGCAGGTCGTTTCTGCCAACGCCGCCTGGGTTCCGCCCTTCGGCTCCGGTGCAACCCTGTACGTGCGTCCGTTTATGATCGGCTCTGGTGACGTGATCGGCGTGGCTCCCGCTCCTGAGTACACGTTCCGCATTCTCGTGACCCCGGTCGGTCCGTACTTTAAGGGTGGCCTCAAGCCCGTCAAGCTGCGCGTTTCCGAGTACGACCGCGCCGCACCGCACGGCACCGGCAACATCAAGGCTGGCCTGAACTACGCCATGTCCCTCAAGCCCACGATGGAGGCCCATCGCGAGGGCTATGCCGAGAACCTGTATCTCGACTCTGAGTCCCGCACCTATGTCGAGGAGACCGGCGGCGCGAACGTTCTGTTCGTGAAGGAGGACGGCACCCTCGTCGTTCCTCAGTCGCACACCGACTCCATCCTGCCCTCCATCACCCGTCGCTCGCTCGTTCAGGTTGCCGAGGATTTGGGCATGACCGTCGACCAGCGTCCCGTCGAGTGGGCCGAGGTCAAGGCCGGCGCCTTTGTTGAGTGCGGTCTGTGCGGCACCGCTGCCGTCATCTCTCCGGTTGGCGAGATCGACAACAAGGTCTATGGTGCCGATGAGACCGTGACCTTCCCGGCTGGCTACACCGAGATTGGCCCCGTGATGAAGAAGCTCCGCGAGACCCTGACTGGTATCCAGTCCGGTGCTGTCGAGGATAAGCACAACTGGGTCTATACCGTCGCGTAAGCTGTCTTAGCTGTCCGGCCCGAGGGCGACCTTCCTTTCCGGCGCGTCTTCGGACATGAAAGAACCTCCGCTGCGCACTTCGTGCGGCGGAGGTTCTTTCGTCCTGCGGAGTGCGCCGGAAAGGAAGGTTGCCCTCGGGCCTGCGTTACCTCGGCGCTGCCGTTACGGGCAATATAGATCTGAATTAAAGATGGCGCGCGGCCTTTTAGGCTGCGCATTTGTTTTGGTTCGCGCCATGTGGGGGGTGGTGGCGACGTGCATTTTTGCGAGTATTCTGCAATCGAAGGCCCCTGCATACCGACCTCGGGCAAAAATCGGGATTTCTCGATGTTTTCTACGAATGATGGGCGGGGTTATGGGCTGACAGCGTTTTGATTTGCAGGGACATTCGCGGTCTTTGGCATTTATCGTAGCGCCCGAAGCTCTTGGTTATGTTGAATACTCCTAAAAATGCACGGCGCTTAGAGGGGGACCTTCGCGAAAAAGGAAACCGCCCCGTCGAAGTATGCGTTCGACGGGGCGGTTTATACATTTGGCCGATTAAGGATGCGCTGCCAAACTACTAGAACTTGACGGTCGGGGCCTGGCGGGCTGCTTCGGCGGCCTCGAAGCCCTGGCGCTCCTTAAACTGGAAGATGCCGGCAAAGATGACAGCCGGGAACGTCTGAATGGCGTTGTTGTAGCTGAGCACGCAGTCGTTGTAGCTCTGGCGTGCATAGCTAATCTTGTTCTCGGTATCCTCGAGCGATGCCTGCAGCTGCGTAAAGTTAGTGTTTGCCTTAAGGTCGGGGTAGGCCTCGGCTACGGCGAAGAGCTGGCGCAGCGCACCGGTCAGCACGTTGTCGGCTTCCATCTTGGCCTCGGGCATGGTGGCCTTGACGGCGGTGTTACGCGCACTGATCACGGCGGAGAGCGTCTCCTGCTCGTGCTTGGCGTAGCCCTTGACGGTCTCGACCAGGTTGGGGATCAGGTCGTTGCGGCGCTGCAGCTGCGTGTCGATGTTCTGCCAGGCGTTATCGATGCGGTTACGCTTGGTGACCATGTTGTTGTAGATGCCGGCGATGGCGCAGACAATCACAATGACAACAACGATGCCGATGATGACGGTAATCATGATGTCTCCGTTTCGAATGGCCGCGGCGGCATGCGCCAGCTGCCGTTGGTATAACGCTACTAGTATACCCGCAACGTTTTGTCGTGCCGAACTTTCCGGTAAGCGTTATGTTTTCGGCGGGGTCGGCACCGGGGTAAAACGCGCGAGGTACAGGTGTAAGATATGCGACAGATTGACGAGTGTTGTCTTTGCCCTGAGGATGGCGATACCAGTGGACCTTCGCATTAAGAAAACCTACCGTGCCCTGTTCGATGCCTTCACCGAGCTTCTCGAGGAGCATCGTTTTGAGGACCTGACGGTTGCCATGCTGTGCGACCGCGCCATGATTCGCCGCACGACGTTCTACAAGCACTTTCGCGACAAGAACGATTACTTTGCCTTTTATATCGATGAGCTCATGTCCGGCTTGCCGCAAAAACAGCCCGATGAGGCCGGCACAGTGTCTGCCGAGGACGTGCGCGCGCTTCGGCACGCGATTTTGGACGATGCCATGGACCTGATTCTGGCCCATGAGCAGCTCATGGACAACATTTTGGCGAGCAGCATGTCGGGAATGCTGACCAACGTTATTTGCGACCGCATTGCCCGCTCCATCCGCGAGCGTGTGATGAACGTGCTTGCCGAGGATGCCCTGGCCCCCGTGTCACTCGAGACGACGTCTGAGTTTGTCGCCGGCGGTATTATTCGACTTTTCACGATATGGTGGGAATCGGGCCACGATCTTGAGCGTCGACCCGAGATGGCCGACGTGGTCGATGCGCTGTTTGAGCGGACCATGACACCGGTGCATCACTAAAAGTGGCGGAGAGAGGGGGATTCGAACCCCCGGAACGCTCTCGCGCTCAACGGTTTTCAAGACCGCCGCATTCAACCGCTCTGCCATCTCTCCGTGAGTCGTAATGATAGCATCGTTTTGAATTTGCAACAGGGAAGGCGAACGATGACGAGCACCGGAATCGATGAGAAGTTCATGTGTGAGGCGCTGGCGGAGGCGCGTGCCGCCGCGGCGGTGGGCGAGGTGCCGATCGGTGCCGTAGTGGTGCGCGCGGGTGAGATTGTCGCGCGGGCGCATAATCGCCGCGAGCTCGACCAGGACCCTTCGGCGCATGCAGAGTTCGCGGCCCTGTGCGCTGCCGCTCGGTCGCTCGGTCGCTGGCGCCTTTCCGACTGTACGGTCTACGTAACGCTCGAGCCCTGCTGCATGTGTGCGGGGCTTATGGTTAACGCGCGCGTAGGACGCTGCGTGTATGGCGCGGCTGATGCCAAGGCGGGCGCGCTGGGATCCCTGTATGACCTCAATGCCGACTCGCGCCTGAATCATCGGTTTAACGTGGCGGCCGGCGTGCTGGCAGACGAGTGTCGTGAGGTGTTGAGCAGCTATTTTAGTGGGCTGCGCGGAGCGGGCGGCGCTGATTGCGGCTGTGGGGCTGATCTTGACGCACACGCCGCTCACGCCGCAGCGCTTGCAGGTGTCGGTGAAGATGCAGGCACGGTGGCTGACTTTGGTCCTGCGTGCCGCCGGCCCCGCCGCGTGCTGCTGGCGATTGACTCCTTTAAGGGCAGCGTTTCGAGCGCGCAGGCGGAGGCAGCGGTTGCCGAGGGCGTGCGCCGCGTTTGGCCCGATGCCGAGCTGAATGCTTTGCCGCTGGCAGATGGTGGCGAGGGAACGCTCGGCGCCATCGCCGCGTGCGGCGGTGAGATTGTGACCTGCGAGGTGGCAGGTCCCTTGGGCGACCGCGTGTCTGCCCGGATGCTGGTGGACGGCGAGCACGAGTCGGCTGTAATTGAGATGGCCGAGGCGGCGGGTATTGGGTATTCACCCTGCACGGAATCGGCGGCGCTTGCGGCTTCGACCTATGGCGTGGGCGAGCTGATGCTCCGTGCGGTTCGCACGGGCGCAAAGACACTCTATATTGGTCTGGGCGGCAGTGCCACCAACGACGGTGGCGCCGGCATGCTGCAGGCGCTGGGCGCGCGTGTGGTCGATGATCAGGGCTGCGATGTCGCCCCCGGTCTTGCTGGCCTTGAGCAGGTGGCGAGCGTTGATTTGGCGCCAGCGCTTCGGGCGCTGAACGGCGCGCGTGTCGTGGTGCTTTCTGATGTCGAGAACCCACTCGTGGGGCGCCGCGGTGCGCTGGCAGTGTTCGGTGGACAGAAGGGTCTGCCGACGGGGGATGCCGAGGCCCTGGGTAAGTACGACAGCTGGATGGTCGGCTACGGCCGCCTGCTCGATACGGCAATTGTCGAGGCTCGGGCCCAGGGGTTGTTGCGCGCACCCGAGGGCGCACGGACATTTGGCTCGGTGCTCGGCGTGCCCGGCGCGGGCGCTGCCGGTGGCTTGGGCGCGGCGTTGCTGGCGCTCGGTGCGGAGCTGCGTTCGGGCGTGGAGACGGTGCTCGATCTCGTGGGATTTGACGAGCGTGTACGCGATGTCGACCTGGTCATAACGGGCGAGGGCAATATGGATGAGCAATCCGCCGCCGGCAAAGCGCCGGTGGGTGTGGCCCGCCGTGCCATGCGCTATGGCAAGCCGGTGGCCGCTGTCGTGGGCGGTCGCGCCGTCAACCTGGATGCGGTGTATGAGCAGGGCATTGACTTGGTGCTTCCGATCTGCCGCAAGCCCATGCCCCTCGACCAGGCGCTCGGTGTGCAAGAAGCCACAACCAACCTCATCTGTGCCGGTGAAGCGGCTGCTCGATCCTGCGACCTCGGCCGCATCTAGAAAAGCAGTCTTTTTGCACTTCAGGTGTTGACGCCGCCATTTATGTGCCATTAGTAGATTGCTCTTCGTTCGGTTGTTCGCCAATTAATCCTGCCAATTAATTACCATTTCGGGCGAAGACGTGGATTATCTCCATGATGGGCCTCTTTGGTCATAATGTTGTCTTTAACTGTCCTTAATCAATAGATCGCTCGTGGGAAGAGAAGGCGACACCAGAGGGGGAGAAGGGAATTGGAGAGGAAAGTTTTCGGCGGGGGGGGGCAGAGAGTCGCTGCTCTCTGCCTTGCGCTGGTTCTCGGCTTCGGATGTTTATCCGTTGGCGCGACGGCCGGTGTCGCATATGCGGCCACGGAATCGCGGACTGCGTATACTGCGGAGGAGTTTGAGATCACCCAGGACGGCGTGACCTATTCGTGCGAGACCACGGATAAGGGAACGGCGGAAATCACAGGTATTGTTGCCGACGACAGTGTGACCGCGGTGAGTGTGCCCAGCTCTATCGAGCATGGTGGCCAGACCTACAAAGTCACCAAACTATATTTCTCGTCTGGTATCGTGGCCAAGAACGTTGAGCAGCTGACGCTTCCCGACACGCTCGAAAAAATGTACGGAGGGAATTTCCGGAGGTTCGCAAAGGTCAAGGAGCTCCATATCCCTGGCTCCATCAAGAACTTCGGTTGCTCGCTGCAAAACGCTGGCTCGCTCGAAAAGCTCTATTTCGATGAGGGCGTCGAGGAGATTAGCGCCAACATGATGGTCTATGGCTGCAGCAACCTTTCGGAGATCGATCTCCCCTCCACCCTCAAAATGATTTCGGGCTCGGGCGCCTTCGAGGGGGCTACGGCCCTCACGGGCATCGAGTTTCCAAAAGATGTCGCCTTCTCCGACACCATAACGGGCGTGTTCGAAGACTGCACGTCTCTGACAAGCGTGTCGTTGCCCGCTTCGGTTACCAAGATCCCCTCGCACATGTTTGACGGATGCACCTCTCTCACGTCCGTCACCGCGCTGAGCGAAATCGAGTCCATCGGGGATGGGGCGTTTCGGAATTGCTCGAGTTTAACCGGGATCGATTTCCCGGGCACATTGACGAGCATCGGATCCTCTGCTTTCCAGGGGTGTGCCAGCCTGGTGAGCGTGCCCAATCTAAGCAAGGTAACAAAGATGGGCTGGGGGGCGTTTTACGAGTGCAAAAAACTGCAGGCGTCCGTGGATCTGTCCTCGCTTCAGAACATTCCGGACAATGCGTTCTGCTACACGCCGGTTAAGATCGTGGGGCTCTGCGACAGCCTGAGAAGTATCGGTGACTGGGCCTTTATCCAGAGCAACGTTGCCGTCCAGCTCCCCAGGACACTTGAGAAAATTGGCAACTACGCCTTCTATTACGGCACGTTGCCGGAGCAGTTTTCCATTCCGGATTCCGTGACTTCCGTTGGCACGGCAGCCTTCTCGGGCGTAGATGGCGTGAAGGATGTGACGATCGGGCGCGGCCTCACCAAAATACCCTCGGGTATGTTTGACGGCAGCACGGTTCAAAAGATCACAATCGAAAACAGCATGGACGACATCACCGGCTCGGAGAACCTCCCGTTCTTTGGCGTCGATATCGTCTACACGCGCGAGTCCATCGATGACGGCGTCGGCGATACCGTGAGCAATGACAGCACCAAGACCCTTCAGGATCTGGTCAACGAGGCCCCCGATGGCAAGGAAACCGTCATCACCCTGAAAAAGCACGTGAAGCTCGGCTCCACGCTCACGATTCCTGCCGGGAAGATGATTAAGATCACGTCGGATAAGCCCTATACCATCTTGGCAAAGAAAAGTGGCGTCTCTGTATTGGTCAATGTTGCCGAGAGGGCGTCCCTCGAGCTGTCAGGGAAAGCGTCCCTGAGAGGCCGTTACAACAAGGGCGCCATTATTTCTAGCAGGGGAGCAGTTGTGCTCTCTGACGAGGCCGTCGTGTACGACGGCACCACGAGCAGTGATAACGCGGGCGCCGTCGACGTGTCGGGAGAAAATGCCTCGCTTACCATGACGGGCGGCGTTATCGAGCAGTGCGAGCTGCGCCATTCGTATTGCGGTGCCGTTCGCGCGTCCAGTGGCGCTCATGTAGTTATGAGGGGTGGCGTTATCCGTAACAACGGAGTCGTTACCGGGGCCACCAATTGCTATTGGCTTACATCTTCTGGCGTCATTTTGTGGGGCGATGCTCGCTTTGACATGAGCGGAGGCCGCATCGAGGGCAACAACGGTTATCGAGGCAGTGCGGTGCTTGCGTACGGCCAGGGTAAGGGCGAAAACCAAAGAGCCAAGTTCACGATGACTGGTGGCCAGATTTCCGGCAACAGGAGCAGTAGGCTGGAGGCGGCCTACGATCCTTCCGGAGCAGTTCATATTGAGGGCAACGCCGAGTTCACCATGACGGGTGGAGAGATTAAGAACAACGTTGTGTCTGGCAAGGGCAAAGGCAAAGGCGGCGGAGTGTGTGTGGTTGACCCGGGCTGCCAGGGCGGCGAAAAGGGGAATACTGCTTTCACCATGCAGGGCGGATCCATATCTGGCAACTCCGCTTCCGCCGGCGGAGGCGTCTATACCTATTCGAATGACGTCACGCTCAGCGCGGGCGAGATCAAGGGCAATACTGCTTGGAGCATGGGTGGCGGCGTGTATAGCGAAGGCAACGAGTATCTTGGCTATAGTACGCTCCATATCGAAAACGCTCTCGTTGTTGATAACCATGCGGATAAACAGGGCGGCGGCATGTGGTTCTGCCCGACCGGGGATGCCAAGGTCTACGTCCAGGACGGCGGCCTGATCGCCAGGAACACGGCTGGTGAGGCGGGAGACGACTTTGTCTTCACCGGCTTCAAAGACGCCAAATACAAACTGACCTTGGCCAACCGCGCTCCGGGCGGCGGAAAGGTCAGCTGGTACAGAGACGGTGGGCTGTTTAACCCCGAAGGCACTTATGCGGCAACAAACCCCGAAATCCCGCGATTCTCGCCCGGTGGTGACAACGGCGAGCCCCTGTCCTTTACCGACGCCACGCCGAACGTCGCGCTTAAATCTGTGATGAGCGAGGATGCGTATAACCTCGGCGGCGGTCAGACGTCGCTGACGATCTCTGGCAATATGGCGCCGTTGGGAGGCGGCATCGGCGCCAACGGCGGTGTCGTCATCGGTAAGTCCGAGAATATCGACATTCCCATTAAAAAGGTCTGGGAGAACCCCAGGATTCCCCATCCTGATGAGGTCAAAGTAAATCTCAAGAACGGCGATACCGTCATCGATTCGATCACCCTGAGCGAGTCCAACGGCTGGAAGGGCTCCTTCAAGGGCCTGCCCAAGTACTCCAAGTCCGGCGCCGTGATCGACTACACCGTGGCCGAGGACCCCGTCGAGGGCTACAGCTCCAAGGTCTCCGGCGACGCCGAGCGCGGCTTCACCGTGACCAACGCCGTGAAGACGGGCGAGCTCGACGTCTCCAAGACCGTCGCGGCGCGCGAGGGCCTGGCGGTCGACGCGGGCAAGATATTTAAGTTTGTGGTTGAGGCCACCGATGCCGCGGGCCGCAAAGTATCCGGCGCCTACGGTGACGCGACGTTCGAGGACGGCAAGGCGACCCTCAAGCTCAAAGATGGCCAGACGGCGAGGATCACGGGGCTGCCCGCGGGAACCGCCTACACGGTGACCGAACGTGCCGCCGATGGCTACAAAGCCGCGGTGAACGGAGTCGAGGGATCTAGGGCTGATGGCTCCATCTCGGCCGATCAGGTCGCCTCCGCTGCCTTCACCAACACCTTCGACCCCGCCCCCGCCACGGCGTCCGTCCCCGAGCTCACCAAGGTGCTCGCAGGAGGCCGCAAGCCCGGCCTCCAGGAGGGGGAGTTCACCTTCGAGCTCTCCCTCACCGACGGTGCGGGCAATGTCCTCGAGGGCTACCCAATCGAGGCGAAGAATGACAAGGACGGCAAGGTTTCCTTTGGCGAGCTCAGCTTCACCAATCCGGGCACCTACCACGCGACCGTGACCGAGAAAGCAAGCGGCGATGTCCTGATTGAGGACGACGCGCATGCCTACACCTTCGACATCGCGGTGACTCAGACCGGTGCCGGCCTTAAGGCCGAGATCTTCAACGAGCGGGGCAAGAAGACCTTCACCAACACCTTCACGCCGCACGACAACACCAAGACCGTCACCAAGGCGGACGCCTCGGGTGCCAAGGTCAATGTGGATGGCAGGCTGGTGGGCGTGGGCGATACCCTCACCTATACCATCGGCTGGGCCAATAACAGCGTCGACGACAGGGGCGCCGCGCAGGCGGCCGACGTGACGGTGACCGATGTCCTGCCCAAGGGCGTTAACTATGTTGAGGGTTCTGCCGACAGTGCCGCCTACGACGCCGCGACGCGCACCCTTACCTGGTCGCTCGGCGAGCAGGCTGCGGGCGCCACGGGCACGCTCAGCTTTGACGTGAAGGTCTCCGCCGACGCCGCCGTGGTCGACGACATCTCCAACACCGCCACGGTCAAGGTGGGGGAGAACGAATCCCAGACCAACACGACCCATAATAACGTGTCCCGCGAGGGCAGCCTCACCGTCAAGAAGACGGTCGTCGGCGGCGACAGCCAGCGCGAGTTCAGCTTCACGGTCGCGCTGGCCGACGGGGACGGCGAGCCCGTCTCCGGCACCTTCGGCAAGGGCGAGCATGCCGTGACTTTCGCGGGCGGCAAGGCGACCTTTACGCTCAGGGACGGCGGGGAGAAGACTATCGTCGGCCTGCCCGTGGGCGCGCGCTATACCGTGACCGAGGATGCCGCCGAGGGCTACACGACTGCTGTTAACGGGGCTGACGGCTCCAAGGCCGAAGGTGCCGTGACCGAGGACGGCGCGACCGTCGCGTTCACCAACACGTACGGAACGGCTACCGAGGGCAGGGACGTCTCCACCGCGGGACTCTTCACCAAGACACTCGAGGGCCGCGACTGGGCTGAGGGCGATAGCTTCCAGTTCACGCTCGCGGGCGAGGACGGCGCCCCCATGCCCGAGGGCTCTGCCGACGGCTCCAAGACCGTCAGCGTGACGGCCGGCGCCGGCACCAAGGCGGGCGATAGGGTTGCCTTCGACTTCGGCCCCATCCGCTACACGCTCGACGACATCAAGGACGCCGGGTTCGCCGAGGTCGGCGGCAAGCGCGTGCGCGCCAAGACCTTCACCTACACGGTGCGCGAGGTCAGGCCCGATGACGGCTCCGCCATCGCTGGTGTGGCCTACGACGGCCACACCGCCACGATGACGGTGACCGTGACCGACGACGGCTCCGGCAACCTCACGGCCACGACGCCCGCAATCGCGCAGGCGAGCGGCGGCGACTTCGTCAACACCTACACGACCGAGCTCGACTACTCGGCCCGCGCGGGAGTGCGCCTGTCCAAGACGCTCCGCGGCCGCGCCATGGAGGCGGGGCAGTTCGCCTTCACCGTGACCGCGGACGCCGAGACGGCCGCCAAGCTCGGCCTCAAGACCGGCAAGGACGCCTACGCCGTGGCCGCGGCCGATGACGGTGCGGCCGGCCTGGTCGACCTCATCGGCGGGACCGCGGAGAGCGATGTGAAGTTCACCGACGCCGACGCGGGCAAGGTCTATCGCTTCACCGTCACCGAGACCAAGCTCGGCGGCGAGGGCTACACCAACGACACCGCGCCGCGCACGGTGACCATCGCGCCCGCCTACGACGCCGCGACGGGCAAGCTCACGGTCACGACCACGGTTGCCAGGGACGGTGTCGAGGTCGCCCGCAGCGAGGTCTCCACGGCAGATGACGCCATGGCGGCGCCCGCGCCCGTGACGGTCGCGTTCCAGAACTCCTACGAGGCCACCGGAACGCTCGGCGGCGAGGGCGGCGCGGTTATCAACGCCACCAAGACGCTGGCGGGCCGCGCCGCGGCGGCAGGCGAGTTCTCGTTCTCCGTCCGCGATGCCCAGGGTAACGTGGTCGCGACCGCGACCAACCAGGCCTCCGGCGACGGCGTGGCCGCGGGACTTGCGTTCTCGCCTATCTCCTACACCACCGACGCTCTCGAGCAGATGGTGGCGGACGGCATCGCCACCAGGGCCGCCGACGGCTCCTGGGTCATTCCCTATACCGTTTCCGAGGACGGTACGGACCGGCTGCCCGCGGGCGTGACGGCGGCCGTGTCGAGCTTCGGCATTACGGTCAAGGTGACCGATAACGGTAAGGGCGGGCTGGATGTGACCGTGGTCTACCCCGAGGGCTCCGACGGCACGCTGTCGTTTGTGAACGGCTATAGCGCCGTCGAGGCGACGGTCGACATCGCGGGTACCAAGACGCTGGCGCTCGGCCAGGCCGGACTCGGCCTCACGCAGGCTGACATTGCGGGCAGGTACACCTTTAAGATTGAGCCGCTGGACGGCGCGCCCGCACCGGTCGACGCCTCTGGCAAGACGGTGACCGAGGCGACCAACGACGCCGCCGGCAACGTCGAGCTGGGCCACGTCACGTTTAAGCAGCCGGGCGACCTCGATGACGTCGAGATCGACGGCGACGGCCTGCGTACCAAGACGTTTGCCTACCGAGTGAGCGAGTCCGGTTCGGTCGACGGCGTGGCCAATGACGCGACGGCGACCAGGACCTTCACGGTCAAGGTGGTCGAGGACACCAACGCGGGCACGCTCGCCGCGGAGGTCCTGCCCGCAGAGGGCACGCCCGAGGGCAAGGGCGCGTTCGAGTTCACCAACACCTACGGCGTGAACCCGACGCCGAGCTCCGTCACCGACCAGATCAAAGTGAGCAAGAAGCTTAAGGGCCGTGACCTGGTCGAGGGCGAGTTCGAGTTCCAGCTGGTCGAGCTTGTCGCCGACGGTAGCGAGAGCGTCGCGGTGACGGGCAAGAACGCCGCCGACGGCACGGTCGCGCTCAGACCCGTCACCTACACCGCGCCCGGCACGCACAGCTACGAACTGCGCGAGGTCGCCGGCACGGCGGGCGGCGTGACGTACGACAAGACGACGTACCGCGTGCGCACGACGGTCACCGATGCCAAAAACGGTACGCTCGCCGTCAAGCACGAGCTGGCGGATGCCGAGGGCAATGCCGTGGGCGACACCTCGGTGACCTTTACCAACGGCTACGAGGCTGCGCCCGTCACCCTCAAGCTGGGCGCCGCCAAGGTGCTCAAGGGCGCCGAGCTCAAGGCGGGCCAGTTTAGCTTTGAGCTCAAGAGCCAGGACGGCAAGGTCATGTCGACCGCCAAGAACGCCGCGGACGGCAGCGTCACGTTCGATGCGCTGACCTTCAAGCAGGCCGGCGCCTACACCTTCACGGTGAGCGAGGTCGACGACGGCCAGGCGCACGTGACCTACGACAAGGCGGTGCGCAAGATCGTCGTCACGGTGAGCGACGAGGCGCCCGACGGCACCAAGACGGGCTACCTGTCGGCGAGGGTCTCCTACGAGGGCGACGCCAACGTGCCGCCAGTCTTCACCAACAGCTACGCCGAGAATCCCGGGACCCCCGGCACCTCCGAGAACCCCGGCACGCCGGGCGGCGGCTCAGACGGCGGTTCAGATAACGGCTCCGGCAGCGGCTCCGGCGGCGACGGCTCCAAGGGCGGTATGCCCGACACCGGCGACCGCAGCCTGCCGGTCGAGGCGCTCGCCGCCATGGCCGGCATCGGCGCGCTGGCCGTCGCGGGCGGCGCGGTCCTGTACCGCAGGCGCCGCTAGCGATATGGACGAGTGGGGCGAATCCATCCGATGGGTTCGCCCCACTTGCCGAGGCGGGCGGGAGCGGGTAAGATATACCGAGCGCCTAGCGCGTTCGATGGGTTCGGATGACGACATGTTCCGAATCTGGTCAGGTCCGGAAGGAAGCAGCCATAAGGAGCCTCTGTCGGGCATCCGAATCCATCGAGCGCGCAGGCGTTTTTTGGTGCCGCGGCTACCCGCGAGTGCCGGCAGGGCGCTTGGTGTCTCGCTGGTCCTCGGCTTCGCCTGCGGGATCGCTCGACTACCAAGCGCCCTGCCGGCACTCGCGGGCAGCCGACCAAAACTGCC
>UQWQ01000010.1 GCA_900544755.1 uncultured Collinsella sp. | reverse complement strand
AAAGCTTTGCCTGATAGATGCGCTCACCCACGGTGCCCACCGCCATGCCGATCAGCTCGGCTGCCACGCCGGCCTTCCAGCTCATGCCGATCACGGCACGGGCACACGAAAGCACAAACGGCAGGACTTCGCGCCAGGTATGGGCGCAAAACAGGCGCCATCCCCGCACGCCATGCAGGCGGAACATCTGCTCCAGCGGCTTATCCACTTGTGCCAAGCCCTCGGCCAGCGAAAAATACACGCCCGGCAGCGCCATCAAAAAGACCGCCGCGATGCTCACGCGCGCCGACCCCAGCCAGATAAGCAACAGGACCACCACGCAGGCGACCGGCGTCGCCTTTACAAACGACAGCGCCGGAGCCGCCAGGTGCGCAAACGCCCGCGACCGTGACGAAATCCCGGCAAGCACGCCACCACACACCGCGGCAAGCGCCAGCCCGCCCAGTATCCGCGCGCCCGAGCCCGCCAAAATCGCCCAGGTACCACCATCGCACGCCAGGCGCAGCAGCGCCAAGGCAACAGCACCCGGCCCCGGCAAAATCAACGGCTGCGCCACCAGCGCCGCCACCAGCATCCACGCGGCAAGCCAAAAGGCGGCGACGGCACCTGCTGCCGCCACCGCCTTCATACGCTCTGTCATTTGTCGAGCAAACGCACGCACGGGCTACTCCAAGTAGTAGAAATCGTCAGCCGGAAGTTTACCGCCCACGGCACTCGTGTCCGCATCGGCCAGCACCTGCAGGTACCCACCGAGCGCCGCCTTCATATCCTTCCCCGTCTGGCACACGAGCATGCACCCGGGAATCGCCTTTTCGGCAATCGTGGCGTTATCTACGATGCCCGCATCGACCACGGCCTGAGCCCAGTCCGCCGGCGCCGCGTTGACGGCCTCAACGCTCGCCTCGTGGCGGCGCAAGAATTCCGCCACGGCCTCGGGATGTTCCTCGGCAAAGGCACGGCGCACCACGGTCACGCCCGTCAGCAGGCGCGAACCCGTGTCACCCGCCAGCTCGTCCCACACATCGGTCAGGCTCACCGGCGCCGACAGCTTGCCTTCGCTCTTGGCGATGGCAGCGGTCTTGAACGGCTCCGGCAGCACGCCCACGGCAGACGGGTCGGCAAGCAGCACCGACAGCACCTCGGTGGGCTCGCTCTTAAACTCGAGCGTCACCTGGCCGGTCAGGCCCGCGCGCTCCAGCAGGTAGTTCATGACGTACTCCGGCGTGGTGCCCTTGCCCGTCATATAGACGGTATGGCCCGCCAGATCGCCAAACGAGGCTACACTCGCGTCGCCCGTCACAACGTTCAGCACGCCCAGCGTGTTGATGTCGACGACCTGCACCGCGCCCTCGGTCTTGTTGTAGAGCACGCTCGCCACGTTGGCCGGCACCAGGGCAATGTCGACATCACCCTGAATGACCTTGGGCACAATCTCGTCGGCGGCAGTGTTGATCGCAAAGTCGAACTCATTGTCCGTCTCGCCGTTTGCGGCCTGGTCCATAAACTGCACCAGGCCAATCGAGGTCGGCCCCTTGAGCGAGGCGACGCGCACCTCGACCGACTCTGCAGCAGCACCGGCGCCGTCCGTGGCAGCCGAGCCCGCGGCGGACCCGGCACCGGCAGCCCCGCCGCCACAGCCCACGAGCGCAAGCGACAGAGCGCCCGCGGCGAGCGCCGAGGCAAACCCCCGGCGCGACATCTCAAAATCAAACGTACGCATCGCTAGCACGTCCCCTCGTTAGGCATCGACCAGGCGTGATGGTCGGTATGCAGCAGCTCTTCGGCCAGCGGCGAGAGCGGCTCGCCCAAAAACTCGCGGTAGCACGCCTGGACATCGGGATTCTCGTGCGAGAAACGAATCTCGGCGCTCGCATCCAGGCGCCACAGCACCTGGCCGCGCTCGGCCGCCAGCTCGCAGCCGTCGTGGATGGGCTGACCGCCGCCACCGACGCAGCCGCCGGGGCATGCCATAACCTCAACGAAGTCATAGCTCGCACGGCCGTCGCGAATCGCGTCAAGCAGGCGGGCGGCGTTGCCCAGCCCGTGAGCCACGGCGACGCGCACCTTGGTGCCATCGATATCGGCCACGGCTTCCTTCCAGCCGTCCAGGCCGCGCACGTCGGTAAAGAAATCGGCATCGGGGTTCTTGCCCGTCACCAGGTAGTAGGCCGAGCGCACGGCGGCCTCCATCACGCCGCCCGTGGCGCCAAAGATCACACCCGCGCCCGTGCCAAAGCCCAGCGGCGTATCGAGCGGCTCCTCGACCAGCGTATCAACGCTCACGTGGCTCGCGCGAATCATACGCACCATCTCGCGCACCGTCAGCGCAACGTCAACGTCGGGCGTACCGTCCTCGCCCACCATGCTCGGCAGCGCACACTCGGCCTTCTTGGCCGTACACGGCATCACGGACACCACGAACAGGCGCTCGGGCTCCACGCCCAGCGCCTTGGCGTAGTAGGTCTTGGCGATGGCGCCGAACATCTGCTGCGGCGACTTGGACGTGGACAGGCTGTCGACAAACTCCGGATAGCGCGCCTTCACAAAGCGTACCCAGCCCGGGCAGCAGCTCGTAAACATGGGCCAGCCGCGGCTATCGCCCTCACCCTTGGCGGCGGCGCCCAGGCGCTCGAGCAGCTCGGAGCCCTCCTCCATAATGGTGAGGTCGGCCGAGAAATCGGTGTCGAACACGTACTCAAAGCCAACGCGGCGCAGCGCGCAAGCCAGGCGCTCGACGGTAGCCTCCTCGCGCGGAATGCCGAGCTCCTCGCCCCAGGCGCTACGCACGGCCGGCGCAATCTGCACCAGCACGATTTTGTCGGGATCGGCGAGAGCATCGAACACGGTCTCGGTATCGTCGCGCTCGCGCAGTGCGCCCGTCGGACAATGTGTAATGCACTGGCCGCACGCGACGCAATCGGTCTTGCCGATCGGCGCGCGCCCGCGGGTACCCACGGCGGTATGCGTGGCGCGGTTGGTCAGGTCCCAAATCCCTAGGTCCTGCACGCTCTCGCACACCTTGATGCAGCGCATACATTTAATGCACTTGTCGTTTTCGCGGATGATGGGAAAATCGAAATCCCAGCCCTCGCCCGCCAAATGCCTTTGATACGGCAGATAGAAAATGCCCAGGTCGTTGGCGATAGTCTGTAGGTTGCAGTTACCACTGCGCACGCAGCTCGTACAGCGCGAGTCGTGCTGGGACAGCAGCAGCTGCACGTTGGTGCGACGCGCCTCGCGGGCCTTGGGGCTGTTGGTGTGGACCACCATGCCGTCGAGCACGTAGTTGTTGCAGGCGGCAACCAGCTGGTCGCAGCCCTCGACCTCGACCACGCACACGCGGCAACCGCCAATCTCGTTTAAATCGCGCAGATAGCACAGGGTGGGAATCTGGATGCCGACGGACTTGGCCGCATCCAGGATCGTGGTGTGCTCGGGCACCACGACCTCACAATTATCGATCGTGAGCTTGACCATGTTGAGTGCTTCGCTTTCGGTGTTGTCGCTGACAGTGGTTTTGTTGGGCTCTACCATTCCAGGTTCCTCCCTCCGCGGAACGCGCCAAAGCCAAAGTGGTCGCAACGCAGGCAGCGGCTTGCCTCCTGGCGTGCCTCCTCCTCGGTAAGGCCCTGCTCGACCAGATTCCAATCGTGGATGCGCTCACCGGCCTCGCGCTCGCCCAGCTCGCAGCGGCCGCACTCGTGCTTGCCCTTAAACTGCACGGTCGGCAGCTCAACGTCGAGCTTGATCTTGTGGTCAAAGCCCAGGTAACGGTCGATATTTGCCGAAGCCACGCGGCCGGCGTTGATGGCACGGATGACCGTGGCGGGGCCGGTCTGGCAGTCGCCGCCGCTAAAGAGGCCATCGAAGTTGGGCACGGCGCCGTCCGAATCGGTGACGACGCGACCCCACTTGCAGGCGATGCCCATGTCCTTAAACGGCTTGGAATCGATGTCCTGGCCAATGGCCACAAACACGCGCTCGCAGGGAATGACGCGCTCGGGCGTGGCGGCGGCACGCGGGGCCGGACGCCCACGACGGGGCGCGCCGATAATCTGCGGCTGCACGCGCAGGCCACTCACGCGACCTTCCTCGCCCGTCTCGATAGCGAGCGGGGCGGTGAGCTCCAGCACCTCGCAGCCCTCGGCCTGGGCGCCGGCGATCTCGGCGTCCTGTGCCGTCATATCGCAGATGCGACGGCGGTAGACGATGCTCACCTTTTCGGCACCGCAACGCACGGCAGAGCGCGCCACGTCCATGGCCACGTTGCCGCCGCCGATGACGCACACGCGCTGACCGCTCAGGTCGGGCAGCTCATCGTCGCCGATGGCACGCAGCATCTTGACGGCCGACTCCACGCCGGGAGCCTCTTCGCCCGGAAGGCCGAGCTTCTTATCGCTGTGGGCGCCAATGGCCAGGTAGACGGCATCGAACTCGTCGCGCAGGCGGGCAAGCTCCTCGCCGTTGACGGAGTGATCGAGTTCCACGTCGATGCCGGCGCTCAAGATCCAGTCAATCTCGGCCTGCAGGCGCTCACGCGGCAGACGGTAGCTGGGAATGCCATAGCGCAGCATGCCGCCCAGGTGGTGGCGCTGCTCAAAGATGGTCACCTTGTGGCCCATCACGGCCAGGTAGTAGGCGCAGGAAAGGCCGGCCGGGCCGCCGCCGATCACGGCGATGCGCTTGCCGGTATTGTCCACTACATGGGGCTTGTGGTCGTTGAGGTCGCTGTGCTCAACGGCAAAACGTTTGAGGGCGAGGATGTTCATGGGATCGTCGACCATGCCGCGACGGCAGTGCATCTCGCAGGGATGCTCGCACACCAGACCGCAAACGAGCGGCAGCGGGTTGTTCTTGCGGATGACCTTGACGGCGTCGGCATAACGGCCGGCCTCGACGAGCGAAATGTAACCGGGAATGTCGACGTGCGCCGGGCAGCCCGAGACGCACGGGACGCGGGCCTCGCGGTCAAAGCCACAGGAGTGTTCGCGGATGTGGTGTTCAAAGTCGTCGCGGAAGCCACGGATAGCCGTAAGTGCCATAGCACCGGCCTCGTAACCGATGGCGCAGTCGCTCGAAAGATAGATGGTGCGGGCGGTGCGCTCGATCAAATTGAGCGTGGACTCGTCGGCGCGGCCCTCGAGCACATCGGCGAGCAGATCGCTCAGCGCGCTCAGCCCCACGCGGCAGGGCGTGCATTTGCCGCAGCTCTGGGTGGAGCACAGGTTGACGAGCGCTGCCGTAAACTCAACGGGGCACGGGGCGAGCGAACTCACCGCCAGGCGACGTCCGAGCGCATCGTGTAGGTCGTCCATGACGGCCTGGGCGTGGCTGCGTTCCATTACATGCAGTCGAGCCATAAAATCCCCTCTCACATGGCAGCCCGGAGGCGAGGCCGGGCGAAGTTGCTACATGCAACACACTGACCTAAAAAGTTGTTAGGTCTCCACGCAGTTCGGCAGGCGGTATGAAATGTCACCCTCGGCGGTGAAATAGAACATTACCGCAGATAAATGCCATATTTGATAAAACGCGTTACCAAGTGACAATGCCCCGCCCACGCAATCGCGTGGACGGGGCATTGCTCCAGGTATGCGGCCAGCGACCCTGTTGCTTTTACTTAAGCTCGGGCCAGTAACCCTTGTTGGCCTCGATCATGTCGTCGAGAACCTCCTTGGCGACCTTCATCGAAGGCACGGTCTTGTTCAGCGTAAAGGCCTTGAGCGCCTTCTCGTAAGAACCCTCGATCGTAGCCTCGACCACGAGCTTCTCGGAGTTCAGCTGCTGCATCATGAGGCCCTGCTGGAACAGAGGAATGTTGTCGCGGCTGATGACCTCGGGGCCATTCTTGCCAATGTAGGCAGGCAGCTCGACCATAGCGTCGTAGGGCATGTTGGGGATAGCGCCCTTGTTCTCGCAAATGACCAGGAAGCGCTGCTTGGTGTCGTTCTTCAGAGCGATAGCCAGATCGGCAATCCAGTCGCCGTGGCTGCCCGCATAGAACGTGCTCTCGTCGATCTCGCCCGTCTTCTCGTAGTGGTCGATGCCGTCGAAGAGGTTCTTCTCACGCGTCTCCTCAACCTCGTTAGCACGGGTGCGCTCGGGGTTGGAATGCTCGACGAACTCCTTCTGCTGCAGGTAGTAGTTCAGATACGTGTTGGGCAGGTACTCCGGGAAGCACTCCATGATCTCGTACTCGCCCTTCCAGACGTAGTACCAGCTGCCCTTGGTGTGGCGGTTCTGCTCGGGGTGCTCGTCAGTGGCCTCCTCGGGCTTCTTTGCCATGAGCGAGCCCATGCCCTTGAGGTAGGAGTCGGGCAGCAGAATCTCATGCTCCTTGATGTACTCGCGCAGCTGCGGGAGCACCTCCTCGCCCTTGTGGCGGATCGAGGTGAACCAACCAAAGTGGTTGAGACCAAAGTAATCGTACTCGACATCCTTCTTATCGATATCGAGCGCGGCGCAAACCACGTCGATGATCGCGATCGGCATGTCGCAGATGTTGATGATGCGAGCGTTGGGACGCAGGACACGGCAGCCCTCGGAGACGATGGCGGCAGGGTTGGAGTAGTTGAGAATCCAGTAGTCCTTCTTGGCGTACTTCTCGACGTCATCGATCAGCTCGACCATGGGGAAGATGGTGCGCATGCCGTAGGCAAGGCCGCCGCAACCGCAAGTCTCCTGACCCACGCAACCGTGGCGCAGCGGAATCTTCTCGTCCTGCTCGCGCATGGCATAGCCGCCCACGCGCATCTGGGCAAACACGAAGCTCGCGTCGGTAAAAGCCGTCTTCTTGTCGGTGGTCACCGTGAGCTTGATGTCCAGGCCGAGGTCCTCGTGCAGAATCCAGTCCACGAGCACGCCGATCTTGCGCTGGCGCTCCTCGTTGATGTCGTACAGACGAATCTCGTCAACGTCGAGCTCGTCCTTGCGCAGGGCGATGGACTTGACGATGCCGGGGGTAAAGGTGGATCCGCCACCACACAGAGTAATGATCATTGTTTACTGCTCCTTCTCAATTGCGTTTTCGACCTTGTCGCGCATCTCGGCGACCTTCATGCCAAAGATGATCTGGATATTGTTGCCGTTACGGTTGATGCCGCTGTTGGGCACATGGTTGATGAGGTTCTCATCGATGAGGTCCGGGTTCTTAACGTTCACGCGAAGACGCGTAAAGCAGTTCTCGAGCTCCTCGATGTTGTCCTTGCCGCCAAGACCTGCGACCAGGTCGGCAATACCTGCATCGACGCCCTCTGCGGGAGCTGCGGCAACAGCGCCCTGCTTCACCGCGACAGACGCGGCGGCCTCGCCCTCGGCAACGGACTCGGCGAGCTCGGACTCCTCCTCGCGGCCAGGCGTGTGGAGGTTGAGCTTCTTAATAAGGAAGGTGAAGAGGAAGAAGTACAGAGCGGCGTTGACGACTCCAAGCACCAGCATAACCGGCCAGTTGGTCTTGTCGACACCGAGGACCAGGTTGGAAACCACGATGTTGATGATGCCGCCTGCAGTCGAAGCGGGCACGGAGAGAACCTTGAGCAGGACCAGGAAGATACCGGAAAGAATCGAGTGAACGACAAAGAGCACGGGAGCGGCAAAGACAAAGAGGAAGTCCATGGGCTCGGTGACACAGGAGAGCACGGCGGTGATGATCAGCGGGATGATAACGGCCTTGGTCTTATCCTTGTTCCCCTTGTAAGCGGTGAAGATAAAGGCGAGACCGATACCAATGTAGGGCCACAGGTTGTTGAAGGTGTAGCTGTTGAAGTAGGTGCTATCGGAGAAGGGCTGGCCCGTCATTGCCATCTCGGCAACACGGATGGGGTAGGCACCGGCGATAACCTGATCACCCAGCGTCAGGGTGCCACCCACATCGGAGAACTGGAACGGGGTGTAGATGAGGTGGTGCAGGCCGGTGGGAACGAGCAGCTTGTTGAGCATGCCGTAGATAAACAGACCGATGTTGCCCGACTCCTTAATGATGCCGGCAACGGAGGAGATGGCGCCCTGAACCGGAGGCCAAACGATGCAGAAGCCAGCGCCCATGATCCAGGAGATGATGATCATGATCAGGAACGGGAAGCGAACGCCCGAGAACATCGAAAGGGCAATGGGGAACTGCTTGTTCGAGTACTTGTTGAACACGGCACCGGTAATGCAACCAAGAATGATGCCGCCAAACACGCCGGTATCGAGCACCTGAATGCCCATAACGGTGCTCTGGCCGGTTCCGGTAAGACCGAGCATGCCGCTCGCCTCGGCAAGAGAGCCGGTGGCGTTGAGCACGATGTTGTTAGCCTGCAGGAACAGGAAGAACGACATCAGGGCAATCAGCGAAGCATGGCCCTTGTTCTTCTTTGCCATGGCGCCGGCGATGCCCACGCAGAACAGAATCGAGAGGTTGTTGATGATAAACATCAGCGACTGATAGACAACGGCGCCCACAAGCTGGAACGGACCGGAGCCCAGCACAGGGATCACGGCGCAGATGGTCTTGTTGGTCAGAATGATGCCCACGATGAGCAGGATGCCGGCAACCGAGAGATACATCATCGGCTGAACGATCGACTTCGCGAACACCTCCAACGGCGCTTTGAAATTGAACTTCTTTTTTGCGGTCATAGCGGTACTCCCCTTCCTTTTCCGCAAATTGAGATAGCTGTGCCCTGGACAAGACCGCAAGCCTTGCCTTATATCAATCGATGTATGGGCACGTTATGCCTAGAGACCAGGTTCTCCAAGCAGGTTAACAATGTGATATGCGAGATAACTCTTCTCGGCATCGGTAACGACAACGTTATAGGTAGACGACAGGTGGGCGGCTATGGCGTCCGCGCACGAGAATGCACACGGATACGCCGTTTCATCGATTCGGAACAGCGCGTCGCCATTGATTTGCCCGGCCGCGGGATCGAGCGCTCGCTGCGCGAAAAACTGCAGATGGCGAACGAAGCGCTCATAGGGCAGCGAGGTGTTATCGAGGGTCGTAGCATAGCGCTCGGAAACAATCGCGAGCACATCGCGAACAAGCTGGACCGAGATGATGAGACGGTCGGAGCGTTGCGGCATGGTGGCGTTGACGATATGCAGCGTAATAAAACCCTGCTCTTCTTCGCTCATCTGGATGCCCATATACTCCTTGATAATCTGCAGCGCACGGCCCGCAAGCGCATACTCCTTGCGATAGAACTGCTGGATCTCGAGCAGCAACGGATTCTCGCAGGAGACGCCCTTGCGCTCGCGCTCCAAAGCAAGGCCGATATGGTCTGCGAGAGCAATGAGAATCTTGTCGTTGATATCAACATTGAGCTCTCGACGGAGCATCTGAACAATGTCCTCGGCAATCACGAGGTTGACGGTGGGGATGGACTCCAAAAGATGTGCCAAGCGGTCAATCGTGCGCGAATCCTGAGAAGTGCCCTCCTGCAGCGCATAGGTCTTTTCGACCGATGCTTCATCGATAGCGTCGCCGGCATGACGGCCAAAGCAGAGACCTCGACCGATGACAATGAGCTCGGAGCCATCGTCCGAAGTGACCATTGCGACGTTATTGTTGAAAACTCGCTTGATAACCACGGTACCCACCACAAGAATTTACTCGGAAAGCCAGACGACAGGCTCTTTAACAGTAACAGGGCCGGAAGCGTGCTCACGAAGAGTCGAGTTCTCCGAACGCTCGCACACAATAACGAAGACCGTGGGATCGAAGCCGGCGGCGCGGACCGCGTCAAAATCGACCTCGACGAGGGGCTGGCCCGCGTCGACATGGTCACCCTGAGCAACAAGCGCATGGAAGCCCTTGCCCCCAAGTTTAACAGTGTCGATTCCGATATGCAGCATCACCTGAGCAGAGCTGTCGTCGGACATGATGCCCAGCGCGTGCTCAGTCGGGAACAGCGCCGCGACGGTGCCGGAAACAGGAGCGCACACCGTTCCCTCTTGGGGAACCACGGCAACGCCATCGCCCACGGCACGGCTGCTAAAAGCGGAATCATTGGTATTTTCTAGATGAACAAGCTCGCCGGAAACGGGAGCGAGGATTTCGAACTCGGAAGTCGCAGTCGCCTGCTTGTCCGAGCCGCCCATAAGGCGAGAAAAGAAACCCATGGTGGCATGTCCCTTCATAAATATAGCCCAACCAAAACCAAGCGAATGCATCCATAGAGACACACCCGTTCAAAGACTTTGGTTAGGCCCACGTCCGAGGGACTCGGTAACCTTCCACATTTCTTTTTACGGGAGTTATTGTAGACAAGCCCAAAGCCAGAACAATCATTATGACCGGTGAGCGGTATTTTTTCTTCGATAAACGGTATTTAGGCGGCACTTAGGGACGTTCCTTTCCCGCCGGCACCCAGGGACACTCCTTGCAGCAATTTCGCATGCGTTAGATGAAGAGCTCGCATTCCTTCCGCACGACGCAAGCCTTGCTCAGCATCTGGGAAACAGCGGATAGCTTGTTGGGATCAAGCTTGCGAGCGCCTCGCGGGCATACGGCGATGCAGCGCATGCAGGAGATGCACGCCTCGTCAGCTGCTCGCTTGGGGTCGCCCTTGTCGATAGCACAAACGGGACACGCCGCGGCGCATGCACCGCAGGAGACGCATTCCTCTGTTGCCTCGGGTGCCATACGGCGACCTCCAGCTTGTTTATAAGGACGATTGCCGGGGATAGAGGGCTCGGACGCATCCTCAGCCAACAGCTTTTGCTGAATTTGCTGCGCAAACTCTGCGAGCTGCGCCGCATCCTGCGCATCCGGTCTCCCAGCAGCAAACTGACGAGCAACGGAATGCTCAGCAATAGCAGAAACAGCTGCAACCACCCTAAATCCGGCGCGCTTCGCGACGTCCTCCAGCTCTACGAGCGTGTCCTCAAACGCGCGGTTTCCGTATACACAAACCAAAACAGCCCGAGCCCCGTTGCCGCGCACCATGCCCAACCGGTCAGCCACCACAGCCGGAATTCTACCGGCATACGCCGGCACAGAGATCACGGGCACGTCGTCCTCAGTCATCGAGACAGCGCTGAGATCTAGCCCGCTATCGGTCAGATCGACGGTAACGGTATTATTGTCCAGCGCCCCGGCCACAAGGCCAGACACCTTCCGCGTTCCACCCGTCGGACTAAACACAATTTCGAATACGCTCATCGAGGCACCCTCTCCCTACGCCTGGCAACGCGTCAAGCCGTTTTCACATTCAGACAGAGTATACGGCGCATGGGGGGAGCTCCCCGTTTTGGTGCGCCAGGCACCCCAATGCACCCACCCTACGCTGTCTGCCTCTTCGTTTTGTATAAATTACGGTACAGATTGTATATATTTACGGGATACCGCCGCGTTCTCCTGAGGTACCCCATCCTGGCCCGTGCAAAAAACGGAGTATTCTGCAACGTGACCGCGCCAGCACCGCCGCGGGTGGGCAAAACTGTAGGGCGCCGTATCATTCTAAGTCCCGACATGGCGAGAATGACGCGCCCCCTGCTCCGGAAAACGGCGAAATCTGACTCGGAACGCTCGCTAGGGATATCCGAAGGCCACCGTTGGCGACGTCGAATCATATGCAGACAGCTCGAACTGCAGAATACTCCAAAAAATGCACGGCGCACCCCATAGGACCCATTGCTGCATGGCAGGAAACAAGCCCACGGCATCCTCTAGATGCATTCCCGAGGAAATCACATTTGAACTAGCGATCGGATACGGCAAACAAAAGGGCCCCGAACGTAGTTGCTCGGGGCCCTTGGTTCACCTCGCTCTAGCGGGCGATGCGTATGTTATTTGCGCTTGCCGCCGCCGTCACCGGGACGGCGGGAGCTGCTGCCGCGCTTGCCGCCACGGCTGTTACCGTAGCTGCCACGGTTATCGCGACCGCCGGCACGGCCGCCACGGGAGCCGGCCTGGTTGCCGCCACGACCACCACGATAGCCGCCGCGACGCTCTTCGCGGGTATCGTCGTAGTTGCGCCAGTCATCGCGACGATCGCGGCTGGCACGCGGGTCACGACGATCGCGCGACTCACCGGAACGCCCAACGCCGCTGCGCCCACCATTGCTGCGAGCGCCCTCGCGACGCTCGCCGCCGCGGCTACCGCGCTCTTCAAAGCGCTTGCCGCCGCGGGACTCACCGCCACGGGCACCTCGCTCACCGCGACCCTCGCCGCCGCGACGCTCATCACGGCCACTGCGCTCATCATCACGACCGGAACGACGGCGGTCGCCCGCACCGCGCTTGCCGCCGCGCGAACCACGGCCCTCGTCCTCGCGCTCAACACGGCGACGACCGCCGCGGTCCTCGTCCTCGCGGCGACGACGATGTGCCTCGCCCTGGAACTGCTTGGCACGACGCTCGGCACGGTTGCCGCGCGGGCCCTGCTCAACAGCACCAGCGCGCTCCTCGGCAGCCACCTCGCGAGCCACGCTCTCAACAGCCTCGTCCACGCGAGCCTGAACGCCCTCGCGCACGCGGGTCTTGCCGCCGCGCTTGGGACGGCTCGGGCGCTCGCCGTCGCCACGACGCTCGTCACGGCCGCGGTTGGAACGACCGGCCACATCGCCGTAATCGTCGCCGTTGCGCTTGCCGTCGCGACGCGCCTGCTCAAGCTTCTTCTTGCTCTTGGACTTGCCGCGCTTGGTCTTCTTCTTCACCTTAAAGGCGGCAGGATCGCGCTCGGGATCGACGGCGGGCGGGTTGGGACCCACATGCAGTTCGCCGGCTTCGTAGATGTCGGCGGTCTTGTCCATGAGCTTCTCGATCTCGTAGAACTCGTCCACGTCCTGCTCGGTCACAAACGTGATGGCCCAGCCCAGCTCGCCGGCGCGGCCCGTACGGCCAATACGGTGGATGTAGTCGGTCGGCTCGGCCGGCACGTCAAAGTTCACGACGTAGCGCACGTCGCTAATGTCGATGCCGCGGGCGAGAACATCGGTTGCCACCAGCACGTCGACGGTGCCGTCGCGGAAAGCCGAAAGGGCACGCTCGCGCTGGGCCTGGCTGCGGTTGCCGTGAATCGCGGCGGCCTTGATGCCCTTACGCTCCAGACGACGGCAGCAGCTGTCGGCGCGGTGCTTGGTGCGCATAAAGACGATGGTGCGCTCCGGGCCCTCCTTCTTGAGGAACTCGGGCAGCAAGTTGTTCTTGGCCTCGATGGACACCGGGAACACAAACTGGTCGACGGTGTCGGCGGTCGACGTGGCGGGCGCGATCTCCACGCGGGCCGGGTCGCTCACCAGGTCGGTGATCTCGCCCACGGCTTCCTCGTCGAGCGTGGCCGAGAACAGCAGCGTCTGGCGCTCGGCCGGCGTCTCGCGCACAATGCGGCGGACGGCGGGCAAAAAGCCCATGTCGAGCATGCGGTCGGCCTCGTCGAGTACCAGCACCTTGACCTCGTCCAGGTGGCAAGCGCCCTGCTCGATCAGATCGACCAGACGGCCCGGCGTGGCGACCAGAATGTCGCAGCCGTACTTGAGCGCCGCGGTCTGCGGCTTGTAGCTCACGCCGCCCACGACGGTCACGGCAACGTGGCCCGTGACGTCGGCGATCTTGCTCGCGACCTCGTCGATCTGCTGGGCGAGCTCGCGCGTGGGGGTGATGACGAGCATCACGGGGCCACGGCCGTTGCCCTCGGGCTTTTTAGCACCGCGACGGCGGTTGCGGCCGCCGCGCTCGCGCACGGGTTTGGGAGGAGCGATGTGCTCCAGATTGTTCATGGTCGGCAGCAAAAAAGCGGCCGTCTTGCCGGTGCCAGTCTGAGCGGCAGCAAGCAGGTCGCGGCCCTCGAGCACCACGGGGATTGAGCCGGCCTGCACGGGCGTCGGCGCCGTGTAGCCCAGGTTCTCGATGGCACGAAGCATCTCGTCGGAAAGGCCCAGCTCGTCAAAGGCGGGCAGGCTCTCGGTAGCGGACTCGACGGCCTGGGCAGCATTGGCCTCATCGGCGGCATCGAAGGCAGCCTGGGTCATGGCCTCGCGGGTCTCGTCCAGGATCTCGGCGTCGGTGACGTCGGATACAGAATTACGCATATGTTGTTGTTCCTTATCTGCACGCGCAATGGGCACGGCATGCGGCCGCGCGGGCGTGCTTGGTGGTGCGCTAATACATACAAAAACGGGTGCGCACAGAGAGGACGTTGCTCAGCACGCTGGCGATCGCTTTGGCAGCCCTATCACGCGCCGTCCAGACGCAGCGGCCCTAAGCGATGGAGCAGATTCGCCGCGGGTTAGTATACCCGTGCTTCGCATGCCCCCACGTAAACCACAGATGACGGAGCGGACGAGGCGGGCCTGGGCCGATTGTCTCAATCTGTAACAGTTACGAGACAAAACCGGGTCTACACGTTACAGATTGAGACGAACTCAAACATCGCAAAACATAATCTCGATCTGTAACAGTTAGAGGTCATTTTCCCCGCTAGATGTTACAGATCGAGATGTTTGACATGAGCTGCCAACGATTGAGCAGCCACCCGCATCTGTAGCGAAATGTCATACATTTTCATCCCCACTGGACACCCCCAGGGGGTATGGGTGTATAGTATCGGCAGGTTAACAATTCCAACACCGAACTGCAGAAAGGAGAAACCATGGCTCAAGATAAGTTCGACGTGGGCGGCATGACATGCGCCGCCTGCCAGGCGCATGTGGATCGCGCCGTGAGCAAACTCGACGGCGTCCAAAGCGTCGCGGTCAACCTGCTCGCCGGTTCCATGATGGTCGACTACGACCCCGCGCAGGTCACCTCCGACGACATCTGCACCGCTGTCGACCGCGTGGGCTACTCGGCCTCGCCCATCAGCACGGGCACCGACGCTGTCCAAAGCGGAAGTGCGCAAGCCAGGTCCGGCGCCGCCCATATGGAGTCGCCCACCAAAAAGCTGGAGGCCGCCGCCTCTGCCATGTGTACCCGCCTCATCATCTCGATCGTTTTCCTCATCCCACTGTTCTACATAGGCATGGGGCACATGCTCGGCTGGCCGCTGCCCGGCATTTTCACCGACCATACCCACAGCATGACGCTCGCCCTCACCGAGCTCGTCCTGCTCATCCCCATCGTCTATGTCAACGACGCGTACTTTATCAATGGGTTTAAATCGCTCGCGCACGGCGCGCCCACCATGGACGCCCTTATTGCCGTGGGCGCCACCGCCTCCATCGCCTGGTCGATCTACGTTCATCATGGCCGACCAATTAGCCGCGGGTCAGGTCCACGAAGCCATGATGACAGGCATGGACAATCTGTATTTTGAGAGCGCGGGCACGATCCTGTCGCTCGTCACCGTGGGCAAATACCTCGAGACACGCAGCAAGTCCAAAACCGGCGGCGCCATCGAGGCGCTCATCGACCTGGCGCCCAAAACTGCGACCGTCGTGGCAGAGGACAGCAGCGAGACCACCGTCGACGTCGACAGCATCCTTCCCGGCCAGGTCCTGCGCGTGCGCCCCGGCGAGTCCATCCCCGTCGATGGCGTGGTGCTCGAGGGCAGCTCGGCCGTGGACGAGAGTGCGCTCACCGGCGAGTCCATCCCCGTGGAAAAGGCCGTCGGCGACACCGTTAACGCCGCCACCGTCAACCGCACCGGCTCGTTTACCTTCCGCGCCACACGCGTGGGCGCCGACACATCGCTTGCCAAGATCATCCAGCTCGTCGAGGACGCCAATGCCACCAAGGCGCCCATCGCCCGCATGGCCGACAAGGTCGCCGGCGTATTCGTGCCCGTGGTGTTCGCGATCTCGGCCGTGACCTTTGTGGTGTGGATGGCACTGACCGGCAGCGTGAACGAGGCGCTCACTTCTGCCGTGGCCGTGCTGGTGATCAGTTGTCCGTGCGCGCTCGGCCTGGCCACGCCCGTCGCCATTATGGTAGGCACCGGCAAGGGCGCCGAGATGGGCATTCTGTTTAAGAGCGCCGAGGCGCTGGAGAACCTGCGCAGCGTGGGCACCGTGGTGCTCGATAAGACGGGCACGGTCACCCGCGGCAAGCCTGCCGTAACCGATATCGTGGTAGCCACGCGCACTGACGGCTCGCCCGCCATGAGCGAAAAGGCGCTGCTCAAGCTGGCCGCTGCGCTGGAGCGCTCAAGCGAGCACCCGCTGGCCGAGGCGATTATGGCCGAGTGCGAGGCGCGCGGAATCGTCGCGCGCATGGTCGAGGACTTTGCCGCCGTGCCCGGTCGAGGCGTTACGGCACGCGAGGGGCAAAACGCCATTGCAGCCGGCAACGCACGCCTGATGGACGAGCTGGGCGCGAAGGTGCCCGCCGGCCTTGCCGAGCAGTTCGCTGCCGAAGGCAAGACACCGCTGTTCTTTGCCAAGAACGGCGAGCTTGTCGGTACCATCGCCGTGGCTGACGAGGTCAAAAAGACGAGCGCCGAGGCCATCGCCGCGCTCCGCAAGCTCGGCGTCGACGTGCGCATGCTCACCGGCGACAACCGTGTGACGGCCGAAGCAATCGCCCGCCGCGTGGGCCTCAACCGTGCGCAGGTCATCGCCGACGTCCTGCCCGCCGACAAGGAACGCCACGTGCGCGAACTGCAGGATGCGGGCGGCAAGGTCGCCATGGTGGGCGACGGCATCAACGACTCCCCCGCCCTGGCGCGCGCCGACGTGGGCCTTGCAATCGGCACCGGCGCCGACATCGCCAAGGAGGGCGCCGACGTGGTACTCATGCGCAGCGACCTCATGGATGTCGCCCGCGCCATCGAGCTTTCGCGCGCCACGATCCGCAACATCAAGCAGGACCTTTTCTGGGCGCTGTTCTACAACGGCATCGGCATCCCACTCGCCGCAGGCGTGTTCTTCCCCCTCACCGGCTGGCAACTCTCGCCGATGTTTGGCGCTGCGGCCATGAGCCTGTCGAGCGTGTGCGTCGTAAGCAACGCTCTACGCCTGCGAACCTTTAAGCCGAAAGTGGCAAAATAGGCTCACCATTAAGTCCATTTAGAACGGGTTTTCCAGGTGCCCGAGATTGACCTGAAAGAGGAGCGACGCGTACTTTGGTACGCGAGCGACGGCTTGAAGGTCAAGGTCGGGTGCCTGGGAAAGCCGACATAACAGAGAGGAATACCCATGCGTTACACGATTAAGACTTCCGGCCTCATGTGCGGCCACTGCGACGCTACTGTCGAGACCGCGCTGCTCAACGTAGCCGGCGTGACCGATGCCGACGCCGATCACGAGACCCAGACCGTCCAGGTGGAGTGCGCCGACACCGTGACCGCTGAGCAGCTCGCTGCCGCCGTCGAAGGCGCCGGCGAGAAGTTCCACGCCCTGTCCGTGACCGCCGCGTAACGACCCGCACGTACCCCCCCCCGACCAGAAACGAGGACCCGCCATGATGGCAGACCACAAATCGGTGACCCGCATGCTCAAGACGGCACGCGGCCAGATCGACGGCATCTTGCGGATGGTCGAGGAGGACCGTTATTGCGTCGATATCTCCACACAGCTCATGGCCACACAGGCGCTCCTCGCGCGCATTAACGCCGACGTGCTCAAGGCGCATATCGAGGGCTGCGTGACTTCGGCAATCGAATCGGGCGACGAAGACCTCAAAGCCGCCAAGCTCGCCGAGATCGAACGCGTCGTCGACAAGCTCTCCAAGTAATTGGGGACATTGGGGGCAGACTTCTTTTGCACCACCTTGGTGTAGATTAACCTGTCCCCCTTGCTCTAAATCGGGTATAAAGGCGTGCGGTATATCGAACGAAAGGCAATTCGCATGAATGACTTTATGAAGGGCCGCAATGGCGCCGACGAGCTCACCATCGTGATGGGCTTTGCCGGCATCGCCATCGCAATGATTGGATCGCTCGCCCGTGTCCAGTGGCTCAGCTGGATCGCCATCGCCGTGATCGTGCTCGGCGTGCTGCGTGGCCTGTCCAAGAATATCGACGCACGTCGCAAGGAGAACGCGGCCTTTGTCGCCGCGACCGCGAACGTCCCCGGCTTGGGCAAATTCGTCGCCAGTTTGGGCGGCGGCGCTGCGGTGGCCAACGCCTCGCGCGCAGCCGGAACGAGCAAGGAAGACTTTGAGCGTGCCAGGCGCACGGCCAAGAAGATGTGGAAGGGCCGCAAGACCACGGCATACCTCAAGTGCCCTAACTGCGGCCAGATGCTCTCCGTCCCCAAGGGCAAAGGCAAGATCCGCGTCACCTGCCCCAAGTGCCACGCCAAGATGGAAACCCGCTCCTAGCGCCCGCACGCGGGACAAATTAATCAGGTTTGTTTGTCCCAAATCTTAAGTATTTGTTCGATAAAAAAGCCGAGGCCTCGTGTTGAGACCTCGGCTTTTTGTATGCGGCAACGGAGCTGTCCCTTTGACTCGTCTACGCCACACCGTCGCGGGCAAGCTCCTCGGCCAACGCCTCGGCAGGCATGGCCATAATCGCGTCGAGCTCGGCGTCCACCTCGGGAATACGCTTCACCTTGAGTTTGCGCACCAGATCACCACGGCACATCACGTACGTCGGCTCACGCAGTGCGCACAGATCATCGAGCGGGTTCTTGCGCGTTACCAAGATATCGGCAGCCTTGCCGCACTCGATCGTACCGGTCTCGCCGCCCAGCCCCAGCAGCTCGGCATTGATCTGCGTAGCCGTATGCAGCGCAAAGGCGTTGCTCACGCCCACGTACTTGGCAAAATAGGCAACCTCACGCCACATGTCGTACTGCGTCACAAACGGGCAGCTCGAGTCCGTGCCCAGGCCCACCTTAACGCCAGCTTCCAGTGCGGCACGGGCGCTCTCGATGATGCCCGAACACACAATGTCGCCGTTCTTCTTTTGCGTGTCGGTCGAATGGGTCTTCTCCGGATCGAGCAGCACAAACGGCAGCGCGGGGCTGATAGTGCAGGTAACGCTGGGCGCACGCCCCTCAAGCTGCGTGCCCGCGGCGCCGCGGTACAGTTCCAAGATCTCGGGAGTCATCGGGGCACCGTGCTCGATCGTATCGACGCCGGCCTCAAGCGCGGCCTTCACGCCCTCGGTGCTCTCGACATGAGCCATAACCGGCAGGCCCACCTCGTGCGCAGCCTTGCACGCCGCCGCGGCAACCTCGACCGGCATGCGCAGCACGCCCGGCTCACCTACTTCGGTCGCGTCGAACACGCCGCCCGTCACGAACAGCTTGATGACGTCGGCACCGCGCGCATACAAGTCACGCACTTGTTCGGCCGCCTCATCGGGGGTATCGGCGACCTGCGCGAACAGCCCCGCACCGTGACCGCCCGGCACCGTGACACCCGTTCCCGGCGCCACCAGACGCGGACCCTGATACTTGCCGGCGTCGATAGCGTTGCGCACGGCAATATCGGCAAACAGCGGGTCACCCGCACCGCGCACCGTGGTCACGCCGCTTGCCAACTGCTGCTGGGCGCTGCCTTTGAGGATGTGGCGGACGATGGCGCGGCCCACGGGATTATCGAGCTTCTTCATAAGTGCGCCCGCATCGCCGGCCGAGACAGGCTTGCCCGAGCCGCACAGGTGCACATGCATATTGATGAGGCCGGGCATGAGGTACGCGCCGGCCAGGTCGATGACCTCGGCACCTGCAGGCGCCTGCGCCACAGCACTCGGCCCCACCCACGTGATGACACCGCGCTCAACGGCCACGGCCATATCGGGTTGCGGCTCCATATGCTCCGAGCCATCCAGAATGGTCGCATTGATAAACAACGTAGAACGATCGGCAGACGCCATATCGAGCTCCTCCCCCTCAGAAAACTTGAACATCTGTCCATTGTTATCCAGTGCAGCCCGATTGCCACAGACATATCGGTTAACGGAGGAAAGAGGGGATGTGGGGGACGGAATACGTTGCAGTCCCACCCCAGCGACACCAGGGAAATGTCTCGATCTGTAACAGGTACAGGGTTATTAGGCCCTTGATTTTACAGATCGAGACATTCGGTCGACGTTTCACCGGCTTGTCTCGATCTGTAACAATTACGAGCTCAAACAGCCTCTAAACGTTACAGATCGAGACAAAACCTCTCAGCGCCCATACCACTGGCATCTCCACTCCTCAGCCAATTCAGCCTGCCGAGGAATACCAGCCAGCCTCATTTTCTCGACCAGCTTCCCCGGGTCTTTGAGTTCGTTAAACGTAAACCGAAGCACCTTATGCCCGAGCATTGTCAGATGAGATTCCCGCTGACGCTCTGTCACGAATGGGTCGACCGACTCCCGACCCTCGCCGTTCTGCAAGGTGTACTTCCCCTTTCCGTCGAGCTCGCCGATGACACACGTCCCGTCCACGAGCCGCCAAAAATAATCAACCCGAAACACCTGGCTCGGATCGAGCGGGTCGCGAAACTCCACCTGCAGCTCCGGAACCGGAAAGCCGTACGCAATAAAGAACGCTCGGAACCGCGACTCGCCGCCGTTTTCGGATAGCCCATCCGCATACGACGCAATCACCTGTGCCCTGCGATACCCTCGCATGCCCTTGCAATCGGCGCGGAGGCGCTCGCACAAATCCCCACGTGATACACCTTTCGCCCGCAGTGTAGAATCGGCAATCGCCAACCCGTAGGAGAACGGCGCACGCAGCAAGCAATCCTCCACCGTGCGCCAAAACGACGTCACCCGCACGCCATCAACACGCTCGAGCGCGCCCGCCATCTGCGGACGCAACAACCTGCAGCCGCTGCTCAACGTCACCGAGCAACCTGTCTTAACCAGAAAAGGCGACCCAAGCAGATCATTCGGCACCTCCAGACCCCACAAAAGTGCCGCGTCATAACCCCAAAACGCCCAATCGGGATGAAACTCCGCAAGCCCTTTGATAGTCCTCAGCGCTCGCTCCGCCGGCGTCAATGCGTCCCAATCATGCTGAAAACAGAACAGGTACGGCTCGGGCTCCGCGATATCGTCGGTTCCCACATGACGCCGCAGCCACATGAGCTCGGCATTGTCATGCGTTGCGAGCAGTGCACCTTGCTCGGTCGCCTCCGTGAGCCGCGCGAGCATCCTGTTCCGCGCCAACGTGTTGCGAGTCGCATGCTTGTGTTTGAGAACGGTATTAGACACTTTCATCACCACCACGTCAGACAAATGGACCATCGTCACCGTTGCCTCCGCTGAAAAATGTCTTGATCTGTAACGGGTAGACGTTCTCCAGGTCCCTAAACGTTACAGATCGAGACATAAAGACAGAAGGCAAGGCAGGACAACGCCAGGTCCATCCCCTACTCCCACTCCTGCTCGTAGATGTTGAGCGACTTCACGTACCGCCCCTGGGCGCCCATGATGTCGCGGACCAGACGCAAGAAGAAACTGATGCACGAGGTGTCAAAGCCATCCTGCAGGTCCTCCGGATGCACCGCACCAGGCCCATCGACCGCCGTGTCACTCAGGCGTGCGATGTCATACAGATAGAGTTGTCCCGCCGTCAGCCAGACATCGTCGACGCAGGCGAGGCGCACCGCAATCGCTCCGTCGCTCCAATGCTCCTTTTGCACGATATGCGGGTCGTAGACATCAAAGCGACGGTCGGTGCGCGTATCCTTCAGTGCAACCATGCCGTTCGCAGGATCCTTGTCCAAAATGCCAAAGCGAGAGAAGTACTGCGTGTCGCGAACCTGCTTAAGTCGCCCAAGCGAGGCAGGAGAAATTGGCGCTGGCGGCTCATCCACATATAGCTCGAGCAGCGTCTTGCCATGGCGATAGGGGCGCTCAAACAGCAGCCAATCGGTAAATGCCATGTTGTAGGCCATGATTTCGTTTTGCGAAGGCTCGGTGCAATAGCTGAGCCACGGGTCGACAATGATCTCGAACTGCTCGCGCGCCGGCTCCAGGAATTGAAACTTCCGCAGCATCCAAAAGTGAGCCATGTCGGCAATATCGTTGCCGACGGCTTCAGCCAGCTCTGCTCGGTCAAAAACTTGGTCAGTCATGGCATCCTCCTCAAACTGATGGACCTCAATTTGAGCTTACGAGGAGGGTGGGCAGCCACTGTCGGCACGGGTAAAATAGGCCTCCGGCTGCAAACCAGATGCTAACCAAACACTTGGCGGGACACTTGACCGAATATGCGCGCCGCAAAGAAACGGCAGGTAGACATAGACAGCCGACCCGCCATTTTAAGCCAAACGCCCGCTGCCACCACAGAAACAACAGGTGGCCACAGCCCAAGAAGTCGGCAAATGAGCACCCACACGTCGACAAACGAGCAAATCGCTCGCAAAGAGTGTCCCCAACGACTAGACAAAAAATGACTAGTCATTGGGGACGTTCTTAAATGACTACTTTACAGCTCCAGCGCGTCGGCGACTTCAGCAGCGCAGGCCAGGGCGTCGGCCATAGCGCTCACCACGAGCGAGCTGCCGTTGCGAGCGTCGCCGGCAACATACACCGGCGCGGCATCCGCGGCGACGCCGTCGACACGCGCCGCAAGATGCGAGCCCTCGGCAGCCATCACCGGCAGCGGACGACCAGCGGTGGCAACAGACACGCCAACGGCGTCGAACACACCGTGCTCCGGGCCCGTAAAGCCGCAGGCGATGAGCACCAGCTGCGCCGGCACCTCGTGCTCGGAGCCCGCGATGCGCTCGGGCTTGCCAGCCGACCAATCCAGATCGACCACGCGCAGACCCACAGCCGCACCCTTCTTGTCCAGCAGCACCTCAAGCGTATCCACGCCCCAGGCACGTATCTCGCCACCCATTGCAGCGATAGCCTCCTGCTGGCCGTAGTCGGTCTTCTTCACGTTGGGCCACTGCGGCCAGGGGTTGCTCGCCGCGCGCGCATCAGGCGCCGCCGGCAAGAACTCAAACTGGCGCACGCTGCGCGCGCCCTGACGCACCGCGGTGCCCACGCAGTCGTTACCGGTATCGCCGCCGCCAATGACCACGACGTCCAGGCCGCGTGCATCGATGGCAGGCTCGCCGCCATCGAGCACCGAGACGGTCGAAGCCGTCAGGTAGTCCACGGCGTACACCACGCCCGGGGCATCAATGTTCGCAGCCGAAAGCCCACGCGGAGCACGAGCGCCGACAGCCACCACGACGGCGTCAAAGTCATCGAGCTTGGCGGTAACCTTGGGATCGCTCACGTCAGCACCCAGCTCAAACACAATGCCCAGCTCGCGCATGAGCGCCACGCGACGCTCGACCACAGACTTCTCGAGCTTCATGTTGGGAATGCCGTACATGAGCAGACCGCCCGGGCGGTCGTCGCGCTCAAACACCGTCACGCGGGCGCCGCGACGCGCAAGCTCCCATGCAGCCACCAGACCAGCCGGGCCGGAACCAACCACGGCAACCGTGGGTGCGCCCTCCCCTGCCGGCTCAAAGCGACGCGGGCCGCCGTTGGCCCACTCATGGTCGCTGATCGCACGCTCGTTGTCGTGAATCGTCGTGGGCTGGCCGTCGACCGAGCCCAGGTTGCACGCGGCCTCGCACAGTGCCGGGCACACGCGACTCGTAAACTCAGGCATGGGCGAGGTGAGCGACAGACGCTCGGCAGCCTCGTCCCAGCGGCCGCGGTACACCAGCTCATTCCACTCGGGAATCAGGTTGTGCAGCGGGCAGCCGCTCGGGCGTGCCTTGCCAAAGCTCGCGCCCATCTGACAAAACGCCACACCGCACATCATGCAACGGCTCGCCTGGGCACGACGTGCGTCGTCGTCGAGCTCCACGTACAGCGGATCGAAATCGCGGCTGCGCTCCTCCACGGGGCGAAGCTCGTGGGCCACGCGATCGATATCAAGAAAAGCACCGGGCTTACCCATGGCACTTACGCCTCCTTCTTGGTCGAAGCAACAGAGCTGGCGGCGGCGGGCACACCACCCGCCACATCGAAGCGAGCGACATCCGCGGCGCTCGCGCGACCGGTCACAATGTCAAACGCCAGTTCCTCTGCCTGCGCATGTGTCTTGCCGGCAGCCTCGCTCGCAGCGACAATCACCAGCACACGCTCGTACTCGGTCGGAATGACCTTCACAAAGTGCTTGCTCATCGTCTCAAAGCTGTAGAGCAGCTTGATGCCGCGCGGGCTCTGCGTCGCGTCCACGTGCTCCTGGATGAGCTCGCGAATCTGCGCCAGCTCGCCGGCAGTCGGGGCCTTGAGCTCAACGCTCTCGTGGTTCACGCGGGCATCGAGCGTGCCGTACTGGTCAAAGACATAAGCCACGCCACCCGTCATGCCGGCGGCGAAGTTCTGCCCGACCTCGCCCAGGATGAGCGCCAGACCACCCGTCATGTACTCGCAGCCATGGTTGCCGCAGCCCTCGACCACCACGGTGGCACCGGAGTTGCGCACGGCAAAACGCTGGCCGGCAAGACCGTTAATGAAGCCGCGGCCGCTCGTAGCGCCAAAGAACGCAACATTGCCCACGATGATGTTCTCGTCGAACTTGTAGGTCGCATGCGGGTTGGGGCGCACCGATACCTCGCCGCCCGAAAGGCCCTTGCCAAAGTAGTCATTGGCGTCACCGCACACGTTGAGCGTAATGCCGCGCGGCAGGAACGCGCCAAAGCTCTGACCGGCCGATCCATCGCAATCGATGGTGATGGAGCCGGCGGGCAGGCCCTCGGGATGCGCCTTGGTCACCGCGTTGCCCAGGATGGTGCCCACGCAGCGGTTGACGTTGGCGATATCGGCGCGGAAGCGAATCGGACGCAAGTGCGCACGGGCATCGGCCGTATAGGGCACAAACAACGTGGAGTCGAGCGTCTTGTCGAGCTCACTGTCCGCGGCCATCTGCGGCAGGAAGTGGCGACCGTCGGCACCCGGGATATGAGCACCGAACTCGCAGGTCGCGCTCGCCAGCACGGGCGACAGATCGAGCAGGTTGGCCTTGCGGTTGCCCGGGACCTCGATCTGGCGCAGGCACTCGGGATGGCCGACCGTCTCGTCGACGGTGCGGAAGCCCAGGCTCGCCATGACCTCGCGCAGCTGCTCGGCAACAAAGAGCATAAAGTGCTCGATGTGCTCGGGCTTGCCGCGGAAGCCGCGACGCAGGCGGCAGTTTTGCGTAGCGATGCCGGCGGGGCAGGTATCCTGCTGGCAATCGCGCTGCATGAGGCAACCCATGGAGATGAGCGGCATGGTCGCAAAGCCAAACTCCTCGGCGCCCAGCAAGCAGGCGACGGCAACGTCGGTGCCGTCCATGAGTTTGCCGTCGGCCTCGAGCACCACGCGTGAGCGCAGGCCGTTTTGCAGCAGCGTCTGCTGGGCCTCGGCAAGGCCAAGCTCCAGCGGCAGTCCCGCATGCCAGATGGAGTCGCGCGCAGCGGCACCCGAGCCGCCATTGTGGCCGCTGATCAAGATCTTGTCGGCAGCGCCCTTGGCAACGCCGGTGGCGATGGTGCCGACGCCGGCCTCGCTGACCAGCTTGACCGACACGCGTGCGCCGGGGTTGGCGTTCTTAAGATCGAAGATCAGCTCTGCCAGGTCCTCGATAGAGTAAATATCGTGATGCGGCGGAGGCGAGATCAGGCCGATGCCGGGCGTGGACTGACGGACCTCGGCAATCCAGGGGTAGACCTTCTTGCCGGGGAGGTGTCCGCCCTCGCCGGGCTTAGCGCCCTGGGCCATCTTGATCTGAATCTCGAAGGCGCTGCACAGGTAGCGGCTCGTCACGCCAAAGCGCGCGCTTGCCACCTGCTTGATGGCGGAGTTCTTGGAATCACCGTTGGCCAGCGGGGTCTCGCGACGCGGATCCTCGCCGCCCTCGCCGGAGTTGGAACGGCCGTGCAGGCGGTTCATGGCGATGGCCATGCACTCGTGTGCCTCTTTGCTGATGGAGCCATACGACATGGCGCCGGTGTTAAAGCGGCGGACGATGTTGAGTGCTGGCTCCACCTCGTCGAGCGAAACCGGCGTGCGGCCGCTGGCATTAAAGTCGAGCAAGTCGCGCAGACGCACGGCACGACCGGTGCGGTGCAGGCGGGCGCTGTACTCCTTAAAGGTGTCGTAGCTGTCCTCACGGCAGGCGGTCTGCAGCAAGTAGACAGCCTGCGGATCGATGAGGTGATCCTCGCCGCCGAGCGGGCGCCACTTGGTCAGACCCAGCGTGGGCAACTGATCGGGAGCCGGGCTCTTAAGGATAGCGAGCGCGGCGTCGTAGCGCTCGTTTTGCTCGCGCTCAACGTCCTCGACACCCATACCGCCCACACGGCTCACCGTGCCGGCGAAGTACGCGTTGACGAACTCCGACGTAAAGCCCACGGCCTCAAAGATCTGCGCCGAATGGTAGCTCTGCACCGTGGAGATGCCCATCTTGGACATGATGGAGACGATGCCGGCGGTCGCAGCCTTGTTGTAGTTGGCGATGCCCTGCTCGGCCGTCACGTCCAGGTCGCCGCATGCCGCCAGATCACGGATGCACGCATGTGCGTTGTACGGATAGATACCGCTCGCGGAGTAGCCCACCAGTGCCGCAAAGTCGTGCGGGGACACGGCGTCGCCGCACTCCACCACGATGTCGGCAAAGGTACGTACGCCAGCGCGGATCAGGTGGTTGTGCACGCAGCCCACGGCGAGCAGCGAGGGCACGGGCACCTCGCCCGCAGCGGCACGATCGCTCAACACCACGATGTTCACGCCGTCGCGGACCGCAGCCTCAACGTCCTCTGCAAGCTGCTTGAGCGCAGCCTGCAGCGCGCCCTCGCCGGCATCGCGGCGGTACACGGCACGGAAACGGCGGGTCTCAAAGCCCACACGGGCGATGGCGCAGATGCGGTCAAACTCCTCCTCGCTCAGCAGCGGACGCTCCAAGCGCACCAGCTGGCAGGCTGTACGGGAGTCCTCGAGCAGGTTGCCGTGGTTGCCCAGGTAGAGCGTGGTCGAGGTGACCATATGCTCGCGCAGGGCGTCGATGGGCGGGTTCGTGACCTGGGCGAATAGCTGGTAGAAGTAGTCGTAGAAGGAGCGTGTCTTTTTGGACAGGCAGGCCAGCGGCGCATCAATGCCCATCGAGGCGAGCGGCGCCTTGCCCTGCTGGGCCATGGGACGCACGACCTCGTCGACGTCATCCCAGTGGTAGCCGAGCTTGGCCATACGCACGGTGGCAGGCACCTCGGCGTCCTCGGCGGGCGCGGGCGCGGCGGACTCATCGAGCGCGTCGACGGCCAGCGTCTCCTCGGCAATCCAGTCGTGGTAGGGCTTCTCCTTGGCATAGCGGGCGCGCAGCTCGTCGTTGTAGATCACGCGGCCGCGGGCAAAATCGACCTCGAGCATCTGGCCCGGTCCCAGGCAGCCGCTCGTCAGGATGTTCTCGGGGCGCACCTCGATGGTGCCCACTTCGCTTGCCAGCATAAAGCGGCCATCGCGCGTCACGTAGTAGCGGGCGGGGCGCAAGCCGTTGCGGTCGAGGGCGGCGCCCAGCGTGCGACCGTCGGTAAAGGCGATGGCCGCCGGGCCGTCCCAGGGCTCCATGAGCATGGACTGGTAGGCGTCGTAGGCGCGGCGCTCCTCGCTCAGACTGTCGTTGTGGTCCCACGGCTCAGGCAGCAGCATGGACGCAGCGCGCGTAAGCGGGCGACCGTTCATAACCAAAAACTCGAGCACGTTGTCCAAAATCGCCGAGTCGGAACCCTCGCGGTTGATGATGGGCATCACGCGCTCAAGATCGTGCTGCAGCACGGGGCTGTACAGGTTGGGCTCGCGGGCGCGAATCCAGTTGACGTTGCCCTTGAGGGTGTTGATCTCGCCGTTGTGGATGATAAAACGGTTGGGGTGCGCACGCTCCCAGCTGGGCGTGGTGTTGGTGGAGTAGCGCGAGTGGACGAGCGCAACGGCCGTCTTGACAGCGGCGTCGTTGAGATCGATGAAGAAGCGGCGCATCTGCGTGGCGACGAGCATGCCCTTGTACACGATAGTGCGCGAGCTCATGGAGCAGACGTAGAAGATCTTGTCGCGCAGGGCAAACTCGGCATCGGCCTTCTTCTCGATAGTGCGACGGCACACGTACAGGCGGCGCTCGAAGGCGTCACCCGCCGGCGTATCGTCGGGGCGGCCCAGAAAGGCTTGCAGAATGGTGGGCATGCAGGCGCGTGCCGTCTCGCCCAGGTCGTGCGGGTCGACGGGCACCTCGCGCCAAAAGAGCAGCGGCACGCCGGCCTCGGCGCAGCCCTCCTCAAACACGCGACGGGCATCCTCTACGCCCTTGTCGTCCTGCGGAAAGAACAGCATGGCCACGCCATAGTCGCCCTCTGCCGGCAGAATCTGGCCGCACTTTTGAGCCTCTTTGCGAAAAAAGTGATGCGGAACCTGGAACAGGATACCGGCACCGTCGCCGGTGTTCTTCTCGAGTCCCGTGCCGCCGCGGTGCTCCAAGTTGACCAGAATGGACAGCGCGTCGTCCAGAATCTGGTGATGGCGCTCACCGTTGATATCGGCAAGTGCGCCGATGCCACATGCATCGTGGTCGAATTCGGGGCGATAAAGGCCCTGCTGTTGAGCGGAATCTGCCTGCATCGCGATCCTCCCCTAGATATTTAGACAGTCAGTTGAATAGGCATAGTAGGAGCATCAGAGCATCGTTGTGTTTCCCGCCCGTTTCGAAACAATCGCGTAACGCACGCAATTATTTTGTTAGTCGTGGTTAACTTTAAAGTCCAAAACGGGTATCCTTTGCGGCGTCAAGCAAACGGCACGTCGCCCATACACAGGAATCGACCATGCTCAACCATCTCAAACAACACTTTGGCTCCCGACGCACCGGTGGTCACGGAGGCCTAGACATTGCGCGGCATATCGGCCCCGGGCTGCTCGTGACCGTCGGCTTTATCGACCCGGGCAACTGGGCCTCCAACATGGCCGCGGGCTCGCAGTTTGGCTACGCGCTGTTGTGGATCGTCACGCTGTCCACGATTATGCTCATTGCGCTGCAGCACAACGCGGCACACCTGGGTATCGCCACGGGCGCCTGTCTTGCCGAGGCCACGACCCGCTTTCTCCCCCGCATCGTGGGACGCGCGGTGCTCGGCAGCGCCTATCTCGCGACCATCGCCACCACCATGGCCGAAGTCCTGGGCGGCGCGATTGCCCTTCAAATGCTCTTTGGGCTACCCGTGCGCGCGGGCTGCGTCATCGTGGCGGCAGTATCGATGGCGATGCTCATGACGAACTCCTACAAGCGTGCCGAACGCTGGATCATCGCCTTCGTAGGCGTGGTAGGACTCTCGTTTTTGGCCGAGCTTGCGCTGGTCAAGGTCGACTGGCCGCAGGCCGCCGCAAGCTGGATCACACCCAGTATGCCCACTGGCTCTGCCGCGATTATCGTGAGTGTCCTGGGTGCGGTCGTTATGCCCCACAACCTCTTCCTGCACTCCGAGGTCATCCAATCCATGCACTTCGAAGGCCAAGGCGAGCAGGTTATCGAAGAGCGTCTACGCTACGAGCTCTTCGACACGCTCTTTTCGATGGGCGTGGGCTGGGCAATCAACTCGGCCATGGTCATCCTGGCCGCAACGACCTTCTTTGCGCACGGCATCGTCGTAGACGACCTCGCCGTCGCAGCGGCCACGCTCTCCCCCATCTTGGGCCCGGCAAGCTCGGCCATCTTTGCGGTAGCGCTGCTGTTCGCGGGATTATCGAGCAGCGTGACAGCGGGCATGGCGGCGGGAACCATCACTGCGGGCATGTTCGACGAGGAATACGACATCCACGACCGACATTCCTCGGTCGGGGTGGCGGCCTGTTTCGCCGGCGCAGTGGCGGCGTGCCTGGTCGTCCCAAATCCTTTTGAAGGTCTCATCTGGAGCCAGGCACTGCTGTCGCTTCAGCTGCCGATTACGGTCTTTGTGCTCATACGACTCACCAGTTCACGCCGCGTCATGGGCAAATACGCCAACTCGCGCCCGCTCAACGCGCTGTTCGTAGGGATCGGTGCCATCGTGACGATTCTCGATGTCGTGTTGTTGACAGGGATGTAATGGGGCGGGGCACCTACCCAGGCAAACGTCTCAATCTGTAACATCTAGACCCGCTTTTGATGTCTAGATGTTACAGATCGAGATCATTCCGAGGGACAGCTCCGTTTGTCTCGATCTGTAACAGATAGACCCCGTTTTCGCCGTTAGATGTTACAGATTGAGATCTTCTGCCGAACGGGTTTGGTTTGTCTTGATCTGTAACAAGTGGACCCAATTTCCGCTTCTAGATGTTACAGATCGAGACATTTCTTCAGCTCCAACCTTTTGTCTCAATCTGTAACAGATAGGCCCGTTTTGAGCCGCCACATGTTACAGATTGAGACAAACGGTCGGCCGGACTCACGACAGGCAGGATCGGCTAACAGCAGCCGTGATCCCTTAGGGACGGAAGAAAAGGGCCCCGGCCGAGAATTCGACCGGGGCCCTTGGACAGAGCTATGTGTTGCTGCAAGTCGTGTGCCTGCGAGCTACTCCTCGACGAGCTCAAACTGATCGGGACCGACGCCGCACACCGGGCACACATAATCCTCGGGCAGCTCGGGCGTATCGACCTCAACCTCGTAACCGCAAACGACGCACACGAACTTATACGTCTTCTTCTCCTCAGCCATGATGTTCTCCTCTCGAACGTGACTGGTGATGTACTTCATTTATCAGTATAGATTCTCAATAATATAATGCAAGTATTTTTAAAACATTTCTAGCCTTGATACGAGGACGCCTTCGGAGGCGTCTTGCCCTTCAGGACCTTATGGTAGTAATCGTAGGTGAGTGGCGTCTCGTCACTCAGGCGTTCGGCATCCTCGACCTCGCCGATAAAGAGCAGGTGCGTGCCCACATCCACAGTGTCGATCAAACGGCAGCTAAACAGGGCCGCCGCGTGCTCGGGCACATAGGGCATGCCCAGAGCCGTCTCGCGGGTCTCGTATTTGGCAAACTTGTCGTAATCGCTGCTGGTGCGGAACCCAAAGTTACCGATGTAGAGCATATCGGCGGTCTGATCGATCACGGTCAGCGCGAACGCTTTGGCCGATGCGATGACACCCGAGGTGACGTTGTCCTTGTTTACGGCAACCGAGATGCGAGGTGGTGCTGCCGTCACCTGCACCGCCGTGTTGATAACGCAGCCGGCACGCAGCCCGTCGGCCGCGGCACTCACCACATAGAGCCCACTCGGCATGGTAAAGAACGCAGTTTTGTCCATAACAAGTACTCCCCTAACCCGGGATTGAACCTTAAGGCTGTATGTACCCATTAAAAGCGGCGCCCATAACGGACGCCGTCTTTTGGAAATATATGGCAAAACAGCAAGGAAGACGGGGCAGGCGCGGTAGGGCACCTTCCCGTGAACTCGCTCCTAGCGGTTGCGTTCTTTAAGGGCGCGATCGATTTCGCGTTGAACATCGCGTTTGGCCATGTCCTCGCGCTTGTCGTAGAGCTTTTTGCCTCGGCCCAGGCCCAGCAGCAGCTTTACGCGGCCGTCGGTATTAAAGTAGAGCTCCAACGGCACCAGCGCATAACCACGGTTGCGAAGTTTGCCGTCGAGAAAGTCAATCTCCTTGCGGTGTAGCAGCAGACGACGACGGCGATCAGGATCGCGGTTCCACACGCCACCATGGCTATAAGGGTGAATATGCAGGCCAACGAGCCAGCACTCGCCGCCACGAATCAGCGCGAAGGTATCGGTGATCTGGCAGGCGCGCTCGCGAATCGACTTGACCTCGGTGCCACTCAGCTCAATGCCGCACTCAAACGTCTCATCGATAAAGTACTCGTGATGTGCCGAGCGATTCTTGGAAATGAGCTTGCGCTCGCGCTTACTGGGCATCGCCGGCCTCCTTGGCGCCATCGGCGTTTGAGCCCGCGGCGTCGCGCTTTGCCTTGCGCTCAGCATTGAGCTCGGCATCGCTCTCGCGCACCAGTTTGATAATCGCCGCGCAGGCCTCCTCGCCCACCAAATCGCGAGCACGCACCGTCAGGCGCGTCGCCTCCTGCTTGTCGCCGTCGCTTGCAGCATCGGTCGCGCACATGATCAGGCAGATGGCGATCTCGGCCGAAGGCGAGGTCGGCACGCCCTGCAGGGCGAGCTCACCCATCACATGGTCGTCACTCTCGTCCGCGGCATCCGGATAGGTGGTATGGATCTTGTTGAGCAGGCGCGTCGTATGCGCATCATTGGGCGCCAGGCGCAGCGCCAGACGCGCGCAGCCCACGGCTGCCGAAATGTTCTCGGTCTCGGGCTCCAAGAAGTACTGACCCAAGTTGGTGTAGGCACGTGCGGCGCACTTACCGTCGCTCGCGCGCTCCAGCACCGAGAACGAGAGCGATGCCCACTCCTGCTTGTCCTCGAGCGCGCGGAACAGCTCGGCCAAGTCCAAGCGATAGTTGCAGTTCATGGGATCCCAACGCACGGCCTGCATCAGGGCATTCCGAGCACTCACATAATCCTGCTGGCGAATGTAGGCAAACGCCATGTCGGAGTACAGGCGGTCAAAGGGAACCTCGACCTGCACCAGCTCGCGCGGATCCTTCTCCACGCGGCGATAGGCCAGGCGCTCAAACTTGCTGTCGAAGCTAAAGTACTGGCGCTTCTCCTCCGTCTTGCATTCAGCGTCGATATACTCCTCGGCAAGCTCCACCAGACGCTCCAGCAGCGGCGTCGCCGTAGCCAGGTCGCCCTGCGCCAGATAGTTCTCGGCATACGTGATGTCTTCCAAGCTGATAGGCAGGTCCATGACAACTCCTCGGTCCGGGCGGCAGACTCAACGCGCGCCTTAAATATCGGTCAATACACAAAACCCGGGTCTCTTACGAGGCCCGGGCGTTCAATTTTGGTAGCCCGTACCAGATTCGAACTGGTGATCTCCGCCTTGAGAGGGCGGCGTCCTAAACCGCTAGACGAACGGGCCATATGTAGCAAATGCAATGGCTGGGATGGAGGGAGTCGAACCCCCATTGACGGAACCAGAATCCGCTGTCCTGCCATTAGACGACATCCCAATGACTGCATCGCTGCGCTCGGCTGTGCCTTTGCGCAAGAAAGAAATATACGGGAAGTCCGGCCGTGACGCAAGCCCCAATTTTGAATTTTTTGAAATTCAGTCAAATACGGCCAACACGTGAAGGACCTGTGAAGCGCCAGCGACACGTACGGCGCCAAAGCCCGTAAAACATCCCGCATCTACCGCTGGTAGATTACAACAATGCAGCACTCACGGCTGATGGCACAATCGAACCGTCATCATTGCACGGATATCGAGGCGCCATGGACGAAGAGCTTGATTACCTATGGGAGACCCTGGGCCTCGAGATCACTGCTGACCTTTGGCCCGAACGGGACAAAATCCATCCCACTCTGCGCCCCGCCATCACGGTGATGCAGGCAAACTACCGCCGTGCATCCTTTTTGATCATGCGGATGTCATGGCACGCGGGGCTCCCCGACCTTAAGCGAATCCAGGCAAGCCTCGTCGAGCTGTCCGGTATGCCGACTGTCATATCCGAGGCGCACCTGGAGCAGCGACAGCGCGAGCGACTGCAACAGCAGCGGATCCCCTTTATCTGCCCCGGCGTTCAGGCATATCTGCCCTTTATGGACGAGGAGTACTGGAGCGGCAAGCCCAACAAGCACGTAAAGGTCTACGATCCGCACGAATGGGCACAGCTGGAAGACTGACTGGGGCAGGCCCGCCGGCGGAAAGTGCGTCCCATTCTGGAAGCGAATTCCGGGGCGCAGTTTCCCGTAGAGCCTCCAACCGGAAACTGTATCCCAGAATCAACGCTCGAAACGGGATGCCATTTCCGATAGAACCCCCAACCGGAAAGCACATCCCAGAATCAGCGCTCGAAACGGAACGCAGTTTCCGCAGCCGCTACAGCAACGCCTCGGCCCAAGCCGCTTCCCTAAAGCCGGGGATCGCAAAGTCGTCGCCCACCAGCAGCGGGCGCTTAACCAGCATGCCGTCAGTCGCCAGCAGCTCATAGCATTCCTGGTCCGTCATACCCGCATCCAGGCGCGCCTTCAGGCCCAGCTCTCGATATTTCATGCCCGACGAGTTAAAGAAGCGTCGCACCGGCAGCCCCGAACGAGCGATCCAGGTCGCAAGTTCATCGGCCGCGGGATTGTCCGTAACGATATCGCGGTCGATATACTCTACCCCGTGTTCGTCCAGCCATGCCTTGGCCTTCTTACAGGTCGAGCACTTGGGATATTCAACAAACAGTACGGTCATGGGAATCCTCCGAATATAGATCGGCCAACGCAGGCACACGCCACACGAGGCGCCTTCGTATGATGGGGCAATTGTAGCCCACGGGCCACACGCTAAACGAACCGTACCCCGAATCCGCGTTTGATGAACGGCAGCAGCTCCATTGCCTCGGGCGTGATATGGCCCGCAACGTTCATGCGCTCATCACCGGGAAGATCGACCCGCGCAATCTCAAGCTCGCCTTCGTAGCGCCCATAGCCGCTATTGCTCACAGCGATCGACCCCGCCTTTCGTGGCAGGCCGGCACCGGTATCCGTCGGCACGGAATCCGGCTTAAGCGTCGTGCGTGACTCCTGAGACCTAAAGATGAGGGCGCTCGAATCGGGCCGGTCGTGATGAATCTGATCACGTACATAGGCATAGCCGGAGTCAAGCTCGCATTGCAGGTCTACGTATCCGGCGGAAACTTGAGCAAACTGTGCCCAACCCGCATCGGAAAGATCGGGGTCGCCGACCAAAACAATGTCGCAATCGGCGCCATGTGCGAGCTCAAGCATGTTGAGGGCAACCTTTGACGCGCGACCGCGCTGTGCCTCAACCGTCGGCAGCCCTTCGAATACCGGCCCGCGAACGTTGGCATCACCCGGCACAAAAGCCATGATTTCGAAGCCGAGCGCCGCAAGACGAAGATTCGTCCGAGCAATGTCCTCCAGAGCTAAACCGGTATAAGGCTTGGGATAAAAATTGTGGCAGGCGGCAAAACGAGTCACATCGGCACCGGCTTCTCGCCACGATGCGATTTCATCAGAACTCACCGTCGATGCATTGACCACAATGCGAAATACACCGGACAGTTCCGCAACCCGCTGGGCACTAAAGCCATAGTCCAAACGAAGGTATTCCAGCCCCAGGTCACGCAGATCCTCGATGCGCTCAAGCCCGAGCAAATCGCATGTGCGCGGCCCCACGTCGGCAATGAGCGCAATGCCGCGGGCGGAAAGCAGCGACAGCACCTGGCGGACCTTATCGGCATACGCCACTCCCCCGTCCTCGGGAATATGCAGTGAGGTAAACGCATAGCGCGCACCCGCCGCGGCACCACGCTCAATCGTCCGCTCAATATCCTGCAGAGGGCTGGAAAGATAAATCGAAATACCCGTTTTCACGCTTCAACGCTCCTTTAAAAAAGGCCGGCGGAGCAGTTAGCCCCGCCGGCACAACCATAGCATCAAGAGATCTGCGTCACGTCAAGACGTTCGAATGACATAGCGCGCAGCATCAGGCTACTCGCCGAAAAACTCGTTGATCTTCTGCTCGTCCACGCCAAAGAACCACGTCAGGACAAAGCCGGCGACATAGGCAAGCAGCATAGCGGCAACGTAGCCGAGCTGCTGACCAGGAACGACGATCAGCAGGCCAAACAGACCGGAAACGCCCTGAGAAACCGTGCCGATGTGGAGCAGCGCCGCGAGCGCGCCGCCAAATCCGGCACCCAGGCAGGCCGTCACAAACGGACGAACGAGCGGCAGCGTAACGGCATACATCAGAGGCTCGCCCACGCCCAGGATGCCAACGGGGATGGACTCGGCGACATACTTCTTGAGCTTGGCGTTCTTGGTCTTAAAGTACAGCGCCAAACCGGCACCGACCTGGCCGCCGCCAGCCATCATAAGGATGGGCAGCAGGTAATTGATGCCCTTGGTAGCGCCGTCGGGATCGTTGAGCATAGCGTGGATCGGCGTGAGCGCCTGATGCAGGCCGACGGACACCAGCGGCAAGAAGCCTGCCGACAGGATATAGCCGCCCAGGACGCCCAGCTTCTCGAAGATAAAGGTGAGGACGCTAAAGATTGCGGCCGTCAGCCATGCGCCAACCGGCTGGATGACAAGCATCAGAGCAAAGGCGCCGATGATGAGCACCAGCAGCGGGGACAGGAACGTATCGAGCGCGTTGGGCATGACCTTGCGAATCTGACGCTCCATCCAGGCGAAAAACGCACCAGCGATGAGAGCCGCAATCATGCCGCCCGCGGCAGGATTGTACTGCGCATTGGTGAGCGGCAGCAGAATGGCAGTGGCAGGATCAGCAGCGCCAGGCGCAAGCAGGGGCATGGCACTGTTGGCGATGCACATCATGCCGGCGATACCGCCCAGTGCAGCGGAGCCACCAAACTCGCGTGCCGCGTTATAGCCCACCAAAATGGGCAGATAGGCGAAGAGGGCCCAACCCATGGAACGAATGCCCTGATACCACCACTCGCCCGCAAGCGCACCTGCCGTCGAGACATTGATGACGTTGCAGATACCGTTGATGAGGCCAGCCGCAATGATGCCGGGAAGCAGGGCGACGAAGACATTGGAAATCTTCTTAAGGAAGGCCTGAACCGGTTTGGACTCGTACTTGGCCTTCTGCGCGGCCTTGTTTGTGGCCGCAGCGTCAACTACGCTCTCGTCAGCAACGCCTTTCGCAAGGCCGGTGAGCTTGGAGAATTCCTCGAGCACCTTATTCACCTTGCCCGGACCCAGCACGATCTGCATCGTGTCGTCCTCAACAAGGCCCATCACGCCGTCGAGTGCCTTAATACCCTCCGTGTCGACGTTGCCCGTGTCTTTGACGGTCACGCGCAGGCGCGTCATGCACGCCGCGTTTGCGAGCACGTTGTCTTTACCGCCCAAAAGGTCCAGCAGCTTTTGAGCCAGCTCTTTGTTCGTCATAACTCCTCCTTGTATTGGGTATCTCGTCTGGATGTCATATCAGCTCACGCCGTGCACCTATTGGGCATCGGCATCGCTCTTCTCATGGCCACTCACCGCAGCACGGACATGGCCTCTCGCTCGCTCAAGAGCTACCGCAGCCTGCTCGGCATCGCAGTCCAGCAGTACCGAGACAATAGCGGTTTTTACGTGGCCGCCGGCATCTGCAAGCGCCTGAATAGCGCACTCGCGCGTGCAGCCGGTCGCCTCCATCACGATGTTCTGGCCGCGCACCACCAACTTCTCGTTCGTCTGCTGCACATCGACCATCAGGTTTTGGTATACCTTGCCGATCTTGACCATGGCACCGGTCGAAATCATGTTGAGAATGAGCTTTTGAACCGTTCCCGCCTTGAGCCTCGTTGAGCCGGTCAGTACCTCGGGACCGGGCACGGGTTCAATGGCAAGATCTGCGCTCTCCCCGATCTTCGACCCTTGGTTGCAGGCAATTGCGATCGTCTTGCACCCAGTTGCCTTGGCGCACACAAGGCCGCCCACCACATAGGGAGTACGACCGCTTGCCGCCAGGCCAACGACAAGATCCTTGTCCGAGAGTCCACGCTCCCGCAGGTCGCTCGCGCCAAGCTCCTCGCTGTCTTCGGCACCTTCGACAGCCTTGATAAACGCCGTCTCGCCTCCGGCAATGAGCCCGACAATCAGATCGGGTGACACGCCAAACGTGGGCGGACACTCCGAAGCGTCGAGTACACCCAGACGACCGCTGGTGCCTGCGCCCATGTAAAAGACGCGCCCGCCGCGCTCGAGTGCCTCAGCAGCCCAGTCGATTGCTGTGGCAACCTGGGGCAACACCTTCGTGACCGACTGGACGGCACGAAGATCCTCATCATTCATCGTCGTGACGATTTGCAGCGATGTCATCGTATCGAGGTCCATAGACCTTTGATTACGCTGTTCGGTCGTGAATTTTGTTAAATCGAGCATTTCATTCACCTCATCTTTCCTGTTTCTCGATGTAGTTTTGCTTAATGACATGCGTCGCCCGTTCGTAGTCGCTGGCAACGTAAGCAGCGTACAGGGCATCGACAACCATAAGCTGGGCCATACGCGAAGCCATGGCACCGCTGCGGACCAAGGGCTCACTCGCAGCGACGCCGAGCACGGCATCGGCCACGGTGGCAAGCTTGGATGATCCATCTACTTTGGTAACGGCCACAACGGGACAGTTGTGACGTTGAGCCTCGGCGGTGCAGTCCAGCACCTCTTGCGTCAAGCCCGAGTAGCTAAAGGCGATTGCCATATCGCCCTCATGCATGTTCTTGGCACACAAGAGCTGATCATGCCAGTCGTCGTACAGATGGCACTCCTTGTCGACACGCATGAGCTTTTGCGCCAGATCGTGCGCGACCAAACGAGAGGCACCGATACCGAACAGATTGACCGCACGTGCCCGCTTAAGATAGGCCGCACATCGCTCCAAGACGGTGTAATCGAGCGTTCGCGCCGTCGCCTCGATCGTGCGCACGTTGCTTTTCATCACCTTCCCCACGATACGTTCGACGCTGTCATCCATGGAGATGTCCTCGAGGGCAACGTCTTTCTTGTCACCCAAGAGCGCCAGCTCGGCAATCAGTTCGCGCTGGAACTCCTTGTAGCCCGCAAAACCCAAGCGCTTGCAAAAGCGCAAAATGCTCGAGGGCGAGGAGAACGTGGCATCGGCAAGACCGCGGACGGACAGCCCGACCACCTCGTGCGGATGAGCGCTTACATATGCGATGACATTGCGTTCCGCCGGGCTCGCGCTGAGCTCACGCTCGCGAAGCCGCAAAAGCAATCCGTTTGCCATCTCAAACACCTCCGTTGAGAAGAATTAAAGACCAACGAACGATTCGTACCGGATACAAACAGCTTTTACGGTACATTGTGCCGCATCGTGGCGCACAAAGGGCGAGCGTTCTACCGCTCGCCCCTCAAATCCGACCGCTCGGAAATACGCGCGACACAAAATAATTCAGCAAGGTCGCATTATCAGAAACGGGTTTGTTACCGGCTAGCGCCTCGCATGGGCGCCGATCGGCCGAGTCGCATAGCGCACCAACGCCGCTGCCAGCAATACCAACAGCATGGCGGTGACATAGCCCGCAGCATCGAATCCTAAATCGATAACGTCGAAATGCCTGCCGGGAACAAAGATCTTATGTACCTGATCGCCAACGGAGCAGACGGCGCAAAAGAGCAACACGGGCACGCAACGGGAGCAAACGCTCCACGGACGCCTGGAAAAGCAAACCACGGCCACCGAGGCGAACAATCCGACGAAGAAAAACTCTACGGTATGGGCAACGCGACGGACGTTCGTGCCCACCCACATGCGAATGGAAGCAAGTCGGCCAGACCGGACATTCGAGGCAGCCGAATCGATGCCCCCGGTCATCCCGTTCTCGGTCTGAGCTTCACCCGTGGCATCGGCAGCCTGAACGCCCGTAGCCTGACCCTCCACCACGCGCGCGGTGGACTCGCTCAGCAACGACGTCTCCACCGCATTTTGCTCCGTCAGCGCCCAGATGCCCGCCAGCGTTGCAGCGAACAGAATGATCGCGGTCCATCCGATTATTTGTTTTACGCGCGCCAAGGGCCTACCTCCTTTTTTTGAATATCAGCGAGTGTAGCCCCAAATGACATCGTCACCGTATCAAAATTTGAATCGCAACAGGAAGCGACAAAGCGACGCAAACCCCTACCCCGCCTCGCGCATCCAGCGATCGAACGTCCCCACGCACACGCCCAGGCACTTTGCTGCCTGGCTGCGGGTAATATCGCCCGCCTCATAGCTATCGCGCACCAGCTCAAACTGAGGAGGGCACGGCTTGCGAGGTCGACCGAAACGGACCCCTCGCGCCCGCGCCGCTGCAATTCCCTCCGCTTGGCGCCGATGGATATTCTCGCGCTCCATCTGCGCCACGTAGCTCAGCAGTTGCAGCACAATATCGGCAATCAGGGTATTAGTCACATCCGGCGTGCCGCTTGCCCTGACGCGCGTGTCAAGCAATGGCATGTCCAACACCACAATGGCAACCCCGAGCTCCTTGGTAATGCGTCGCCATTCCTCAAGAATCTCAGAGTAATTACGGCCAAGTCGGTCGATAGAAAGCACCACCAGCACGTCCCCGTCTCCCAGGATGTGCAGCAGCTCGCGATACCGCGGGCGATCGAAGTCCTTGCCGCTCGCATGGTCGGCATAAATATTCGCCGAGCCCACGCCATAGGCGCCCAGCGCATCCAGCTGCCGATTCAGATTCTGATCGCGCGAACTCACCCGCGCATAACCATACACCGTCGCCATCTCATCCCCGCTTTCTTGTAAACCTGCCAAAAAGGGACAGGTTTATTTTGGTAGGTTTTACC
>UQWQ01000009.1 GCA_900544755.1 uncultured Collinsella sp. | reverse complement strand
CGCCAAAGCCGCCGCGACCGCCACGGTCACCGCCACGGCCACCGCGCTCGTCACGGCCGCCACGAGGACCGCGGTCCTCGTCCAAGCCCATGGCGACAAGCGGAGCGATAACCTTATCGAGGGCGGCCATCAGCTCGGTGGCCTCCTCATAAGAAAGCTCGGGCAGGAGCTTCTCCTTCTTGTTGGCAAGCTCGACCAGGCCCTCGGCAGCATCCTCGGCAGCGAAGACGACGATCTTGCGCATATCGCCCTCGGCGTCGTCGATGCGGCCGACCAGATCGGCAGCCTCGGCCTCGGCCATCAGGCCATCGAGCTCACGGAGGCGCATGCCCAGCAGGTCGGACATCTCCTTCTGCTCCATCTTGGGCTTGAGGTCAAGGAGCTTGATGGCGCGCTCGATGTTTGCCATGCGCTCGGCCTTGGCCTCCTCCTCCTTGGAAATAGCAAAGCGACGGCTACGCAGCAGGCGGGCGGCCTTCTGCATCTTGTCCATCAGCTCTTCGTCATCGTAATCAACGGCGGCCTCGACAACCTCGGCCTCCTCCTCGGCGGAAACCTCGTCAGCAGCCTCAACCTCGGCAGCTTCGGTCTCCACGGTCTCGACTGCCTCAACCTCGGCAGCCATGGTCTCGTTCTCGGTCTCGTTCATGATCTCTTCGTTCTCGGACATGAGACTCCTTCTTGGCCCTCTCGGGCATCATCGCCCCATTCGCGGGGCCCGTCGCGCACTCTTTGCGCTTTAAACATTCATGCCTCTCGGCAAAACGTCCATTAGTTTATGGTGTCGCCCGCCAATCTAGCTGCAGAATCTATGTGCACACATTAATGCGACATGTGCGACTCGCGGCGAGCGTACACCAGCGACACCGCGAACCCGACAACGGCAATCACGGCCGCCACGCGCACGGCGGCTGCAAATCCTATCGCCTGGGCAACGTCCGACGCAACGCCTGCGGCGCCAGCAGCCACCGCAGAACTCGAAAGCAGGCCGATAAACAGCGACGGACCAAACGACGCGGCAATCATGTTCCACGTGTTAAGCAATGCCGTTCCGTGAGGATGCTCAGCGGCGGGAAGCGTCTCCAAACCGGCGGTCTGCGAGGGGCTCAGTACCAAACCGACGCCGGCATACACCACAACGGTCAGCAGCACGACAACGCCGATGTTCATGCTTGCCGCGGTCATCGAGATTGCCGTCTGCCCCACAGCGATCAGGGCAAAGCCGACCGGCAGCAGCGGCCACGCACCACGGGCATCCATCACGCGTCCGCCCACAATCGAGGTCACGGCGTTGCAGGCGATCGCCGGCAAAATGAGCAAACCCGCGACAAGTGCGGTCATGCCGTATGCGCCCTCAAAATAGAGCGGCAACAAAACGCTCATCGAGAACGTCGTCATCATCGACACCACCACAAGCAGGCATGCAGGCCAAAAACGAACGCTCGCCATGGGACGCACGTTAAGCACCGGATGCTTGAGCTTGAGCTGACGAACCGCAAACAGGCCGAGCACCACAACAGCGGCGAAAAGCGTCGCGATACCGGCCATCACATTGGTCGAGAACTCGCCTACGGAATACACGAACGCCGTAATGCCGGCAGTGAGCAAAACAACCGACAGAATATCAAGCGTGGTGTTCGAGCGCTCTCCGACATTCCGAACGAGCTTTGCTGCCGCCGCGGCGACCACGACACCGCCCACCAGCGGCACTACGAACACCGCCCTCCAGCCAAACAACGTGCACATAAGACCACTAATCACGGGCCCAAACGCCGGCCCTAGCGTAATGCAGGCACCGCCCAGGCTCAGATACAGACCGAGCTTCTCGCGCGGAGCACAAGATAGCACCACATTCATCATGAGCGGAAACAAGATGCCCGATCCCGCAGCCTGCAAAATACGACTTGGCAGCAAAACGGTAAACGACGGGGCGACCAGGCACAGGACTTCTCCGGCGACCATGCATCCGCATGCGAAAAACAGCAGCTTGCGCGTCGAGAAACGACCGGACAGAAAGGCCATGATAGCCGTAAAGATCGACGTCACGATCATGTATCCCGAAACGAGCCACTGCGCCGTGGTAGCGCTCACCGAAAAGGCCGCCATGATGTCGTGCAACGCCACGTTAATAATGTTCTCGTTAAACGCGGCGACAAAGGCTGCAATATACATTACGACGAGAAACGCCGCAGTGGCCGATGGCGCTACTTGAACTTGTTGCTGAGATTTGCTCCCCATGCATTTCCTTCCTCTTGGAACGACAGTCACATCGCCCCAGAGGAACAGTCCAGGGCGAGCATGAGCCCTAGACTTACGTCAGACGCCGCACGCAACGGATCTGACAACATGGTCCAACGTCGAAAGATTGTAACGCTGACGCGCAGCTTTCCTTCCGCGCTATTATTAAAAGTCCACGAAAGCACGAGACATGAGGAGCCCGCCATGATCAAACCCATCATGAAATCCGAGTTCTTTTTACGCCTGCCTTCCGAAGACGCGGGCCCCGATGACGCCGTGACCGGGCAGGACCTCCTGGATACGCTCCATGAGCATGAGCACGAGTGCGTGGGCCTTGCCGCCAACATGATTGGCGTGCGCAAACGCATCATCTGCGTAAAGGACGGCAACAGGGCGCTGCTGATGTACAACCCTCAAATTCTTGAGCAGGTCAATTCCTATCAGACGAGCGAAGAATGCCTCTCGCTTTCCGGCGAGCGCCCCTGTACTCGCTATCGCCGCATTAAGGTTGAGTATTTGGACGAGAATTTCGTCCACCGCATCAAAAACTTCTCGGGCTACACCGCCGAAATCATCCAACACGAAATCGACCACTGTTGCGGAATCGTTATTTAGTTCCGCCGATTCAAGAAAGCTCCCTGCAGCAAAACAACTGCAGGGAGCTTTTCATAGTGCGGAACTTCTATCCCACTAGCTCTGGCGGTAGTGATCGAAGAAGTCGGCGAGGTCTTCGAGGGACTCCTTGAGCACTTCCATGCGCGGCAGGTACACGATACGGAAGTGGTCGGGCTCAGCCCAGTTGAAGCCGCCGCCGCGCGTGATCAGGATCTTCTTCTCGTGCAGCAGGTCAAGGGCGAACTGCTCGTCATCGGTAATGTTGAACTTCTTCACATCCATCTTGGGGAAGATGTAGAACGCCGCACGCGGCTTAACCACCGAGATGCCGTCAATCTTGTTGAGCGCCTCATACACAAAGTTGCGCTGCTCGTAGACACGGCCGCCGGGGCGGATGTAGTCGTTGACGGACTGATGGCCACCGAGCGCTGTCTGAACGATCGACTGAGCCGGCACGTTGGAGCACAGGCGCATGTTGGAGAGCATGTTGATGCCCATGATGAAGTCGCTCATGCAGCGCTGGTTGCCCGAAAGCACCATCCAGCCAATACGATAGCCCGCGATCATGTGCGACTTGGACAGACCGCTAAAGGTGACGCAGGGCAGATCGGGAGCGAGCGAGGCAATCGAGACGTGCTCGTAGCCGTCCATGCACAGGCGGTCGTAGATCTCATCAGCAAAGATCATCAGCTGATGCCTGCGTGCAACCTCGACGATGCCCTCGAGCACCTCGCGCGGATAGACGGAACCCGTGGGGTTGTTGGGGTTGATGATGACGAGGGCTTTGGTCGCGCTCGTGATCTTGGACTCCATATCCTCCAGGTCGGGATACCAATCCGCCTGCTCATCGCACAGATAGTGCACGGGATGACCGCCGGCAAGGGTTGCGCACGCCGTCCAGAGCGGATAGTCGGGGCTGGGGATCAGAATCTCGTCGCCATTGTCGAGCAGCGCGTTCATCGAAAGCTGAATGAGCTCGGACACGCCGTTGCCCGTGTAGATATGCTCCATCTGAACGTTGGGCAGGCCCTTGATCTGCGAATACTGCATGATCGCCTTGCGCGCGGAGAACAGGCCACGCGAGTTGGAATAGCCTTCGCAGTCGGGCAGCTGCTGGCGCATGTCCTTGATGACCTCATCGGGCGTGCGGAAACCGAAGGGCGCCGGGTTGCCGATATTGAGCTTGAGGATGCGCTCGCCCTCGTCCTCCATACGGGCGGCCTCGTCGACGACGGGACCGCGCACGTCATACAGGACGTTATCGAGCTTGGTTGATTTAGAAAAAGTACGCATGGTGGTGCTCCTTGCAATTTGAGCTGAGGGATGGGGTTCGGGCTTGGAATCGTTGCGGGGTGATGATGCCTCGCCTTGATCGGCGTCGCCGGCAAGCAGCCAGGTAACATCGACCTCCAAAATACGGGCGAGCAGCTCAGCCACATCGCGCCGCGGAATCGTCTTGCCGCTCACATATTGGCTCATCTGACTCTTGCCGAGTTTTTTGCCGAGCATCTCCGATGCGCGGATCACGTCCGACTGGCGAACGTCGCGATCGGACATAGCCTGTCGCAGACGATCGCTAAACGTCTCTTGGGCCACTAGAACCTCCTTGCTGGCAAAGTTCAATTTATACAACACGAATTGAACCTGAGTTCAATTTAGGCAGCAGTATAACGCCGTGCTATTTCGAATAGTTCAATTTCAAAAATAAAATGAGCAAGACCTCGAGATTTATCCCAAGGCGATAACGACGTGCACGCATTTAGAGGTATTCGAGGAAACGAGCGGCGGCAAGCGAAACATCGGCCGTTCGATATATGGCGTTGATCTGCCGATGGGGATGCCCCTCGAGCGAACGCACGGCAACATCGAACTGACAGCGACGCAAGATGAGCGCCGGAAGGATGCTCACGCCCAGGCCGTCCTCGACCATAGCCATAATCGCATAGTCATCCCAGGTTGACAGCTTCGAGCGCACCGCCAGGCCCGCCCGACGGAACAGCGGCGTAATCTCGTCATCGGTGCCGCGTTCTAGCAGAATAAACTGCTCGTTGGCTAAATCGGCAAGAGAAACGACCTCCGCCGTGGCAAGCGAGGAGTCCGCTGGCACCACGGCCATCAACTCGTCTTGCACCAACGGTCGCGACGCCATGCCGGTGCCGCGTGGCTCGCGCGGAATAAAGCCCAAGTCGCAGCGGCCTTCCGCCACCCATTGCTCAATCTCGGAGTAATCACCCATCAGCAGCTCGTAATCGACATCCGGATGATCGGCGCGAAAGCGCGCAATCACCGGCGGCAGTACATGGGTCGCCACACTCGAAAACGTACCAATGCAGATCTTGCCGCGCATGAGCCCACGCATCTCGTCCACGTGTCGCTGCAGGCGGCCAAACTCCTCGCAGAGCGCCTCAACCGCCGGCATGATCTGCCGCCCATCGGCAGAAAGCACCACACCCTCGCGGCTGCGGTCGAGCACCTTAAAACCCCAATCGGTCTCAAGGTCGCCCACCATGCGGCTCACGCCCGACTGCGAATAGCTCAGCCGCTCGGCGGCGCGCGTAAAACTGCCGGCCCGCACCGTCTCGAGCAGCACCTGCATCTTTTGAATATTCGTTTCCACGGCACCCCTCCACCTTTACATGAGTTTTTGTCATGTTATCCATGCATTATATTCGCTTTTCTTCTAAAGCCAGTTCACCCATAGTGAACATGCTCGGATATAGAGGGGATGTCAGCACATGAACAACGGATTGTTTACGTACTTAGCAGCATTGCTATTGTTTGGCTCCAACGGCATCATCGCCGCTGCCATCGCGCTGCCGAGCTCCGATATCGTACTGTTGCGCACGTTTTTGGGCGCTCTCACCCTTGCCGCCGTCCTCTTCATAACCAAGCGCCATAACCTGCAGGCTCCGTCTCGCCCCCGCGAGGCCGCAGCGCTCATCGTCTCGGGCGCCGCGCTGGGCGCCAGCTGGATTTTTCTGTTCCGCGCCTACCAGACGATCGGCGTCGGCGTATCCTCGCTGCTGTACTACTGCGGCCCCATCATCGTTATGGCCCTCTCCCCGCTCATTTTTGGCGAAAAGCTGACCGGCAGCAAAATCGCCGGCTTTATCGCCGTCGCCTGCGGTGCTTTTCTCATTGCAGCGCAAGGTCTAGGCGGCAATATGCCCATTGCGGGCATCGTCTGTGGAATCGCCTCGGCCTTCTGCTATGCATTGATGGTCATCGCCAGCAAGGGTGCGCCTCACATCGAGGGCCTCGAGAACTCCGCACTCCAAGTGAGCGCCGCCTTTGTGACCGCACTGGCCCTCACGCTCATCACGCAGGGCGCTCCCTCGTTCCTGTCCGCCGGCGTCGCCGCCAGCATTGATTGGCGCGCCGTCGCTATGCTCGGCGTCGTCAACACCGGCATTGGTTGCCTGCTCTACTTTAGCGCCGTCGCCAAGCTGCCCGTTCAGACCGTCGCCGTCGTCGGCTACCTCGAGCCGCTTTCGGCGGTCGTGTTCTCAGCCGCCCTTTTGGGTGAAGCCATAACACCGGTCCGCCTGATGGGCGCCGCGCTTATCATCGGCGGCGCGATTTTTTGCGAACTCGCCGGCAAACGCGCAAACGCCAAGGCTGGCATCGCCCAGATAGCACGTGCTTAAAAGCCCCTGCTTTGAAATGCTACCTGCGTAGATAAATAATCCCCAGCTGAGGATTATTGTCTAAAATATCCCGATGTGCCAAACTGCTCTTGTATGTATAAAGACGGCATAAAGTTTTTTGTCCTAGACAGATAACCGGATGTCTAAGGGAGTCCTCGTGGCACACAACAAACTGGAGGCAAACCTCCAAGACCAGCGCGGACAAGGCGGGCACGGAGCCATCCCCCTCTCCGCTGGCATGCTGCTCGTAACGCTCGGCGTCGTCTATGGCGACATCGGCACGAGCCCCATGTACACCATGAAATCAATCGTCGCCAACAACGGCGGCATCGGTACCGTCAGCGAGGACATGATCCTGGGCGCGCTTTCGCTCGTCATCTGGACCATGACGCTCGTGACCACGGTCAAGTACGTGGTAATCGCCATGAAGGCCGACAACCACAACGAAGGCGGCATCTTCGCCCTGTTCAGCCTCGTACGCAAGGTGGCACCATGGCTGATTCTGCCCGCCATGATCGGCGGTGCGGCACTGCTTGCCGACGGCATCCTCACCCCCGCCGTCACGGTCACCACAGCCATCGAGGGTCTGCGCACCATCGAATGGGGCCATGCGCTGCTGGGCGACGGGCAGACCAACGTCATCATCATCACCATCATCATTATCTGCGGCCTATTTGCCATGCAGCGCGCCGGCACCTCGTCAATCGGCAAGCTGTTCGGCCCGCTCATGACGCTGTGGTTCCTGTTCCTGGCAGGCGCCGGTCTGTTCAACATGCTCGGCAACCTGTCCATCTTGCGCGCGCTCAACCCCATCCGCGGCATTATGTTCCTGTTCTTGCCCATCAACCATTCGGGCATTATGGTGCTCGGCTTTGTCTTCCTGTCGACAACCGGTGCCGAGGCACTCTACTCGGACATGGGCCACGTGGGCAAGGCAAACATCTATGCATCCTGGCCATTTGTTAAGGTGGCCCTTATCCTCAACTATCTGGGTCAGGGAGCTTGGCTACTCGCCAATAACTCCAACCCCCAGATGCTCGCGATGGATATCGTCAACCCGTTCTATATGATGCTCCCCGAGCCCCTGCGCCCCTTTGCCATCGTGCTTTCGGCCGTGGCGGCCATCATCGCCTCACAGGCGCTCATCACCGGCTCGTTCTCGCTGGTATCCGAGGCAACGCGCCTCAACCTTATGCCGCACCTGCGCATCCACTACCCCAGCGACACCAAGGGCCAGCTCTATATTCCACTCGTCAATAACATCATGTGGGTCGGCTGCATCTTCATCGTGCTGCTGTTCCAAAACTCCGAGCGCATGGAGAGTGCCTACGGCCTCGCCATTACCGTGACCATGCTTATGACCACCACGCTTTTGACGAGCTATATCGCCGGCATTCTCAAGCACAAGCTGGGCGCCTGCGTCTTCGCCCTGCTCTTCGGCGCCATTGAGCTGTGCTTTTTCGCCTCGTGCCTTACCATGTTCTTTGACGGCGGCTACGTAATGATCTTCTTGGCCTCGCTGCTGTTTGGCCTTATGTACGTGTGGCGCCGCGGCACCGCCATCGAGCGCACGCAGACGATCCTGCTGCCCGTCTCCAAGTACATTGACCAGCTCAACCGCCTGCGCAACGACGAGACCTACCCCGTGCTCGCCGACAATCTGGTGTTCCTCACCAACAGCCCCGACCCGCTCACGCTCGACCGCGACGTGCTCTATTCCATCTTGGATAAGCATCCCAAGCGCGCCAAGGCATACTGGTTCATCAACGTGCACGTTACCGACGAGCCCTATACGCACGAGTATTCCGTCGAGACCTTTGGCACGGACTTTTTGTTCCGCGTGCGCCTGGACTTGGGCTTTAAGGTCAACCAGCGCGTTAATGCCTACCTGCGCCAAATCGTTGGCGACTTGATGGCATCGGGTGAGCTGCCGCCGCAGCATCACACCTACTCCATCTACGAGACGCGCGGCAACGTGGGCGACTTCCGTTTTTGTATGCTGCGCAAGATGCTCGCCCCCGAAACGGACATCAACCGCAATGACCACCGCGTGATGGCCATCAAGTACGCCGTCCGCCGCGCCTGCGGAAGCCCGGCACGCTGGTACGGTCTCGAGAACTCGGCCATCATCATCGAGTACGTGCCGCTGTTTGCCCGCATGCGCCCGGCCGTTAAGCTCGTGCGCACCCAAGTGCCGCTCGAGGTTCAGATCGAAGAGGCCGAAGAAATGGAAGTCGACATCTTCTCGGACGACCTGGTCAACGGCAACGAAGCCGGTAAGAATATGAACGTCGATCCCACTGAGCTGCTCGAGAGCGTCGCAGATACGCCCGAACAGCAACTCGACGGACTCGAGAGCACCCAGTTCAACGACGCCAACTTCTAACACGCCACCAGCCATTGACGACAACGGCCTCGCATCTCATAAGAGGTGCGAGGCCGTTTTATGTCGCAACGGACCAGTGAGCTACGAACGACGCGGCTCGGGAACCACGAGCCTATCGGGGCTCGCGCCCTCGGCATCCATCAGGCTCACGTAGCGAATCGACGGATCCCCATACATCGCGTAGTAATAATTGCCCGTGCGCGCGCTAAAGCATCCGGTATAGATAGTCTTCTCGAACTTGCCATCGCCCATCCTGGACGCCCCCTCAATCATCACCACGCCCTCGAGCGAGCGGAACATGCGAACGACGTTTTCGGTCTCGCTCTCCTTTTGCGGGTAATTGGCATTGAGGTACGCCGCCTTTACAAAACGGCTCGGCGAATAGCAATCGCCCGGAATGCCGCGCATGCCGGCACCGGCTCCATAGGGCTTAAGCTCGGCGCCACGCCATGTCGCCGTCTGCGGAAAATCGCTTGTGGCGGTGATATAGGTGCGCAGGTTTTCCATGTGCCACGGGAAGGTCGGCTGGTTGGCAAGGGTGTCGACCGGATCGTCGTATACATGCAGGCCGTCAGCCATCATCTCGACCACGATGCTGCGCTGGCTGTCGCCGATAATCCAATGGAGCAGCGACACGCCCAGCCCCTCTCCGGCAGATTTGGCGACAATCACCGTGTCGCGCAGCGCGGCCTCGACCTCATCGACCGTCGAGAACGTCGCTGCCACCCACAGGGGAAACTCATAGGCCGCGATATTGTTCTTGCCGTCGACAGGGCCCTCGGCATACTCGGCATAGCCGGGAAAGTTGAGCCCCGCCACAGCCAGACCCGCATCGTTACCACAGTCGAAAAACATGGGATAGTTCTTGTAATCGATGCACATGCCGATTACCGCGTGTGCCGCCGACGCATCGTCGATAAACGAATACGGAATGTGGAACCCGCGCGGCATCACGCGAACCTGTTGGCCGTAGTCAAAGCTCCAGTCGAGGTTGCGGCCCAGATACATGTGGCCAGAATTATCGGTAAATCGAATGCTCGTGCACATAGCGCCTCCTAGCTTTACGGTCCTGCTAAGGTTATTGTCACCAAACAAAAAGGCGCTAAACACAAAAGCCCGGACATGACAACAATGTCACGCCCGGACCAAAAGAGACGAAGTGCGGTGCTTTGGTCCCCTTAGACCAACTTTCCAAGACAGTGGTCGATCATATGCTGGACCATCTGCGCCTCGAAGCCCACAAAGTCCTGCTTGCGCTCGCGCATCTTGCCATCGACGATCTGGTCAAAGGCAACCTTGCACTTGATATAGCGCGTGGACTTGGTGACCTCCTCGTGCGTCAGGCAGCTCTCCTCCATCTTGCTGGCGCCCAGGCCAAACACCAGACGGGGGTTGTAGAGCACGTGGGGCTCGCCGGCGTCGTCCAGGTAGACGCAGACCTTCTTGGTAACGCCGATCTGGTTGGCGGCCAAGCAGCCGGCATCATCGAGCGACTTGATGGTATCGATCAGGTCCTGAGCAACCGACTCGTCCTCGACGGTCGCAACCTCGCAACGCTGGGACAGGATAGCCTCGTCGTGGCAAAGCTCTTTAATCATACGTTCCTCCATAGGGGTCGTTGTAACCGCTTAAGTATACGGTACCCACACATTTTCATGCGATAAATACCGTCCGTCTGTTACAAAGCGCCGAACATCAACATGCGAGGAACAGCAAGGTTGTAAAGGCGATATAGTAAATGAGTTCGTGTCAATCGGCCTAAACTCGGGGCCGAACAAGGAAAGGGTATGCATGGACGAACTTTTTCACGTCAGTGAGCGCAAGTCCACAATCGGGACCGAACTTCGCGCTGGACTGACAACATTCCTGGCGATGGCCTACATCATCGCCGTCAACCCCGCAGTGCTCTCGGGCGCTGGCATTGATGCGGGAGCGCTCGCCTGCGCCACCTGCCTGGGCGCCGGCATCATGACCATCTGCATGGGCATCTTCGCCAACCGCCCGCTCGCCTGCGCGTCGGGTCTGGGCATCAACGCCATGATCGCGGGCATCGCCACCACCATGTGCGGCGGCGACTGGCACGTGGCCATGAGCGTTATCTTCCTCGAGGGTATCGTCATCTTGCTGCTCGTCCTTTGCGGCCTGCGCGAGGCCATCATGGACGCCATCCCCGTGGTCCTGCGCCACGCCATCTCGGTGGGTCTGGGCCTGTTTATCGCCATGATCGGCCTGTGCGACGCCGGCATCATCACCGCTGGCGCCGGTACGCTCGTCGGCCTGGGCGACATCGCCTCCCCCACCTTTATCGTCGGCATCATCTCCATCGTCGTGACGGTTGCCCTGGCTTCCCGCAACGTGCCGGGCTCGCTGCTCATCGGCATCATCGTCGCCGTTATCGCCGGAATCCCGCTGGGCGTCACCCATGCGCCCGAGGGCCTCATCGCACCGCTCGACTTCTCGACCTTCGGCGCCCCGTTTGCCAGCACTGCCGACGGCAACCTTGCCATCGTGAAGGTCCTGACCGACCCGATGCTGCTCGTCGTTGCCTTCTCGCTGCTCATGAGCGACTTCTTCGACACCATGGGCACCGCGATGGCCGTCGCCAAGCAGGGCGAGTTCTTGACCGAGGACGGCAATGTCGAGGACATCCGTCCCATCCTGGTCGTCGACTCCGTGGCCGCTGCTGCCGGTGGCTTTATGGGCGTCTCCTCCATCACCACCTTCGTCGAGTCCACCTCTGGCGCTGCCGACGGTGGCCGCACGGGCCTCACCTCCGTCACCACCGGCGTGCTGTTCATTCTCGCCGCGTTCTTCTCCCCCATCGTCACCATCGTTTCCAGCGCCGCCACCTGCGGTGCTCTGGTCTACGTCGGCTACCTCATGATGAGCGAGGCCTCCGAGATCGACTGGTCCGACGTGTCGCAGGGCTTCCCGGCGTTCATGATTGTCGCCGGCGTGCCCTTCACCTACTCCATCTCTGCCGGCATTGGTCTGGGCTTTATCGCCTACGTGGTCGTCGCGCTCTTTAAGGGCGAGGCATCCAAGATCAAGCCGCTCATGTGGATCGCAGCCCTTGCCTTCCTCGTCTACTTCTTTGTAGCGTAGGCGCAAGATTCGCAATACCAAACAGCAAAGCGCGGAGTCGCATCGAGCGGCTCCGCGCTTTGCTTTTAAAGCCAGGCGCCACACGGACGCGCGATGTATTGCTTCGCAAGTTTTGGACGTTTTGCTCTCCAAACGGCACTACCGCCGGCTACATCCTGCAGATATGCTGGGCGTAATCGCATAGGCCCTATGAGGATGGGAGTAACCATGGCCGCCTTGTTCACGACCCCCAAGCGCAATGACAAAACCTCTGGAGCCCATTTTGTCGAGCCCGACGTGCGCCGTCGCACGCTGCTCGCACACGGCAGCTGGCGCCGCGTGACACGCCGCATCGTTGTAGGCGCCGTATGCGCGCTCACGGTAAGTTCGCTGCTCATGCCGAGCGTCTCGCTCGCGGCCGAGTGGGTGGACGTCGGCGGCACCCAATACAACGCCGGCACCGCGGCGGGCGACGCCGCCGGTACCTGGAGCTGGGACGGCGCCGACGACATGAAGCTCAACGGCTATAACGGCGGCGCGATCGAGGCAGCGGGCAAGCTCAACGTGAGCTACGAGGGCAACAACACCGTCACTAACGACAACGGCCGCGGCATCAAGGTTAAGGATGGCGCGAACGAGAACGCCGAGCTTAATATTCAGGGCGACGCGTCCAGCACGCTCAACGTGACATCTTCTCGTGACGCCATCACTTCCGTCGGCAACATCAACATCGACGGCGCTGGCACTGTCAACGCCACGAGCACCGAGCACGATGCCATCGATGCCGGGGGCGATGTCACCATCAAGGGCTCGGGAAACGTTAACGCCACGGGCGATTCGGATGGCATCAGGGCCGACGGCAACATCACGATCGACAACAGCGGAACCGTCACCGCCAAGGCCACCGAGGATCAGGGTATCGATGCTAACGAGAACCTCATCATAAAGGGCGGCGGCAAGGTAGAGGCAAGCTCTATCAAAGACAATGCGATTTGGGCCGACGGCAACATCGAGATCTCGGGTGGCAGCCAGGTCAAGGCAAGCTCCGAGGAAGACGCCGCCATCGACGGTAAAAACAGCCTCACGGTCACGAACGCTTCCCTCAACGCAAGTGGCGTTGGGTATGGCATCTATGTCTACAAGGGCATCACGCTCGATGGCGCGACCGTGACGGTCCGCGCAAGCTCAGATGGCGGGGAAGCCAGCGCACTCTTCACCGATGAGGACAACATCGTCATCAAGAACGGCTCGACTGTGGATGCGCTCGCAGAAGGCAGGTTCTCGGTTGCAATCTCCACCAGTAATTTCTACTCCGACGAAGCGGGTGGCCATATCTACATCAGCGACTCCGTTGTCAAGGCCATAGCCCGCTATGCCGAGACCGGCGGCGACGGCCCCGACCACTACAGTGGAGACCAAAACGACGAAATCATCCCTGAGTCCGAGGGCCTGAACATCGGCATCTTCGCGCAGACCGAGAAGGGCATCACGCCCGCGACCATCTCGATCGTCCGCAGCAAGGTCACGGCCGAGGGAGACACGGCGGCTATCTTCGCCCTTGCCATGAGCGCGGACGGCAAGGCGATCGGCACCATCGAAATCAAGGACGCCATCATCCAGACGCCTGCAGGCGGCAAAGTCATTGACTATCGCAACAAGGAAGAGCTCAGCGACGGCATCGTCTACGAGGCGGGGCAGACCATTGGCACGGGCGATGCCACGATTGACTCCCCCTATGACGCCGCTGTCGCCAAGAGCACGGTCATCGTGCCTCCCGAGGAGACCAAGCCCGAGGAAAAGCACGGCAAGACCAAGCCCGAGGGTTCCAAGTCCGAGGGCACGAAGACAACCAAGACCGTTGCAGTTGCAGCCAAGGGAGCCAAGACCGTCGGCAAGCTCGCGGCAACCGGCGACACCTCGAACGCAGCCATCGTGGCAGCCGCCCTTGCGGGAACAGCCGCCATCGCCGCAGGCGCCCTGGCGAGTCGCAAACGTTCGTAAACACTTTTTCGCACAGGACGGGTGGATCGCAGCCCTTGCCTTCCCCGTCTACTTCTTCGTAGCGTAAGGGCAAGGCTGCAAAAGCTGAACAATAAAGCGCGGAGTCGCCATGCGGCCCCGCGCTTTTCTTTTAGCGTCGGTCCCTGCGCCGGCGTGCGGCCTATTTCTCCCCCATTTTGGCCATTTTGCCCTCCAAACGGCACAACCGCCGGCAACATCCAGCAGATACGCTGAACCTAGCCGTATAGGCCCTATGAGAACGGGAGCAACCATGGCAGCCTTGTTCACGACCCCCAAACGCAATGACACTACCGCCGGAACCCATGTTGCCGAACCCGACGTTCGCCGTCGCATAGGACTCGCGCACGGCAGCTGGCGCCGCGTGACGCGCCGCATCGTCGTAGGCGCCGTGTGCGCGCTCACGGTGAGCTCGCTGCTCATGCCGAGCGTCTCGCTCGCGGCGGAATGGGTCAAGGTCGGCGGCAACAAGTACAACACCGCGGCGAGCGACGAAGCCGGTACCTGGTCGTGGGACGGCGCCGACGACTTGAAGCTCAACAACTATAACGGCGGCGAGATCCAGGCCGCAGGCAAGCTCAACGTGAATTACTCGGGAACCAACATCGTCACTGCCGAATGGATCGAAAGCATCAACGTTTCTCATGGCACTAACGAGAATGCCGAGCTCAATATCCAAGGCGACGAGGGCGGCACGCTCAGCGTGACATCTACTGAGGACGCTATCCTCTCCACGGGTAATATCAACATCGACGGAGCCGGATCCGTCAACGCCACGAGCACAGGGTTTGATGCCATCAATGCTGGGGGTGATCTCGCTATCAAAGGTTCGAGCAACGTCAACGCCACGGGTGCATCGGATGGCATCAGGGCAAACGGCAATATCACGATTGACGACAGCGGAGCCGTCACCGCCAGGGCTACCAAGGACAAGGGTATTGGAACCGACAAGAACCTCACCATCAAGGGTGGCGGGACGGTCGAGGCAAGCTCCGAGAAAGACGCTGCCGTCGAGGCCAAGGGCAGCCTCGCAGCCACAAACGCCTCCCTCAACGTAAACGGTGTTGAATATGGCGTCTATGCCCACAAGGGCATCACGCTCGATCATGCAAACGTGACAGTCCGTGCAAGTAAAGGCAGATACGGTGGCGCCATTGCCCTCTTCACCTACCAAGACGATATCGTCGTCAAGAACGGCTCCACCGTGGACGCGCTTGCGGAAGGCGAGGTTTCGGCTGCATTCTCCACCAGAAACGATCGACCCAACGAGAAGGGTGGCCACATCTACATCAGCGACTCCGTTGTCAAGGCCATAGCCCGCTATGTCGAGAACGGCGACGGCCCCATCCCCTACAGCGAAAACCAAGATGGCGAGACGAGGCGCGAACCCCAAGGCGAGAACATCGGCATCATCGCCCAGACCAGCGAGGGCGTCACACCCGCAGCCATCTCGATCATCCGCAGCAAGGTAACGGCCGAAGGAGATACAGCGGCAATCTTTGCCCGTGCCATGAGCGCTGACGGCAAAACAATCGGCACCATCAAGATTGAGAACGCCGCCATCCAGACGCCCGAAGGCAGCAAGGTCATTGACTATCGCAAGCTCCGTGACGGCATCTACGAGGCAGGCCAAGCCATCGGCACGGGCGACGCCACGGTCGACTCCCTCTATATCAAAGCAGTCGCCAAAAGCACGACCATCGCACCTCCCGAGGTAGCCAAGCCGGAAGACCCCAAGCCCGACGAGACCAAGCCCGCAGAAAGCAAGCCCGCGGAGTCCAAGCAGGACCCCAAGCCCGAGGGCGCAAAGACGACCAAGACCGTTGCGGTTGCAACCACGAAGGCCAAGGCCACCGGCGTGCTCGCGGCAACCGGCGACACCTCGGGTGCGGCCATCGTGGCAACCGTCCTTGCGGGAACAGCCGCTATCGCCGCAGGCACCATGGCGAGCCGCAAACGCTCGTAGACGCCTCTGCGCACATGGCAGCTCCCGCGAAGGCCCCGAGTCCCAGCACCGTTTAACAACGCCACCGCCGAGCTCCCCTCCGGCGGTGGCGTTTTCCATATGCGTCCGCAGGGTATGCACGAGATTGTCTTTTGTCTAGCCCAACCTGCATGAGCCGGCGTGCGACAATGGGGGCCGTCGATATCACAACGTCGAGAGAAGCCCGTCATGGAAGCGCATCAAAAGCAGATAACCGTTCATGCACAGCATGCCGAAAGCGCACCAGTCATCTATCTTCCCGTGGTCATGGGCGACGGCGCGGAGGTTTATGAACGCTGCCGAGAGCTCAACTGCCCGCCCTTCACGCTTGTCGGCATTGGCAGCCTCAACTGGAATCGCGAGCTGAGCCCCTGGGGATGCGACGGAACCGTGCGCGATGCCGAGCCCTTTGGCGGTCAGGCTTCCGGATTTCTCGATGAGCTGTTGAACTGGATAATCCCAGAGGCCGAGTCGTCGCTTCCTCAGCCGCCCACCTGGCGCGGCATTGCCGGCTACTCGCTCGCGGGCCTCTTCGCGCTCTGGTCCCTCTGGCAAACCGACGCCTTTAGCCGCGCCGCAAGCGCATCGGGGTCGTTGTGGTTTCCCGACTTTGTCGATCGCGCCAGCACGGCCCCTTTTGCCGGCAACCCGCAGGCCGTCTATCTGTCACTCGGCAAAAAGGAGACCAAGACACCCAACCGCATGATGCGGCATGTACTCGACGACACACGCGCGATGGAAGCGTTGCTCGTCGCGCGCGGCATTCCAACAACGCTGGAGCTCAACCCCGGCAATCACTTTGCCCAAACCGATCTGCGCATGGCACGTGGCATCCACTGGATATTGACGCATTAAAAATGACGCCCGCGCGTACGCATGGGCGCCATTTTTTGATTCAGCTGGACGCAGTTGTTACTCAGCAGCCTCCTCAAGCTCGGAGACATCAAACTCAAAGTCGTTACCCGGTAGGATGGCATTGAGCACAATGCCCACCAGCGAACCCACGGCAAGACCCGAAAGCGAAATCGTCACGCCGCCCAGCTCCAACACGATGGCACCGGCGGTGCTGTACGCAATGCCGAGCGAGAGCACGAGCACCAGAGCTGCCACCAGCACGTTGCGGTTGTTCTGGAAATCGACCTGGTTTTCGATGAGGTTGCGGACGCCCACAGCGCTGATCATGCCGTAGAGCACGAGCGACACGCCGCCGATAACGCATGCCGGCATGGCGGCGATGACCGCGGCGAACTTGGGGCAGAACGAAAGCACGATGGCGCAGCACGCGGCAATGCGGATCACGCGCGGGTCGAACACGCGCGTCAGGGCGAGCACGCCGGTGTTCTCGCCATAGGTGGTGTTGGCCGGAGCGCCAAAGAGCGAAGCCAGGATCGTGGCAAGGCCGTCGCCGAGCAGCGTGCGATGCAGACCGGGATCGGCGATGTAGTTACGCTCGCAAGTGGAGCCGATAGCCGAGATATCACCGATATGCTCGATCATGGTCGCAAAGGCCAGCGGCATGATGGTAATGATGGCCGTCGTGGCAAGGCCGCTATCGAACTGCGGGCCAAAGAGCGCAAACACGGTGTTGTCCCACACGATGGGCAAGCCAACCCAGGGAGCGGCTGCGACGCCAGAGAAGTCGACCTCGCCCAGCGCAGCCGCAACGGCATAGCTCACCACAACGCCCAGCAGAATCGGCACGATCTTGACCATGCCGCGGCCCCAGATGTTGCAGATGACGATAACGGCAACGGCAATGACAGCCACAAGCCAGTTGGTCTGGCAGTTAGTAATAGCGGAACTTGCCAGGATCAAGCCGATGGAAATGACGATGGGACCAGTCACCACCGGCGGAAAGAAGCGCATGACGCGCTTGGCGCCAAACGCGCGGAACAGGGCCGCCAGCACCGGATAGAGCAGGCCGGCGCAGGCTACACCCAGGCAGGCGTAGGGCAAAAGCTCGGCCTCGCCGTTGGGCGCGATTGCGGCATAACCGGCAATAAAGGCAAACGACGAGCCCAAGAAGGCCGGCACCTTACCGCGCGACAGGAAGTGGAACAGCAGCGTGCCCAAGCCGGCAAACAAAAGCGTTGCCGAAACCGAGAGACCGGTGAGCACGGGCACCAGCACCGTGGCACCAAACATGGCAAACAGGTGCTGTAGGCCGAGCAAAAACATGCGCGGGCGGCCGAGCGACGATGCGTCGTAGATGGCATCGGTGACGGCGGGCGTCGAAGACTGGGACATGGATGTCCTTTCGAATGGAAGGGCGATCGGGCATATCGGATAACCTGCCCGAACGATACGATCCGAACCATTGTACGCGATGCACCATGTCTCGCACGCGCCGTCACCTGCAAACGTTACCGCTATTTCCAAACGCGCTCGGCAACGCGCTTGACCAGCGCGATCTTTGCCCATTGCTCATCCTCGGTCAGCTTGTTGCCAATCTCGCAGCTGGCAAAGCCGCACTGGGGCGACAGATACAGGTTCTCGAGCGGAACATACTTTGCAGCCTCGTGAATGCGTTCGACGATGGCATCCTCGTCCTCAAGCTCAGCGGCCTTGGTGGTCACCAGGCCCAACACGACCTTCTTGCCGGGGGCAACGTACTTGAGCGGCTCAAAGCCACCGGCACGCGGCGTATCGAACTCAAGGTAGAACGCATCGACGTTCTCGTGTGCGAACAGGTACGGCGCGATGGGGTCATAGCCGCCCTCGAAGGCATAGGTGGAGTGGTAATTGCCGCGGCATACGTGCGTGTTGATAACCAAATCGTCGGGCTTGCCCGCGATGGCGGCATTGTTGAGCGCCACGCCCAGCTCGGACACCTTTTGCAGGTCGACCGGGCTCATACCAGTCTTTGCCACAAAGTCGGTATCGCAATAGATGCCCCAGGTGCAGTCATCAAATTGAATGTTGCGGCAGCCTGCGGCATACAGGTCGGCAATCACGGTGCGGTATGCCGCGGCGATAGCGTCGGCGAGCTCTTCGTCGGTCTTATAGACAGCGCGCAGGCTCTCCTGCTGGCCATCGCAGCGGTCGAGCGTAACTTCGGAGAACGTCTGAATCGGCGCCGGGATGGTCTGGCGTGCAACGTGGCCCTCGCCCTCAAGTGCCTTGACAAACTTAAAGTGCTCGACAAACGGATGATTCTCGCCGCAAATGGGACCGGTTACCACGGCGGTATCGGCGGTGGTCTCCTCATCGTGGAACATATAGCCCGTACGCGAGGTGCGACGCTCGACGCCGTTCAGCCCCCACATAAAATCGAGGTGCCAGTAGCTGCGGCGGAACTCGCCATCGGTGATGACCTGCAGGCCGGCGGCCTTTTGCTTTGCCACCAAATCGCGAATGGCATCGTCCTCGACGGCCTTAAGCTCCTCGGCATCAAGCGTGCCTGCCGCATAGGCAGCGCGGGCATCCTTTACGGTCTGCGGACGAAGAAAGCTGCCGACGATATCAGCGCGAAACGGCGCGTTCGGTTGAATTGAAGTGCTCATAGATATCTCCCTTTGCATTGGTTGCTTTACTGGGACAGAGTATGAGCGCTCATATGGCCATCGTAAAATATACGTTTACAACAGTTTGATATAGATAGTTCCTATATCAGTCTGGACTGCCGTAAAGAAATTTGACCCGCGCGGAGCACAGCAGCCTAGATATGCTGACGGATCGCGTCGATATAGGCTTGGCCGTAGCGCGTGAGCGTCGTATTTTTGCGCGTGATGATGCCGATCTCCATGTACTCGTCTACATCGAGCGGAATCGAAATGATGCCGGGACCGTTAAGTTCGTGGCTGATCACGCCCGAACACACCGTGTAGCCGTTGAGTCCCATGGCCAGGTTGAACAGCGTCGCACGGTCGCGCACGCGGATATTCTTGCGGCGCTCAAAGGTCGAGGTCAGCTCCTCGGAATAGTAAAACGAGTTATAGCTGCCCTGCTCATAGGACAAGAATGGGTAGTCCTCGAGGTCTTCGAGCGTCACACTGGAGCGGTCAGCCAACGGGTGGTCGGCACACACAAAAACGTGCGGCGTGGCGCAGAAGAGCCCTTCGAACACGAGCTCGTTGGCCGCCAGCATGCGCTCGATAACCTCGCGGTTATGCTCCGACAGATACAGGATGCCCAGTTCGCTTTTCATATGCGCGACGTCCTCGATAATCTCGTGAGTCTGCTCCTCGCGCAGGGTAAAGTCATAGCGCGCGGCATCGAACTCACGGATCACATCGACAAACGCGTTGACGGCAAAGGAATAATGCTGGCAGCTCACACTAAAGTGCGGCACCTGCTCGGATGCGCCCTTGTACTTGCCCTCGAGCAGGTCGGCCTGGTCGAGCACCTGGCGCGCGTAGCCCAAGAAGGTCTCGCCCTCCTCGGACACAATGACACCCTTGTTGGTGCGCTCAAAGATATGCACACCCATCTCGTTTTCGAGATCGCGGATCGACGCGGTAATCGAAGGCTGCGACACAAAGAGTCGGCGCGAGGCCTCGGTGATGCTGCCGCATTCGGCAACTTTGACGACATATCTGAGCTGCTGAAGCTTCATAGCGCCCTCCCTAGACGTTCGTAACGTCGAAACCCGTCGCATCCATCTGACGCATAAACGGCGGCATCTCCCCCGTCGCGGCGCAGGCGGCAATCTGATGCAGAGCCCCGGCAACTGCATCGTCTACCGCAGCGCCGATATGCCAGCGTGCGGCAGCCGTGACGGCCTCGTTGGCATTGGCGACTGCAACGGAGTTGGGAACGGCACCGATCATGGGCAGGTCGTTATCGGAATCACCGAATACGGCCACCTCGTCGGGCGTCAGGTCCAAAGCGCGTGCCAGCTCCAGCGCAGCGCAACCCTTGTCCCAACCTGCTGGAAGAATGTCGAACAGGCGCACTCGGTTGTTGGGAAACACGAGTGAGAGCTCCGGTACCTCAGCGGCAACGCGCTCACGTAGCTCCGCGAGCTCCTCACGCGAACGGGCGCTCCAGATATTCGCCTTGTATACCGGGGCATCATCGACAACGGGACGGCACGGAGCCTCTTCGCCCTTGAGCCATGCGTTGCCGCCCGACTCCATGGCGCGACGCACGCGCTCGGGGTCGCTCGTCACGCAATAGGCATCGTTATCCCAAAAGTCGTCACCCAGGCTGTAGACCTTTAGATAGGTATCGTCGGTCTCTTGCTCGAGGTAATCGGCCAGACGCATCAGGGCATCGTTGTCGGTCGCGCGCGAAGCGACCGCCTGACCGTCGACAAACATGACCTGGCCGTTGCAGAACGCGCCGGTCGAAAAGCACTCAGAACGATTTTTGAACATCCAGCCCATCGCGGACGGCTGGCGACCCGAAACCGGGCCAAAGTGCAGACCCGCCGCCTGCATGGCATGAATGCCCTCGATGGCGTAGTCGCTGGCGCCGTCATGCCCAGCCGGAATCAGCGTATCGTCCATATCGGTCAGCACAAGTTTGATCATAAGGTCTCCTCGGTCATTTTCACCGTAACCATTGTAACGACCTGCCAATAAGGGACAGGTTAATTTTGGTAGGTTTTATCTGGGAAAATGCAGCGCCCCTGTTGCCACCTGCCAAAATAAACCTGTCCCTATTTGGCAGGTGCGCTAGTATAGGGAACAACAGATTCGATGCGGGAGTGCCGGCGGTGCAAACCACAAGGCTGAGAGGGCATGGGGCCCAATCCTTTGAACCTGTCAGTTAATGCTGGCGTAGGGAGCATGCCGCCTTTGCAGGGGCGCTGTCTATGCACAGCGCCCCTTTTCTATGCCAAGGAGGCATGTGCAGTGATTGATTCGGAACAGCTTAAGCAACAAGTGGTCAAGGCCGTGGAAGAGATTCGCGCCACCAATCCGATGGCCGGCTCCATCACCAACACGGTGACGATCGACTTTGTCGCCAACGCGCAGCTCGCCGTGGGCGGTTCGGCCGCCATGGTCTATCTGCCAGACGAGGGCGAGGCGCTCGTTGCTGGCGGCGCCATCTATCTCAATATGGGCACGCTCTTCCCCATCTACGAGCAGACGATTCCCCGCGCGGCCAAGGCGGCACACGACGCCGGCAAGCCCTGGGTGCTCGATCCGGTGGGTCTGGGCATCGGTAGCCTGCGCACCCAGCTGGTAAACGAGCTCAAGCAGTACAAGCCCGCCATCGTACGCGGCAACGCCTCCGAGATCATCGCGCTCGCCGGCCTGTGGGGTCTTGAGGGCGAGGCAGCCGATCTGAGCCGCGTGCGCGGTGTCGATACCACCGACACGGTCGACGCCGCCCGCGATGCCGCCGTAGCGCTCGCCCGCTACACTGGCGGCGCTGTGGTGGTCTCGGGCGAAGTCGACCTGATTACCGACGGCACGACCGTAGCCAAATCCCACGGCGGCAGCCCGCTCATGTCAAAGATTACCGGCTGCGGTTGCTCGCAGGGCGGCGTGCTAGCCGTGTACGCCTGCGCTGCCGATCCGTTTACGGCAGCCGTCTGCGGCACCGCCGTCTACAACGTAGCCGGCACGCGTGCCGCCGCTGTCGCCGATGCCCCGGCAAGCTTTAAGGTCGCCTTTATCGACGAGCTCTACCGCGCAACCGCCCAGGACATCGCCGATAACCGACTCGAGCTCGAGGAGGCATAAGCCATGTCCGAGCCCGCAACCAACGCCGGCATGAACACGCTCGTCGCCGTGGCCATCGCCCCGTGTGGCACCGGCGATGAACTGTCCGCCGAGGTCGCTGAGGTCGTGCGCGTCATTCGCGAGAGCGGCCTTCCCAACCGCACCACCTCGATGTTCACCGAGATCGAGGGCGACTGGGACGAGGTCATGCAGGTCGTGCGCGACGCAACCTTTGTGTTAGCGAGCAAGGGCATCCGCACCGAAGTCGTGCTCAAAGCCGATATTCGACCCGGATTTACCGACACCATGACCGGCAAACTCGAGCGCATGGAAGCGCAGATCAAGAAGCAGGAGGAAGCACGATGAGCATCCGCGACAACCTTGATATCTCGGCCTATCTGGTACTCGGCCCCGAAAACACGCTCGGGCGCCCCGTGGGCGATGTAGTGGCCCAGGCACTCGACGCCGGCTTTACCTGCATCCAGGTGCGCTCCAAGGTGGCAAGTGCCCGCGAGATCATCGCGCTGACCGACGACGCCGCACAGGCTATCGCTCAGGCCGGCAAGACCGGTCAGGTCGCCTTGCTGATTGACGACCGCCTTGACTGCGTGCTCGCCGCGCGCGAGCAGGGCATCGCTGTCGACGGCGTGCACGTGGGTCAGAGCGACATCCCCGTCGAGGTCTGTCGCAAGCTGCTGGGACCCGATGCCATCGTGGGTCTTTCGGCCCGTTGCGAGGAGATGCTCGAGTACGTCAAGACCGCCGACATGGTCCTGGTCGACTACCTGGGCATCGGCCCGCTCCACGAGACCGAGACCAAGCGCGACTGCGGACGCGCGGCCGACGGCTCCATCATCACCAAGAGCTTTGAGGACCTGGCAGCCCTCCATGCGGCAAGCCCCGTACCCATCGTGGTGGGCGGCGGCGTCAAGACGGCCGATCTGCCGCAGCTCAAGGCCACCGGCGTCGACGGCTTCTTTGTGGTGAGCGCCGTCTGCGGTGCCGACGACCCCCACGCCGCAGCCAAGGAGCTCGTCGACACCTGGCAGCAGGCATAGACATAGGCCGAGCAGCTGCTCCGCGGCCTCATATCTTCAGCAACGGAAAGCGCATCCCAGTTTGGACGTCCATTCTGGGATGCGCTTTCCGCATGCGGCCCTTACCCCGCTAGGTAGGCCTCCAGCGCGGGCAACGTCGCCTCCGCATCGCGACGGCCGATCTGGTAGATGCGCTCGAGCTCATCGGGCTCGCGGCACAGCGACGGCACCTTCACCGATTCGCTCGGCCGCACCACAAAGATCTCGCCAGCGGCTTCGCGACGCGCCAGGTCATCGAGCGTGGCATTGTAGACCTCGTGCCGATGCTCAAGCGCCGCAACAAACTCCGGATAGTGACGATACACGCGACGCAGCATAGGCATCACGCTATTGGGCTGCTTTACAAAGCCTGCCGGCTGCGTCAGCACCACCACGTTGCGATCATAGCCCTGCGCAAACAGCCAAGCGCTGGGAATGGAATCGGCAACACCGCCATCCAAGTACTTACGACCCTCGATGGCAACAGGACGCGTCGCCACGGGAATCGCCGACGACGCCCGGATCCACTCAATATCGCGCTCGTCGCCATAGGGCAGGTCATGGTAGACGGCCTGCCCCGTCTTAAGATCGGTACATACGCACGTAAACCGCATGGGGCAGGCGCGATATGCCTCCAGATCGATGGGATCGCGCTCGATGGGTACCTCATGATAGGCAAACTCGGCATTGAACATATCGCCGGTTCGCAACCAGCTCGTCACGCTCGCATAGCGCTTGTCGGCGCAATAGGCCTTGTTGTAGCGAATGGCGCGGCCGATCTGGCGCGATTTAAAGTTGTAGCCAAACGCCGCGCCCGCCGAGACACCCACCATATGGTCGCAGGTTAAGCCGTGCTCCATCCATACGTCGAGCACGCCCGCCGTATACATACCGCGGTAGCCGCCTCCCTCGAGCGCAAGCCCCACCGTGCGCGTCGTGTCTGGCTGTGCCATGCGACCATCTCCGTTCCCGTGTTTTAAAGCGGAACAAGTATACCCGCCAACATATATCGACTCAGTCGCATTTATATCGAGCATCGCATCGTCACGCTACCGATTGGCGAATAATAGCCGCCCGCGGCAGGGGCACCCATATACAATCCTCTATTGTTGTTTATACTACTCAATAGTTATCAGCAGCGAACACGGACCGACATATTAAACCAGCGACGCAGCAAGGCGGGGGCCTGGATACACGCAAAGCGTTGAGCAGCAACGCGTGTGTACAACGAGCTCGCCCGACGCAATACACCCCGACCTCAGAAAGCCGCTTACAGCATGGATATCGCCAGCAATTACACCGAGACGCTCGAAAAGACCATCCGTGACCTTCTCGAGCGTCAGGACGATCTGATCAGGACTGCCTTTACCGACGAGCTCACCGGTCTTGGCAACCGCGGCGGCTTTACCCGTTCCCTAGAGGAAATCTGGGAGCAGGAATTGCCCGTAACCATGGCGTTTATCGACATCGATAACCTTAAGCACTGCAACGACATCTTTGGACACGACGAGGGCAACCGCTATATCTTGCAGGTGAGCCTCTATCTCAAGCTATATATGAAGGTGGACGAGGCGGCATTTCGTCTGGGAGGCGACGAGTTTGCCATCCTGTCTACGATTGCGACCGAGGATGACCTTGCCGAGCGTCTGGAGCACTGTCGAGAGGTCCTGCTCAAGAATAACGATTCCGAGATGCCTCACTCGTTTAGCTACGGAGTGTCACACGCCGACCCCGCCCTGGGCGAAGCCTCCAATCGCATGACGCTCGATGCCGACCATCGCATGTACGACTACAAGCTGCGCCATGCCGTGCACCTTGATCGACGCAATATCACGCAAGTCCACGCCGACGACTTCGAAGTTAGCGATCGCATTTTCGACGCCCTTTCGATGCTCAACGAAGGCCGCTATTTCTTTATCGAGAACTTGGACAAACATCGCACCCTTTGGTCACAAGGTGCCATGCGCGACCTTGGTCTTCCTTCGGAGCATATAGACAACTGTCACGATTATTGGAAAACGCGTGTCCATCCCGATGACCTTGAGGCCTATACCAACGACATCGACCAAATCTATGACGGCTCCAAACATCGTCACGTCATGCAGTACCGCGTGCGCAATGCCGCCGGCGACTACATCCTCGGCCGCGCTCGCGGGTTTCGTATCGACGGCGACGGAAATACCCCCTCGCTCTACGTCGGCGAGCTCGTCAACCACTCGCTTGCCGAGACCGTCGACGCCGCCACGGGTCTCGGAACGCAGCGCACGCTGATCAACGCTATCGATGCCTGCCGTCGCGACCGTTGCGAGACGGGGCTTATAGCAGTGCGCGTTCGCGGCACGGCAAAGCTCAACGAGCTCTACGGGGCCGAGGCCGTCGACAACATGCTCGCCGAATACGCAGGCCGCATGCTGTCGATTACTCGCGGCAGGAGTCGCGTCTTCCGTTCACGCAACGCCCAGTTCGTCGTGCTTAGCAACAATTTGGATCACGAAGCATTCGAGCAACTGATCCAACATCTCAAAGAGGCCGTTTTCGCTCCCGTTCGAATCGCGGGCGACACTATTACCCCCGTCTGTCTTGTCGTTCCGGCCTTTTACGAGCACCTGACCAATCAAACGGCCGCCGTTTTAGGCGAACTCGACCGTCGCATTCGCACGGCCGGCGGGCTTGTTCCCAACGACAGCCTCCCCATACCCGAGGTGGAGCGCAAAAGCGCCATCGCCGAACGCATCGATCCGCTCACGGGTCTCTATCGACCCAGCGAGTTTATGCGCCGCGCCAACGAATTTCTTGAGACAAGGCGCAACGGCGCCTGGTGTATCGCCACCGTCGATATGGGACACATGCGGCTGTTCAACGAATGGCACGGACAGGCCGAGGGCGACCGCATGCTCGCCGATGTGGGCACGGTTCTCAAGGACATCGAGAATGCCGACATGGGCGTCGCAGGGTACTGGGGCCAAGACGATTTTTGCGTACTCATCCCCTTTGAGCACGTCGCCGTCCATCAAATCTATAGCCGTGTTCGCGAAGCCGTGGCCAAGCACGATGACGGCGTGGGCTTCTGGCCGTCCATGGGCGTTTACCCCATCGACTCCAACGAAGAAATCACCATCGATGCGCAGGCCAAGGCAATGTTTACCAATCGGCGCGCAAAAAACGACTTTAAGGAGCGCATTGCCATTTTCCGCCCCGAGGAATACGAGCACGAAATCGCGTTCCACCGCACGCTGACCGAATTCCAGTATGCGCTCTCAAACGGCCGCATTACCTACTACTTGCAGCCCCAGGTCGACATGGAAACCGGCGAGATCATTGGCGCCGAGGCACTCACGCGCTGGATTGACAAGGACGGCTCCCTCATTTCACCTGCCACCTTTATCCCCGCTCTCGAGGAAAGCGGTTTTGTGGTGACGCTCGACAAATACGTTTGGCAGGGCGTCGCCTCGTGGCTGCGTGAGCGCATCGATCGAGGGCTGCGCGTGGTTCCGATCTCGCTCAATGTGTCGCGCGTGGATATCCTTGCCTGCGACGTCGCCGAACATATGGGGGCACTCGCCGCCCAATACAACCTGCCGCCCGAGCTCATGCGCATCGAGATCACCGAGACGGCTTATACGGGAGAGTCCGAAGCTGTGGATAAGCTGACGGCCGACCTGCACAACCGCGGCTTCTCGACCTACATGGACGATTTTGGCACCGGCCAGTCCACGCTCGCGATGCTCAAGAACGTCAACGTCGACGTCATCAAGCTCGACCGCACGTTTGTGCCCGTCGACGGCGATCAAGGCCGCAGCGTGCAAATCATTTCATCAATGCTCGAGATGGCGCAGTCGCTCCATCTGCCCGTTGTGGTCGAAGGCATCGAGACAAATGAGCAGGCAAACATGCTACGCCAAATGGGCGCCCGCTACGCTCAGGGCTTCCTCTACTACCGTCCCATGCAGGCGGAGGATTTTGAGGCACTGCTCGACGGTGGCGACAGCAACTAATACGCTCGTGCGCAAACGCCACCGTCGAGGGAGCGTTTGTTCCCATGAGCTAACTAATACCCCAATCTAAACCGAATTGGGAGTAAGATACAAACCATTGTTCCATCCAAGGAGGTCATCCATCATGAACGAGTCGTATCGCCTGGGCGAGCAATCAATCATCGCTCATCTTCAGCGACTTGCGAACGGGGCCTCAACTACCGAGCTCGATGTTGCCGCGCTGCCCCCGGAGTTGCGTGCCATCGGTGAGCAACTGCAGAAAACGCTCGCCATCCTGCAACAAGAACGCGAGCTGCTTGAGCACGGCGCCTATATCGACTCGCTCACCAATCTTGGCAACCGTGGCGGACTCGACCGCCATGTCGATCAGCTCTGGCGCAAAGGCACCCCCTTCACCTGCGCCTATATCGATATCGACCGCCTTAAGCATTGCAACGATAAGTTTGGCCACACCGAGGGCAATCGCTACATTCTGAGCATCTGCCGCGCACTCACCGAGACAATGGAGCACGATGAGTTGCTGTTCCGTATCGGTGGAGACGAATTTGTACTTATATCCCCCACGACAGACGAAGCCGAGCTCGAGCAGCGCCTGGAGCGGACGCGTGCCAATCTTATCGAGGCAACATCAGGCGACAAGGCGCCCATGATCGCCAGCTTTAGCTTTGGCTGCTCGCGCGTCGACCCACTTGCAGGCGATACGCGTCGCCAGATGACAAAGGACGCCGACCGCAAAATGTATCGCTACAAGCTCATGTACCGTGTGCAACAACCGGAAGAAGGCGATGCGCCGCAACGCCCGGTCACCGAACAACCCCCCCCCTGCAACGACCGAGTGTTCCAAGCGATCTCCATGAGCTCCGAGACACGCTATCCGTTCATCATTAACCTCGACACCGGCGAATCGCAATGGTCGGTTAATGCCGTGCGCGATTTTGACCTACCCTCCCAGCATCCCTACAACTCGCTCGATATATGGCTTGCCCGTGTTCACCCCGAGGACCGCGACAACGTACGTGCCGAGCTCGATATGGTGGTAAACGGCACGTGGCACTTCCACTGCATGCAGTATCGCGTCATGAATACCGCCGGAAAATACGCGCTTTGCGACTGCACAGGTTACCGCCTGGACGGCACCGATACCGAGCCCAACATGTATGTGGGCATTGTCACCAACCGAAGCTTGGCAGATACGACTGATTCCGTGACCGGTCTGGGCGATATCCACGCCCTGGTCAACGCCATTGGCGAGATGCGTCGCGTGGTACGAAACGCGGGCTTGATCGCCATTAAAATCGACGAAATCGCACAGGTCAATGCCCGCTTTGGCTTTGATGCAGGCGACCGCGTTTTGGCAGAAAGCGCCGCCTGCCTCATGGATTGCTCGCGCGGCAAGGGTCGTCTGTTCCGCTCGACCGGACCGATGTTCGTGGCGCTCTTTGACGACTTTGATCCCGAAGAGACCGACGCAGTTGCAGACGAAATCGAACGGTTCTTGGGATCGCCCGTGCTCCTCGGCTCATTTGAATATCAGCCGCCCCTTCGCGTGGCGACGCTTCATCTGGACGCCGTCGACCGACAGCCCGTTTCCATTTTGAACGAACTTAATGCGCTGATTAAAGAGGCGCCACAGGTACCGGGCACCAAGCTGGACTAGCGTTATGGAGCGCGATGCGAAACACAGCCCGTTTCGCATCGCGCCCCACGCCATCTGCCCGCTCGTGCGATAATCCTCCGCAGAAGTCACCGACAGCAGAGGGAGTTTGTGATGAAGGTTCTTTTGGTCAATGGCAGCCCCAAGGCAAACGGCAACACCGCCCGCGCGCTCGCCGAGGTCGCCGAGCAATTGCATGCCGAGGGCATCGATACCGAGGTGTTCCAGCTGGGCGCCAAGCCCATTCGCGACTGCATTGGCTGTGGCCAGTGCGGCAAGCTCGATTGCCGCTGCACCTTTGACGACGACGTGGTGAACGAGCTGATCGTTGCCGCCGAGCAGGCAGATGGCTTTGTCTTTGGCTCACCCGTCTACTATGCGCACCCCAGCGGACGCATCCTCTCGGCCCTCGACCGCGCATTCTATGCTGGCAGCAAGGCCTTTGCGCACAAGCCGGGTGCCGCGGTCGCCGTCGCCCGTCGCGGCGGCACGTCGACCACCTTCGATGTACTCAATAAATACTTCACCATCAACCAGATGCCCGTGGTCGCCTCCACCTATTGGAACAACGTCTTTGGCGCCATGCCGGGCGAGGCCGATGGAGATGCCGAGGGTCTGGCCACCATGCGAAATATCGGCAAAAACATGGCCTGGCTCCTGCGTTGCATCGAGGCAGGACAGGTCGCCGGCATCGAAGCCCCCGAAGCCGATCGCGCCAGGACCAACTTCATTCGTTAGAACGGCGGAACATTATATGAACGTGCAAATTTTTGGCACCAAGAAGTCCTTCGACACCAAGAAGGCCCAGCGCTATTTTAAGGAGCGCCGCATTAAGGTGCAGTTTATTGACCTTAAGGAAAAGGAGATGAGCAAGGGCGAGCTCACGAGCGTGATGCAGGCGGTCGGCGGCATCGACAAGCTGCTCAACCCCAAGGCTAAGGACGAGGAGACGCTCGCGCTCATCCAGCACCTCACCCCTAGCCAGCGCTTCGATAAACTGCTCGAGAATCAGCAGGTTCTAGCCGAGCCCATTGTGCGCAACGGCAAAAAGGCCACCGTCGGTTATTGCCCCGATGTGTGGGGAGCCTGGGAGTAGCCTGTGTTATTTGCCGGCACGTGGGTATAAGAGCAGGCGTTTGGCATAAGATTTAACTGTAAGCCATGTCTAACAAAGGAGGGCACATGCCCAACAAACCCGTGAAGATCATCATGCTTACCGGATACCTCGGTGCCGGCAAGACCACGCTGCTCAACCACATCCTCGCTAACGACGGCGGCATCCGCGCCGCCGTGATCGTCAACGATATCGGCGAGATCAACGTCGACGCCAGCCTTATCGCCGACGGTGGCCTTTCCGAGACCGACGACCTCATCCCGCTCACCAACGGCTGCATCTGCTGCACGCTTTCGGACGACCTGGCCAACCAGCTTCAGGGCATCGCCGATTCGGGCAAGTTCGACTACATCATCATCGAGGCCTCGGGTATTTGCGAGCCTATCCCCATCGCCTACACCATCTCGAGCTTCTGCGACGAGGCCAAGGTGGGCGGCGAGCCCAAGCTCGCGCTCGACAACATCGTGGCCGTGGTCGACTGTGCCCGCATGTACGACGAGTTCAACGGCGGTCGCGACCTGCTAGCCGAGGATATCGACGAGGACGACATCGAGAGCCTGCTCATCCAGCAGATCGAGTTTTGCACCACGCTGATCCTCAACAAGACCGATACCGTCACGCCCGAGCAGATCGCCGAGCTCAAGGCCATTGTGCGCAGCCTGCAGAAGGACGCCGTGATTGTCGAGGCCCAAAACGGCGAGGTCCCCATGGAGGAGCTGCTCGACACCGACCGCTTCGACTTTATGCGCGCCTACAACTCCGCCGCGTGGATCGAGGCCATGGAGCATCCCGAGGAGCACGACGACCCCGAGGTGCTCGAGTACGACATCGAGACTTTTGTGTACTCGCGTCGCAAGCCGTTTGACCTGCAGAAGTTCACCGACTTTGTAGAGCAGGAGTGGCCCGACGAGGTCATTCGCGTCAAGGGTCCGCTGTGGCAGACCGGCGATCCGGATATGTGCTACATGTTTGAGCAGGCCGGCCACCAGATGCGCCTGATGGAGAACGGCCTGTTTGTCGACTCGGCGCCCGAGGGCGAGAAGCAGAAGATCATCGACGAGAACCCCGAGATCATGCAAATTTGGGACGACGAGACGGGCGACCGCATGACGAGCCTGTGCATCATCGGCCGTCATATGGACAAGGACGCGCTCATCGCCGCGCTCGATGCCTGCCTGACCGACTGGCACCGCGCCTAGGTTTATCCAAGCGGGCATTTTTCCGCCTACGTAACCGCCAAACCACCACGAAGGTGCCCTTCGTGGTGGTTTTTCGTTCTGAGCCAAGGAGATTCATGTTCAATATCGTGCTGTATGCGCCCGAGATTCCGGCCAATACGGGCAATATAGGCCGTACCTGCGTGGTCACCGGCGCCCATCTGCATCTGGTGGAGCCACTGGGCTTTTCGCTCGATGACAAGACGGTACGTCGCGCCGGCCTGGGCTACTGGCAAAACTTGGACGTGACGACTTATGCCGGCTGGGAGGACTTCCTTGCGCGCAACGGTCTCTCTCCCGCCGATGGTCGCCTGCATCTGCTGACCAAAAAGGCGCGCCGCACCTATGCGCAAAGCACCTACCGCGACGGTGACTATCTGGTCTTTGGCAGCGAGAGCTCGGGGATTCCCGAAGACCTGCTTGCTGCGGCGCCCGCATGCTGCGAGCGCATCCCGATGCTGCGCGATTGCGACTCACTCGATAACGCCGAGGCTTGGGAAGCCCACGAGGAGGCGCTCGGACATACCGAGGACAGCCACGAAGCCATCCTTCGGCAGGATATCTGCGGCAACTTTATCGACCCGGCCGACTACCGCATTAGTGCACTCAACCTCTCCAACAGCGCCGCCATCGTCCTCTACGAGGCCCTGCGCCAGACAGACTTCCCCGGCATGTGACAAAGGGACTGTCCCTTTGTCACATTGATGCACCAAATAACGAGCCGTCGCTTTTAATCAGAATTAACTAGAATAAAATGGAGTTAAACGGCGATGTGAAAGGAGAGCCTTGTGGAATATCTCGAGAACCCGTTTACCCCCAGTTTTGGTGAGGTTCCTGCCCATCTCGCCGGCAGACAACAGATTATTCGGGATTTGGACCGTGCCTTCTTGAGCCAGCGTAGACGCCCGGAATTGACCTCGATCTTCTCAGGCGCGCGTGGAACCGGTAAAACCGCTCTCATGTCGTCGCTCGCAACAAGGGCGGAATCCCACGGCTGGATAGCGGTAAAGACGACCGCGCTCTCGGGAATGCTTGAGGAAATCGAGCTCGGGGCGAAACGTGCTGCAGGCCATCTCATCAACCCGTCTAACAACTTCGAAGTCACCGGTCTCGGAATCGCGCCGCTCGGCAGTATCGAGGTCAATCGCGTTCACGATGCCTCGACTTGGCGTTATCGCATGAGCGACATCATCGACCAGCTCAACGAAACGGGCACCGGTCTACTCGTCACGGTTGATGAGGTCGACCCGACGCTCGACGAGATGATCCAGCTCGCAGCCACGTATCAGCACTTTGTGACCGATGGGAAACGCGTCGCTCTACTCATGGCGGGACTTCCCAACAACGTCTCGACGTTGCTGAAACACAAGACGGTCTCGTTCCTTCGTCGCGCCCAGCAATATCATCTGGGGCGTATCGCCGACTACGATGTACGCGAGGCCTTGATCCGAACGATCCAGGAAAACGACCGTCTGGCGGATGCCGAGGGAATCGATAAGGCCGTTCGCTCGATTTCGGGCTTTCCTTTCCTTTTGCAGCTTGTGGGTTACCGCGCCTGGGATCTCACGAGCAACTCGAGGGAAATATCATCTCGCGACTTTGACCAGGGAATCAAAATCGCACGCGATGAAATGGACGACCGGATCCTCGCAGCGACCTATCGGGAACTCACTGCGGAGGACAAGCGATTTCTCATCGCCATGCTCGACGACGAAGAAGAGTCCACCACCGCTGACCTTGTCGAGCGCCTTAAGCGTTCGCCGCAACAGGTCTCCCGCTACCGACGCCGCATGATAGACGCCGGCATCATTGGAGAACGCGGGCGCGGAATCGTCGCTTTTGAATTACCGTTCTTCCGCGACTATCTCGCCGCTCAATGCGTGAAATAGGCATCGGATGTGACAAAGGGACTGTCCCTTTGTCACATTCTGCTAGAGGTAGCGGCCAGTGACGCTTGCGGAGCAGGCCGCAGTGTCATCCGGCGTGCCGGTGCAGACGATTTGTCCGCCTGCGTCACCGCCGCCCGGGCCCATGTCGATCACGTAATCGGCATTACGGATAAGGTCGAGGTCGTGTTCGATCACGATAACCGTGGCGCCCTTGGCAACAAGGCCGTCGAACACGCTCAGCAACACCTGAACATCGAGCGGATGCAGGCCAATCGTGGGCTCGTCGAACACGAACACGGCATCATCCTGCACACGACCCATCTCGCTCGCAAGCTTAAGGCGCTGCGCCTCGCCGCCCGAAAGCGCCGGCGTAGGCTCACCGAGCGTGAGATAACCCAAGCCCAGGTCGTGCAAGGTCTGCAAGCGCGTCTGAACTTTCTTGAGTCCCACTGTAGCGTCGATGGCCTCGTCCACGCTCATGTCCATGAGCTGCGGCAACGTAAGTAGGCTCCCGTCCTTGCCCTCGCGATGGATATGCGAAGCCGCGTCTGCATAACGCGAGCCACGGCATGCAGGGCAGACGATCTCGACATCGGGCAAAAACTGCACGTCAAGCGATATCGAGCCCGTGCCATCGCATGTGGGACAGCGCAAGGCGCCGGTGTTGTAGCTAAAGGCACCCGCCTTATACCCTGCCGCCTTGGCCTCGGGCGTGCGGGCGAAGGCGCGGCGCAGCTCATCATGGATGTCGGCATAGGTCGCCACCGTCGAGCGCACGTTGGCGCCAATGGGCGTGGCGTCAATCAGGTTGGCGCGCGCGATGCCCTCGGCATCGACCCAACGCACGTGCCTCGGCAGGCGCTCGCCAGCCGCTTGTGCCTTGAGCGCCGGGATGAGCGTCTCGAGCACCAATGTCGTCTTGCCCGAACCTGAAACACCCGTTACCGCGACAAGGCGGCCGCGCGGGATATCGACTTCGAGCGGTTTGACGGTATGGATGGCATCGGTCGCCATGCGGATATGGCCTAGATCGAACATTTCGTCGTCAGCCACCTGCGGGCGCAAGCGCTTGGGGTCCGAGCGCAAGAACGGCGCGATGCGGCTACCCTGCGATTGTTCGACCTCGCCCACCGTACCGGCGGCGATCACATGACCGCCGCCTGCTCCGGCAACGGGGCCCATCTCGACCAGATAGTCGGCTTCTGCCAGCACGCGCGTGTCGTGGTCAACAACAACCACGGTGTTGCCGTCATCCACCAGATCGCGCATCACGCCCACCAGGCCATCGACATTGGCAGGATGCAAGCCGATCGAAGGCTCGTCCAGCACATACAGCACGCCCGTCGATCGGTTGCGCACCACGCGGGCAAGCTGCACGCGCTGGCGCTCGCCCGTCGACAGCGTGGCACCGGCGCGGTCGAGCGAAAGGTAGTCGAGACCCAGGTCGATCAGGCGACGGGCCGTGCTCAAAAACGAATCGCAGATGTCCCCGGCCATGGGCCGCATCTCGGTCGGCAAGGATGCGGGCACCCCACGCACCCACTCAATCGCCTCGCCCAGCGTCATGGCCGCCGCCTGTGCCAGATTGATGCCGCGCACCTGGGGCTGGCGCGCGGCCTCGGCAAGACGCGTGCCTCCGCAGTCACGACACAGCCCTTCGCGCAAAAAGCGTGCAACGCGCTTGAGCCCCTTATCGTCCTTAACCTTGGCGAGCGCATTCTCGACAGTATAGACGGCGTTGTAATAGGTAAAGTCGAGCGGCGTGGCGCCCTCGCCGTTTTTGGGAACGTAGAGAATGTGCTTCTTAACCGCCGGGCCATGGAACACGATGTCGCGCTCTTGAGGCGTGAGCTGGTTAAACGGCACGTCGGTACGCACGCCCATCTCGCCGGCCACCTGCTTCATCAGGTCCCACATCAGCGTGCCCCAGGGAAGCACCGCGCCCTCGTTGATTGTCTTTGACTCGTCGGGCACCAGGCTCGCCTCGTCCACCTCGCGCATGACACCGGTACCGCCACAGGTGGGGCATGCACCGCCGCTATTGAAAGCCAAATCCTCGGCACTCGGCGCGTAGAACTCGCGGCCGCATGTCGAACACGTGAGCGACAGGCCTGCGGCCACGTTAAGGCTCGGCTCCACACGCGCCCCGCAATGTGGGCACACGTGATGGGCACAGCGGCTAAAGAGCAAACGCAGACTGTTGTTGAGCTCGGTCATGGTGCCAAAGGTCGAGCGTACGCCTGGCACACTAGGGCGCTGATGCAACGCGAGCGCCGCCGGCACGTGCAGCACTTCATCCACCTGAGCGTGCTCGGCCTGGGTGAGCCGTCGGCGGGTATAGGTGCTGAGCGCCTCCAGGTAACGGCGCGAGCCCTCGGCATAAAGAACCCCCAGCGCCAGCGAACTCTTGCCCGACCCCGACACGCCGGCAATGCCCACGAGCCTTCCCAGCGGGATATCGATATCGATGTCCTTAAGGTTATGGACGCGCGCGCCACGCACCTCGATAGCACTTGGTTGTTGCGACACCGTCATCGTTCCCCTTCCCGTTGATCGAATGTGACAAAGGGACCGTCCCTTTTCACATCACTCGTGCCATAAAACTCGATCGCGAATGTACGCGCCCAGCATGGGCACGGTAAACCTGACGAGGCCGTATCCGGCAGCCTCGATGACGCGCTCGCGAATCAAGCTTGCGCGATATTTACTCGCCCAGCTCTGGGTGCGGTCGCAGCGCTCAATGATATCCGCCATGCGCGCCTGCTCACCCTCGTCAGCAGCCATGGCCTCGATAAAGAGGCGCTGTGGGCTGCGCAGCCCGTAATACAGGGGCGCGTCGACCGCTTCATAGAACTCGGAGACGGCGTCCGCATGGCCAGCCTCGACATCGCGCCTTTCGATGATCTGCGAGCCACGCCGGACAGCAGAGCGCCACATGTAATATCCCACCAGCTGGACCATGTAGGGATGCCCCATACTCTTGCGCGCCGCAAGGTCCGCCGTCTCCGCATCAACGTAAAGACCGGCGTCCTTGACCGTCTGGACATATGAATCGCGCACCTTGGGCAAAGAAATCGCCCCCAGCGTACGCTGCTGAGCACGGCGCAAAAACGTCACGCTCGGCTCTTCGAGCAGGTCGTCAACCATACTGGGCAAGCCGGCAAATACCAGCGCAAGACCGCGCTGGTCGCTATCGGGCAGGCCCGTAGCATCCTGATCTCCGAGCACCTGCTGATAGAGAACGGCAAGAGCCGCCAGTTCCTCGATTGACGCAGATTGCGCCTCGTCAATCGCAAACAGGATGCCCTTGCCTGGACCGAGCTTCTTGAGGCGCTCGTTGACCAGCCCCCGTAGCGTCTCGCCCTTTGCCCGAGCCGCCTCGACCGACATCCGACCAAACGACGGCCCAAACTCCATTGACGTCACAACGGGTTTATTCGAGCGAAGCGCGTCGGCCAGGCGGTCGCACAAGCCAAGCGAAGCAGAATCGGAGATAACCGCCCATCCGCGCTCGCTGGCTAGACGTTGCAGCTCTCGCAGGAGAACCGTTTTGCCGCAGCCGCGGTTTCCCGTAATGAGCATGAGCCTACCCGGCGCTCCGGCGCCGTTATCGAGCCCTTCCTCGAAATCTTCGATGACCGACTCTCGACCGATGAGCATCGGAGGCCGCTTGCCTGCCGTTGGCTTAAAGGGATTTGGATTCATGTCGGCCTCCTCGGATCGGTAAACCCTGGTAATAGTTATACCAACTTATACCGAGTTATACCAATAGCATGTAACAAAGGAACTGCCCCTTTGTCACATGTGGCCGAAAAACTCGGCATCTGCTGCTCGCCAGGGGCGGAAGGTGGCGGGATCGACCTTGACGTGCGCCGCGGCGGGTACGTCGTACCATTTGACCGTGTAGCCGGCGCCGTGAGCGCAAAAGACAGAATCGGACGTGTTGGGCAGATCGGCCTCGGGCTCATAGGCGGCCGCCTCGATGACGCGCTCGGCATCATGACAGGACGCGTAACCGGCGAACTCCAGGTACAGATGTCCGCGACCGCTCGTGTAGGCAGCCACCTCCAGCGCATAATCTTGCACCTCGGATGCCGGAACGCGACCCACAAGCTTCGCCCGGTCTCCCGCCATCGTCGGCGGCTCGTACTCGGCACTCATGCGCGTGGCATCCGAGAGCGCCCGGCCCACGCACTCCCCCGGCACCTCGAGCTCAAAGCGATACCATGGCTCCAACAACACCGCCGCACCGGCCTCGCGCGCCTGCATCAAACCCTGGCGAATCGCGCGGTACGTGGCCTGGCGAAAATCGCCGCCCTCGGTGTGTTTGGCATGCGCGCGGCCGCCCGTGAGCGTAATGCGCACATCGGTGATGGGCGAGCCGGTCAGCACGCCCAGGTGGTCGCACTCCATGGCGTTGGTGAGTGCCAGACGCTGCCAGTTAAGATCGAGCTCGTCGGTCGAGGTCAAGGTGCCAAACTGCACGCCCGAACCTGCTGGCAACGGCTCCAGGCGCAGATGCACCTCGGCATAGTGGCGCAGCGGCTCAAAGTGGCCCACACCCTCAACCGGCTGCGAGATAGTCTCCTTATAGAGAATGCCGCCAGACTCAAACTCAACCGAAAGGCCAAAGCGATCGACCAACACCCGCTGTACGACCTCGAGTTGCACGGCGCCCATCAACTGCAAATGAATCTGCTCAAGATGCGTATTCCAGCTTACGCCGAGCATAGGATCTTCATCCGCCAACTCAGTCAATGCTTTGAACACCGTGTGGACGTCGTGTTCGCCCGGAAGCACCGTATAGGTGAGAACTGGCGCAATGACGGGCGCATCGCACGCGGGTTCCGCGCCCAGGGCATCACCCGGGCGAACGTGCGCAAGACCCGTCACGGCACAAATACCGCCAGCGGCAACTTCTTGGGCAAGCTCATACTTCTCGCCGTTATAGATGCGCACCTGATCGACCTTTTGCTCCCATGCCTCGGCACCGGAGCGCCCCTCGATCATCTGCTTTGCATGCAGCGTGCCGCCGGTCACTTTTACCCAAGCCAAGCGCTCGCCGCGATCGCCGCGGCTGACGCGATAGACGCGCGCGGCGAACTCCGGCGGCCACGCCCTCTCACGCATCAGCGCGCACATGCCATCCAGCAGCTCGCCCACGCCCTGGTCCTTAAGCGCCGAGCCGGCAAAGCAAGGAAAGAGCCTGCGCTCGGCAACCATGCGCGAAAGCGTTGCGACGGAAAGCTCGCCTGTCTCAAGAAACTCCTCGAGGGCTGCCTCGTCCAACGCGGCAGCGTCCTCCCAAGCGGCACCGCCCGTCAGCAGTTCGTTGGCATCCAGACAGCCCTCGGAAAGACGCTGCCCAAGTTGCGTCAGTAAAACATCGCGGCCGGGATTCTCCAAATCGATTTTGTTGATAAAGACAAACGTCGGGATGCCATAGCGCGCAAGCAGGCGCCACAAGGTTTCGGTGTGTCCCTGCACGCCGTCGTTGGCACCTACCACCAAAATCGCGTAGTCGAGCGCACGCAACGTGCGCTCTGCCTCGGCCGAAAAATCCACGTGTCCGGGAGCGTCCACGAGCATGACGCGGGTATCACCGTGGTCGAACACGGCCTGCGACGAGAAAATCGTGATGCCGCGCTCGCGTTCGATAGCGTTGGTATCCAGGTGCGAGTCGCCGTCGTCCACACGGCCGCGCTTGCGAATGCGACCTGCGTTGAACAGCATGGCCTCGGCCAGCGTAGTCTTGCCGGCATCGACATGCGCCAAGATTCCAACGACCGCTTGCTTCGACATGGCTCTCCTCTTATTGCAAGCCCATCGCACGCGGCAACGGGCGCTCTCGTTCCACACTGGATGATACAATTTACGGGCCGGCGGGCGAAGCGGGCCCTATCCCCCGACCGAGCTCATCGCCCCGCGTTGCCGCGCAGCGATTTTCGTAGGTTCGCGCCTTGCGAAAGCCGGCACCTCCCCTTTTTGTCTGCCCGGGTTCATCTGGAACGGCAGCGACGCGAGCCCCACAACAACGCGTTTTGCCAAAAAATGGCCCCACCCGGGGCCATTTTCATTTAGATGGAGTGTTGGTATGCGCCTGGGCGCTTATGCCTCGCGCAGCCAGTCGAACGCAACACGCGGCGTGCCGTCCGACACATGGATAATGCCGACACGCTCGAATCCCGCCTTGATGCTCGCACGCTGCATGGGCAGATTGTCCTGATGCGTGTCGATGCGCAGGTGATCGGCACGCTCTTTGGCAAAGGCGAACATCGCAGCCGCGATACCGTGCACGGTGCCGTCGGATGCCACACGGTGCAGCACGGCGTACGGAGTGTCGCTGCGCCACCGACCGTCCTCAATTACGTCATAGCACTCGTCCGGACCCGGTAAAAAGGCAAACGTCGCTACCACGTGACCGTCAACTTCGCACACATAGCTGCCACCAGCGGCGATATCGGCAGTCAGCTGCTCGGCCGAAGGCGTGCCCTCGGGCCACTGCGTGGCGTTGCCATGCGCGCGCATAAAGGCGCGGGCCGCGTCATAGATAGCCATGACGGCGGGAATGTCGGTATCGAGGGTTTTTCTGATCATCACGCGGCGACCTCACGTTTATTGGTATCACTTTGATTGAGCAATGATACCAGCGTTTGAAGAGGGGCGCGAAGCAGATGGGGAGCAAAAAGCGAGCCGCCTGGTCAAAGGCAAAGAGCGAGTTTTTGGGCGCTGCCACCGGCGGCGATATGAGCGATCTGTTTGCGCGCGAAGACGAGCGCCGCGACGCACTAGACGCCGAGCGCGATGAAGCCTGGCGCTACAAGTCGTGCGAACGCAAAAACCGTTACGACACGCGCGCCGAGGCCGAGGCAGTTATGGCCGACTGCGAAAACCGCGGACGGCGCGGTTTGGCCTGCTACAAATGCGAATACTGCGGCGGGTGGCACCTGACGTCGCATCCTTGGAAATAGGCTCCGCAACGGAGCGACGCTCACACAGCGGCACGGCACCGACACATCGCCGGCCATCGCACGCAGGCTACGGGCGCGGCGGCACCAAAACATCGTAGCGGACGGCCTTGCCCGCAAGCTGATAGCTCGGCTTAACGCCGGCAAGCAGCGGCCCCTTCACCGGCCGCTTGATAACGACCTTGCGCGGACGTACCGCAAGCGCGGCTTCGACCAGCGTCTCCTCATCGGCACACGGCTGTTCCAGATGATGCAAGAGTTGGAACTTCTTTTTGACCGCCGCGCTCTTGGTGCGCCCGGGAAACATGGGGTCCAGATATACCACGTCAGGAGCGGTGAGCTCGCCCTGCCCGATCAGCTCAGCTACATGGCGAAGGCCGGCGATGCTGTCCTCGCCCGCATGCAAGCGCATTCGTGCCACGGCTGTCGCAAGCGCCGGATCATCTGTCGCGCGATCCAAGGCATCCTTGAGAAGCGCCGCGATCACGCAATCCTGTTCATACAGATCGACGGTAAAGCCCGCGGCCGCCAGCAGCAGCGAGTCCTCGCCAAAGCCTGCTGTGGCATCAATCGCCCATGGTTGTTCGATGCCTTTTGTGCGCGCAGCCTTTACCAACAGCTCTTGCTGCAGACGACCCTGCTTGAGCCGTGGAAGCATGCGGCCAAAATCGGCACGCAACTCCATCGTGCCGTCGGTGAGCGCAAGGCCCTCGGACGTCCGCACGAGCTCAAGCCCCGCGGCCCGAGCAACAGAAAAGGGATCGACGACGCCCATGGGCACTCCTTAGCAAGCAAAACGAATACGTGAGCGCCACCCCTGTCGGCACTCAACCGTCCGCTATTGTCCCACATGCGACATGGCCCACAGCATCGCAATGCAAAGCACCGCCATCAATCCCGTGCACACGACAGCGATCACAGAATCACCCATGCGCCTTCCCAACGACCGCGGCTCACGCACTTGCCCTGCTCCGTACATCATGGCTCCTCCTTGAGACCAGCTCCTTGTTACGGCCCCATCATCTCAGCGCCGCACATGAGCTGCCATCGATTTGGCTTACGTCCAGCTTTCCTTTTTGAAAGGTTGGACCGTACAGGCAAGAGACGCTTTCAAACGCATGCATCGCCCCGTTGAACTACAATGTGCTTCACCATATGTGCAGCACAGGGGGTACGCCAGATCGGCCGTACTCGTATCGAAAGGATCCAGCCATGAGCTACGCTCGCAAGACACTCAAAATCCTTGCCCTCATTTACTTTGTTTTGGGCATCGCCAGCCTCGTCATCGCCGGCGTCGGCATCGCCCGAGGCAGTCTCGATTCCACGTACGGGCCGAACGCCATGCTCGCCGCGGCCGTACTTGTCATCAAGGGTCTTGTCGATCTTGCCGCAGGTGTTGCGGGCATCAAGGGCGCCAACAAGCCTTCGCAGGTGGATGGCGCGTTTAAGCTCGGCATCGTCGCCGCAATCGCCACGATTGCGCAGGCCGTGCTCACGCTTCCCGCGTTTGGCGGCGACGCCATCAACTTTGGCGCCTTTGTCATCGTGGTGTACGACCTGTTCTTTGTTCAGCAGGCTCACGCCGTTAAAGCCGAGAACAAGGATCGCCTGTAGGCACTTGCCTTCCACTGACCCCTACATCCAAGCAACTAAAAAGGGCCGATCGCGCATCTCCGCGGTCGGCCCTTTACGTTTGCCCAGATAAAACCTGCCAAAATAAACCT
>UQWQ01000008.1 GCA_900544755.1 uncultured Collinsella sp. | reverse complement strand
GCCCGGCCTGCGGCTACTATGGGGCCGACGCACCAACTTGAGATGCTGCGCATACAAAGTTGGAAGGGTCTGAATTGCACTTTGTTGGGATGGGCCCGTTTCCCCATGGGAACTTTGCTTGGCAGGACTCTAATTTAAATTCAGCATAAACAGGGGCGCCCTCTTTGAGGACGCCCCTGTTCTGGCTTGTTTGCGGTTGTCGACGCGATACTTTGCCTCGTCTTGCCTTATGCCAAGAACTCCTTGGTGGTCGCCACGATGTTGGCGGCGTCCAGGCCATACTTGTGCAAGAGCTCGGCACCCGGGCCAGACTCACCGAAGGCGTCGTTGACGCCGATCTTCTTGAGCGGCGTCGGGCACTGCTCGCACAGGACGTCGGCAACGGCGCTGCCCAGGCCACCGATCACAGAGTGCTCCTCGACGGTCACGACGTGGCCGGTCTTGGTGGCGCTCTTGACGATCAGGTCGGCATCGATGGGCTTGATGGTGTGCATGTTGATGACCTCGGCATCGATGCCCTCGGCAGCAAGCTGCTCGGCGGCCTCGAGAGCCTCGCCGACCATCAGGCCGCAGGCGATGATGGTGACGTCGGCGCCCTCGCGCATGACAATGCCCTTACCCAACTCGAACTTGTAGGTCTCGGGGTCGTTAATAACCGACGAGGCCAGACGGGCGAAGCGCATGTACACCGGACCGTCGCACTCGTAGGCGGCGCGCGTCACGGCGCGGGCCTCGACGTCGTCGGCAGGAACGATAACGGTCATGCCGGGGATGACGCGCATGAGGGCGATATCCTCGCAGCACTGGTGTGTGGCACCGTCCTCGCCCACCGAGATACCGGCGTGCGTGGCACCTATCTTAACGTTAAGGTGCGGATAGCCGATGGAGTTGCGGACCTGCTCAAAGGCGCGGCCAGCGGCAAACATGGCAAAGGTGCTCGCGAAGGCGACGCGGCCGGTGGTCGCGATACCGGCGGCAACACCCATCAGGTTGCTCTCGGCAATGCCCACATCGAAGAAGCGGTCGGGGCAGGCTGCCTTGAACTTGCCGGTCTGCGTGGCGGCGGCCAGATCGGCGTCGAGGACCACAAAGTCGTCGTGCTCGTTGGCGAGCTCGACGAGGGCCTCGCCGTAGCTTACGCGCGTGGCGATTTTCTTGACGTCTGCCATCCTAGAGCTCCTCTCCGGCGGCCGTGAGCTCTGCCATGGCCTGCTCAAACTGTTCATCGTTGGGGGCCTTGCCGTGCCAACCCACCTGGTTCTCCATAAAGGAAACGCCCTTGCCCTTGGTGGTCTCGGCGATGATGGCGGTCGGCTGACCCTTGGTGGCGCGGGCCTCGGCAAAGGCGGCGCGGATCTGATCGAAATCGTTGCCGTCGGCGAGCTCCACCACGTGGAACTTGAAGGCGCGGAACTTGTCTGCCAGCGGCATGGGGTCGTTGACCTCCTCGACGGGACCATCGATCTGCAGGCCATTGTGGTCAACGATCACGCAGAGGTTATCGAGCTGTTGGTTGCCGGCAAACATGGCTGCCTCCCAGACCTGGCCCTCCTCGCTCTCGCCATCACCCAGCAGGGCATACGTGCGGTAAGTATCGCCCCAGTGCTTGGCGGCGAGCGCCATCCCGACGGCGGCGGAGATGCCCTGGCCGAGCGAACCGGTGGACATGTCGACGCCCGGGGTGTCGTTCATGTTGGGGTGACCCTGCAGGTGGCTGCCGATATGGCGCAGCGTCTTGAGGTCCTCTTTGGGGAAGAACCCGCGCTCGGCGAGCACGGCGTACAGGCCCGGAGCGCAATGGCCCTTGGAGAGCACAAAACGGTCGCGATCGGCCTTGCGGGGATCGGACGGGTCGACGTTCATTTCCTCAAAGTACAGATAGGTCATGATGTCGGCAGCGCCGAGCGAACCGCCCGGATGGCCGGACTTGGCAGCGTGCACGCCGGTGACGATGCCCTTCCTTACCTCGTTGGCAACCTTTTTGAGCTCTTCGTCGCTCATTGTGCCTTCCTTTCATCCTCATTAGACAAGATGCGCACGGCACCGAAGGTAATCCCAACACAGCCGCAATGCACGTACGTCATTCATTATGCTGGAAACTGGAAGCTTTACCAGAGTATTTATCATTATTTGAACAATTGAGCAGGCAGAACCGCTGATGAAACGGTTTATCAATGTGAACGTCTTTTGGATGGAACGCAGTCGGCCCTACGCGTTAATGTCCTTGAATCCCTCACCGAAGGTTTCCGTAACGTCGGCGACCGTCACAATGGCGTGAGGATCGCGCTCGCGCACGATCGTTTTGAGGGTGTTGAGCTCGCGGCGGCTCACAATGACCATGATCACCGGCTTCTCGGCGCCCGAGTACATGCCGGTCGCCTTAAACTTGGTGCAGCCGCGACCCAGGCCATACATGATGTCGGCCGCAATATCGGGAAACTTGTCCGAGATGATGAGTACCATACGGCGCCTGTTGCCGCCGTCGACCACGGCATCGATCACGTAACCGCTAATGACCATCGAAAGGCCCGCATACAGCGCGTTTTCGACCGAGAAGACCGGGGCCGACAGCGCGCACACGGCAACGTCGATCGCCATGACGGTGGAGCCCACCGGTAGTGACGTATTGCGCGAGATAATCTGACCGATGGTGTCAGAGCCGCCAGTGTTGGCACCGGCGCGTAGCACCATGCCGTAGCCAATGCCCGTGATAATGCCGCCCCACATAGCGGGCAGCATCAGGTCGGCATGTGCCAGCGGCGCCACAAACGGAGCGAACAGGTCGGTGAAGAAGCCCAGCAGCACAAAGCCCGTCGCCGTCTGGACCACGTAGAACATGCCCCCCTCGCGCATAACGACCAGCAGCAGCAAGGCATTCATCACGATGGTTTGAATACCGACAGGCAGCGAGATGCCATGCGAGGCGCCGACCGCCTGGATAATCGTGGCGAGGCCCGTGACGCCGCCGGCAGCAAGACCGTTGGGAATCAAAAACAGATCCGTCGCGATAGCTGCCAGGGCGCAGCCAAACATGATCTTGGGCAAGTCATGAAAGAAGTTCAGCGAAAGAATGCGCTTGATGTCCAGACGATATGCCATGCTGCCTCCCTCAAAAAAGCGCACCCAAACGAGTGCGCTTTGAACTTCTTACTGTATTCGATTCTACCGATTCACCGAGCAAATACCACCCCCTGCGAAGTGTTTGCATCGACCCGGAGCCAACCATGTGCCTAGGCGTCCGAGCCTTCCGCACCGGCGTTGCCGGTAGCCCAACGGTGATAGCCAATTACAAACGGATCCAGATCGCCATCGTCAAGAACGGCCTCGACATTGCTGGTCTCCACACCCGAGCGCAGGTCCTTGACCATCTGATACGGGTAGAGCACGTAGCTGCGAATCTGGTTACCAAAACCAATCGTGGTTTTGGGTCCGCGAATCTCATCCAGGGCCTCGGCGCGCTTCTCGAGCTCAATCTCGTACAGGCGAGCCTTGAGGATCTGCATGCACGCGGCCTTGTTCTGGATCTGGCTGCGCTCGTTTTGGCAGGTGACCACAATGCCGCTGGGGAAATGCGTCACGCGCACGGCGGAGTCGGTGGTGTTCACGCCCTGACCGCCCGGGCCGCTCGCGTGGTACACGTCCACGCGGATGTCATCGGGGCTGATCTCGATATCGATATCATCGGGTAGCACGGGGATGACCTCGACGCCGGCGAACGTGGTCTGGCGGCGTTTCTTGTCGTCGGTGGGGCTAATGCGCACCAAGCGGTGGACGCCGGCCTCGGCGCGCAGCATGCCAAATGCGTCCTTGCCCTCGACGGTAAAGGTCGCGCGGTCGATGCCGATGACCTCAGCAGCGGGGCAGTCGTTAATCGTGACCTTCCAGCCGCGACGCTGGCAGTACTTCATGTACATCTTAAAGAGCATGAAGGTCCAGTCCTGGGCCTCCAGACCACCCTGTCCGGGCTTGATGGTCACAATGGCATCGCCGTGATCGAACTCACCGGTAAACCAGCTCGAAAGCTCAAGCTCATCGATGGCACGGGCCAGGCGCTCAGCCGTGGCTGTAGCCTCCTCGCGAAGGGCGGCGGCATCGGGGTCATCCCCCATCTCCTCGGCAAGCTCCAGCGCGGCGCGGGCATCGGAAAGCTCGCCGCGCGCGTTGTCCACGGCAGCGATATCTTCCTTGGTGCGCGCGATTTCCTCCATGGTGGCACGGGCGGCGTCGGCGTCATCCCAAAAGCCGGGGGCCACGCTTTTGGCCTCGAGCTCGGTCACGCGCGTGCGCTTTTCGTCCAAGTGGAGATACGACTCGACCTCGCCGAGCCGGTCCGCAAACGCGTCCAGCTCGGCGGGCGTTACCTCTAAAGCCTCAGCCATTAACGATTCCTGCCGTGGCAGTACTTAAACTTCTTGCCGCTACCGCAGGGGCACGGGTCGTTGCGGCCCACGTTGACGTACGGATCGTCGCTCTCGGACTTGCGATAGGTGTTCACCTTGCCACCGTTGTTGACGGCAGCCGGACCACCCTGGACAGCCGTGCGGGCCTGCACCTGCGCCTGCTTGCGCAGCACCGAGTCGCCGTTGTCACCATCGACCTCGGCAGGACCGGAGAAGTGCGCACCCTCGAGCGCGGGCTCCTCCTTGTGCTCCACGGCACGCGGGGCAGCCTTGATCTCGATGCGCAGAACCGTGCGCAGGTAATCCTCGTACATGGTGTCGACGAGGATCTGGAACGCGCCGTAGGCCTCGGTCTTGTACTCGACCAGCGGGTCGCGCTGGCCAAAGCCGCGCAGGCCGATGCCGGTCTTGAGATAGTCCATCTCCTGCAGGTAGTTCATCCAGCGGGTATCGATGACGCGCAGCATGACCTGGGTGTTGAGCTCGCGCATCAGGTCCTCGCCCAAGCGCTCGGCCTTCATGTTGTAGCACTTCTCTACGTAAGCCAGGACATCGGCAGCCAGGGCCTCATAATCCTCGTCGGGGAACTTCGGCGTATCGATGTGGCCGGTGAGCTCCACAACCCACTTGCGCAGGCCCTCCAGGTCGCGCTCGCCATCGTGACTGTCCTTGGTGCAGAACTCCTGCACGCAGCGGTACACGGTGTCGTGCATGACCTCGGTGATGTGGTCGGTCAGGTCCTTGCCGTCCAGAATCTTATTGCGCTCGGCGTAGATGACCTGGCGCTGCTTGTTCATGACGTCGTCGTACTCAAGGACGCTCTTACGCATGGAGAAGTTGATGCTCTCGACCTTGTGCTGGGCGCTCTCGACGGCCTTGGAGATGATCTTGTGCTGGATGGGCATGTCGTCGCCCATGTCGGCCGTGACCATCATCTTGGAGACGCGGTCCATCTTGTCGCCGCCGAACAGGCGCATGAGGTCGTCCTCGAGCGACAGGTAGAACTGGGTCTCGCCCGGATCGCCCTGACGGCCGGAGCGGCCGCGCAGCTGGTTGTCGATACGACGGGACTCGTGGCGCTCGGTGCCGATAACGGTCAGGCCACCGGCGGCAAGCACGCGCTCGCGCTCGGCCTTGCAAGTCTCCTTGGCCTCGGCGTTAAACTGCTCGAGCTGCTCGGGCGTCACGTCCTCCATGGTCAGGCCCTCGTACTCCAGGCGCTCGCGCACCAGCTCGTCGGGGTTGCCGCCCAGCAGGATGTCGGTGCCACGACCGGCCATGTTGGTGGCAATGGTCACGGCGCCGTAACGTCCTGCCTGGGCCACGATATGGGCCTCGCGCTCGTGGTGCTTGGCGTTGAGGACCTCGTGCGCGATGCCGCGCTTGGTAAGGGCGGCAGACAGCTTCTCGGAGCTCTCGATGGAGACGGTGCCCACCAGGACCGGCTGGCCCTTGGCGTGACGACGCTCGACGTCGTCGGCAACGGCGTTGTATTTAGCCTGAATGGTGCGGTACACCAGGTCCTCGTGGTCCACGCGCTGCACGGGCTTGTTGGAGGGGATGACCTCGACGGGCAGCTTGTAGATCTCGCGGAACTCGGCATCCTCGGTAAGTGCCGTGCCGGTCATGCCGGAGAGCTTGTCATACAGACGGAAGTAGTTCTGCAGGGTGATGGTGGCCAGGGTCTGGTTCTCCTCGCGCACGAGCACACCCTCTTTGGCCTCGATGGCCTGGTGCAGGCCCTCAGAATAGCGGCGGCCCTCCATGATGCGGCCGGTGAACTCGTCGACGATCTTGACCTCGCCGTTGGTGACCACGTACTGCTTGTCGCGGTGGAACATGTACTGGGCCTTCAGCGCCTGCTGCAGGTGGTTGACCAGCTGGCCGGAGAGATCGGCATAGATGTCATCGATACCCAGGCGGCGCTCGATTTTCTTAAGGCCGCGCTCGGTGGCGGCGATGGTGTGCTTGGCCTCGTCCATGACGTAGTCGCCCGTGGGCTCTACGTCCTCGGTGGCGGTGAGCATGTCGTGCGAGACGTCCTCGCCGCGCTCCAGGCCGCGCACGGCACGCGCGAAGTCCTTGTAGGTGCTGGCGGACTTGGTGCCGGCACCCGAGATGATGAGCGGGGTACGTGCCTCGTCGATCAGGATGGAGTCGACCTCGTCGACGATGGCGTAATGGTGGCCGCGCTGCACGCGCTGCTCGGGGCGAGTGACCATGTTGTCGCGCAGGTAATCGAAACCGAACTCGGAGTTGGTGCCATAGGTGACATCGGCCTGGTAGGCCGGGCGCTTAAGCTCGAGCGGCATGTTGTTCTGCAGCAGACCGACGGTCATGCCCAGGTACTTGTAGATGCGGCCCATCCACTCGGAGTCGCGCTTGGCCAGGTAGTCATTGACGGTAACGACGTGCACGCCCTTGCCGGCAATAGCGTTGAGGTAGCCGGCCAGCGTGGAGACGAGCGTCTTGCCTTCGCCGGTCTTCATCTCGGCGATATGCCCCTCGTGCAGAGCCATGGCGCCGATGAGCTGCACGTCAAAGTGACGCATGCCCGTGATGCGCTTGGAAGCCTCGCGCACGGTGGCAAAAGCCTCGGGGAGCATGTCGTCGAGCGACTCGCCGTTGGCGTAACGCTCACGGAACTTATCGGTCTGGGCGCGGAGTTCCTCCTCGGTCATCTTCTCAAACTGGGGCTCAAGACCGTTGATCTGATCGACGATCTTGTAGTAGCGCTTAAGGTCCTTATCGGATCCAAAGGACAGCAGCTTTGACATGAATCCCATGTGGTTTTCCTTTTTGGCCATCGCCCACGCCATGCAGCCTCGGGCGAGTTAAACACAGATAAATGTACTTTAGCCAAACAGGACGCGGCCTATACGGTCGACCTCGACCGCCACGTAATAACTACGACCCGACCGACCTGCCAAAAAGGGACTGGTTTATTTTGGCAGGTTTTATCTGGGAAAACGCCGTCTCTCTGTCATTTGGTGCAAACCAACCTGTCCCCTTCGCACCAATCTGGTGCAATGGGGACAGGTTAGTTTGCACCAACAAGAAAAGGGCCGCGCACCCCATTGGATGCACGGCCCTTTTGCCATGAATGCGAGCGATTCCTCGGCGAGCTATTTACTCAGCAGCCTCGGTGGTCTCGGCCTCGGCAGCGGCCTCCTCGACGGGAGCCTCTGCGGGAGCCTCGGCGGCCTGCTTGGCAGCCTCCTCGGCAAACTTAGCAGCACGCTTGGCCTTCTCGGCAGCCTTAGCCTCAGCGGCGGCCTTGCGAGCGGCCTCGGCCTCAGCAGCCTTGGCAGCCTTGGCAGCCTTGGCCTCCTCGGCCTTCTTGAGCTGGGCGGCAGCGGCGCCACCGAACTTGTCGGCGAAGCGCTGGACGCGTCCACCGGTGTCGACGAACTTCTGCTGGCCGGTGTAGAACGGGTGGCACTCGTTGCAAAGCTCGACCTTCATCTCGGACACGGTAGCGTGCGTCTTGAAGGTGTTGCCGCAGGAGCACGTCACCGTGCACTCGACATACTGGGGATGGATACCCTGCTTCATGGTAGGACTCCTTATTGGTCAGGCGCTGGTTACCGATCAGCGCATAAGGCGTCTTGGTTTCCGACCAAGACAACAAACTCAGCTATGGTACCACGGCGCCGCGTGTCCCACAAAAGGTTCACGGTCTTTTCGGCACAACACGAGCTGGACCTTAAATATCAACTTCATCCGAACACTCCCCCACATTCATCTCTCGTATGTATCGAGGTATTCCTGCTTGAGCGTCTGCGAGGACGACTTGATCTTTTCCACGAGCGTGCCGGCCTCGATGAAGTAGAACGAGTTGGTAAGGTCTGCCAGGTCGTCGAGCAGATGGCTTGAAATGAGCACGCTTCGTCCCCGCGCCACCTCGCTGCGCATCGCGTCGCAGGAGGTTTTCCGTTTTCCCGGATCGAGGCCGTTCAGCGGTTCATCGAGGATGAGGTACGGGCAATCGGTCGCTATCGCCATGGCAAGCTTTACCTGCTGCTTCATTCCTGTCGAGAGTTTACGGGTCGGCTTGTCGAGATATGGGGAGATTCCGAGGGAGTCGCAGAGCGAGTCGATGTCGGCGGCCGATTTCCACGCCTCCCTAACGAAAGCAAGGTGCTCGATGGCCGATAGCGTGGGGTAAAGATCCGTGCCGTCTGAAGAGCTCAGGTAGACGAGTTCTGCAAATTCGGCTGATCGACGTTGGCAGATTCCGTCTGCCGCCAGGCTTCCCGAGCGGATGCGGGTGGGAAATTGGCCCGACAGCGCTTCAAGAAGGGTGGTTTTCCCCGAGCCGTTGGGAGCAACGAGGCCCGCCGCCGTTCCCGGGCTCAGGAAAAGCGACCCGATTGAAAGTATCGTCGTGCTCCCGTATCCCACGCTCGCGTCCAGAAGCTCGAGCCCATGGTGCTTTTTAGCGGGTCCAGCCTGTTTGGGCGAACGTGTCGCAACGGCGCCGACCGCAAAAAGGACCGCGACGTATATCAGGGCCACGGCAAGCATCGATGCGCTGCCTGAACCGGAGCCAATGAATTCTGTCGGGAAGCATCCTACGTAGCCCGTTGCCTCGATAGGCGAGAACACGGCCAGCGGCAGGAGCCCGAGCACGGCATTATGCTCCAGCGCCGAATCGGACAGCAACGGGAATGCCGGGGCCGCGACAAGCAGCGCTGAGGTAAGGGGGCCTGCGAAGACGCGCCTCGTTGCGGTCGATAGGACGGCGGAGCAAACGGATATCAAGGTTCCGCCCGCAAGCAGCGCGAGAAGCAGGGTCGTGAAGACGTTTCCCGCGGTCGTGGTGGCAAGCGCGCCGTCATGGAAGAAGGCGATCGGGTACCCAATTTGCCCGAAGCCGTTTAGGACCAAGGCGTAAATGCCCCCGGGTGCGAGGCCGGCGAGGAGCATCGCGGTCCCCGCGACGATTATCGAAAACACGATCTGGATAAGGCGCCGGAATTTGGGCGCGGGCGCCTTTGCCGCCAGGGTCCCGGGCCTTGTGGCGCCGAGCACGAGTATCGACGAGAGAAGGAAGGGGATGAAGGGAAGGAAAGACGGCGCCGTGGCAATGGCGTAAGGCAGGAAGGAAAGGAATGGCAGGTCGTTTGCGGAGGCCGGGATATCCGTGATGCCGGAGCTGCTCAGGGCACGGCAATACGCGAGCGCCGCGTCATTGGTCTCTCGGTCTCCCACGATGGACCCGGATTGGAAGCCTTCGCCCATGAGCGCGTAGTAGCTCTCGGCAGAATCGAGAAAGGCGGCGTCGGTTTGAGCGGCAAGGGCGGCGTTCGCGTATCTTGCAAGCTCCGCGTCAGCTTGCTGCTCTGGCGATAGGTCTGTGCCGCTGGCTTGGGGTGCGCGCATATTGAATGCGTCGACAAAGCCCTGCATGCCCTGCTTCATAAAGAAGGGCCCGTAGATGGGTGAATTGAACGCAATGGGGACGGAAAAGGCTGCAGCGAGAACGAGCGTACAAATCCATGCGGCCTTGTCTCTTAGGATCAGTTTGAGAAGAAGTCGACAGTACATTCAGAAGCACCTACGTTCCTCAAAGAATCGTTAGATTAAAAGTAACATACCGGATGAAGATACGTGCGACGGGGGCGAGGCGAATGGCTGAGCGGTATCGATATGCGGGTTTAACGGTATTATATTGACCACATAGATTTTTAACTTGCATTTCTACCCGCCCTTTTCGTAGAGTCGCCGATACGTGCTTAGCGCACCCTCGGCGCGTCCGGCAGGCTTTGCGAAATGGGATCCAGGAGACTTCGGCGCAGCATCATCTTGCGGAATGCTTCTAATGAGCCTCCCATCCTTCAAAAACAGAATCTCATCGCACAGCCTATCGACCGAATCCAAGATGTGGGATGACATGATGATGCACGTACCAGAATCGGCCAGCTTCCTGAGAATCTCGGAATGCAAGTCCACCCTGCTGGGGTCGAGCGCGTTCATGGGCTCATCTAATAGAAGGTACCGCGCGCCCGTCGCATACGCAATCGCCAGGGTAAGCTGCTGCTTCATGCCCTGGCTCAGAGTGCGGATCCTCATCTTCGCGAACTCGCCTATCTGCGTTTGTTCCACTATCTCTTCGATATCGCGAGCATGCGGCCACATATCGCAAACCATCTTGAGGTGATCTTCCGCACGCAATCCGGGATACAGCAGCGTCCCCTCACCAGGTGCATAGAAGATCATAGAACGGACCTCTCTCGCACCCGTACCCTGCACCTCATCCAGAACGATGCTCCCGTCCACGCGAGGACCCGGCAAACCTGCCATCGCACGCAGCAACGTCGTCTTTCCATGCCCGTTCGGAGCGACGAGACCGTAGACCGTACCCGGGGCAAACTCAGCGTTCACCGAATCTACGAGCACCTTCTTTCCATAAGAGATCGTCAGCGTTTGAAGGTCAATCATCGAGATCATCCCCTTTCGATCTTTGGAACACTCAGGCGCACCATCAACGGAGATACGGCGCCCAAGACCACCAGCAGAGCGCCCGATGCGCCGACGACCTCTCCAAAAGGCATCGCGTTCGTCCCTCGCCCAAGGAACCCAATCGTCCCCACCTGGGAAGCGGGATCAAACGAGGCGAATGGAGCCAGCAGCGCGACGCCCATGCCCACGCTTTCAACATGAGCGCTCAACGAACCCAACACCAAGAGAACCGCGCAAACCATTCCGGTGACAACGGGGTTGCGGCTAATCGCTGCTGTCAACGCAGCGACGACGGAAATCACGCCGTATGCCATGACCAGCAACGGAATACTGCACAACACCGCCTCCCCCACCATGGACGTTGTCGAAGCTCCCGCCCGAATGAGAGCGACGGGATACTCCGATCCACCCGCACCGTTCTTAATCACGGACACAACGACAGCGGGAACCATCGACACCAAAAGCAGCACCAAGCCAAGCAGGAGAGCCAGCGCAACAGCCGTCAGAAAACGCACATGCGCTGTTGCGGGGATCTGGAGAACCAGAAGGGAACGACACTGCAGGTGGGTGCACGCGAGCGATGTGACAACCACGGGCAACAGCAAAAATAAGGAGGGAAGCGCTGCCTGGAGATACGAAAGGAGGATTAATGGGGGCATCTTCGTACTTAACTCGTAAACCTTGGGGTCCGGCAAGCTCGCGATCGACTCAAGCAGAAGGGCGCGCGCCTCCGCACGAGAAGGAGTCTCCGGCTCGATTCCGATCGATTGCAGGAGAGTCGCATCTGCCGCGCCCAGCTCACCTCGAGCGCGCTCGTACGTCGCAAGGCTTCGAAACCCCTCCGCAGGCATAGGCGCGTACACGAAACCCGAAAGAGCATCCCGCATGTCTTCCAGGGCCGCTTTGCCCTCGACGTCCATATTCGCAGCGTTCTGCTCTAGATACCGATCTATTGAACGGAGCTCCCCATCCCTATACCGAACAGCGGAAACGTTATCAGCGTCAGGAAACATCTCGACCAGAGCCGGGGCCAGCATCGTCGCCGACATTGCAATCGCGCATACGGCGAGGGTAGGAGAACGCAGGAGCAGTTTCCCCATCGTTCTTACGTATGCAACGGCGGAGGCACAAGCGCTCGAACGAGTTGCCGTTCTCGATGCAGCGAAGGAACCTCTCTCAAGACAAATCGGGGACATCGGGCGCGCGCAGCCGCTCTTTCCAGCAACGCAAAGCAGGCTAATTGCCAGCACCTCGATCCCGATTGCGCATACGAGGGCAATCGCGCCACGCTCGAAGCAAAGTCCAGGCAGATTCACTATCTGCGTTGTCGGGTACGGGCTATAGGCGCCGACGGTCAACTCAGTGTTCGCATACGTAAGGGGATTCAACAGGGCGAACTCACGTAAAGCGATGGATCTTCCGTAATACCCGGGAACCATCGTCACCCCCATCAGGGCACATACGAACACGATTCCAAGCGTAGGGTTATTGGCAATCTTCACGGCAAGGTGAACGACAAGCGAGATGAACGCTGCCACCAAGAATTGCAAGATGGCCGTCTGCGCGAACACCAGCCAAGCCGGTTTGATAACCGGAGTCGCATATTGAATGTAGCCTATCGGATAGAACGGCGAGCCCGGGCCATTCTTCACAAGCGCGGCGATTATCCCTGGAAGATTGATGGCGAGGACGGCAAGCATTGCAAAAACACTCGCCCATACGCTCGATGCAACAAGTCTACCCAGCTCGCCCATCGGTGCCTGGATGATGAGCTTTTCACGTTTGTTAAGACGCGCGGCAAGGAACGAGACGGCAACGGCCGTTGCGACCCATAGCAAGTACTCCTTCGATCCGTCATAATAGGTGTACTCTCCATCCGATATCTGCAGAAACGGAAGTAGGGGAGAGAGCGGTGCCAAGATAAGACGTCCCGCGGCAAGAGGGTACAGAAGCGCGGGCATGCTTGATGAAGAGGTATAGACACCGTCCTCCCCCGCATTCACAAGCGCATCCGCATAGGATGCTGACAATTCCTGCTCAACACGGGTTATTCCCGACTCGAGGTATTCGACCCGTCCGTCGATGCCAGCCGCGCTCCTGAAGACGGGCAGAGCACAAAGAACCATCAACGCAACAACGACAACACAGAGCGACCTGGAGGAGAGAAGCGACCTAAAGATCGCCTTCGAGATTTTGAGCATATTCATCGCCAACCTTAACCTCATCCAGTCGGAACAGAGGGGCCGAACAAAATGCTCGGCCCTTATTACTTGCCGGCAAAGTCAATTTAACATAAACTGTTAAAAAGTAACCTGAGTTTTTTAAATTCTTCGGAGGTTATTATGAGTTCCGACAATCGCACTCCCCGGCTTCATTCCTTCCGCATCGCATGTGCGATAGCCTCTGCGACCCTTTGCGCCACCGCCATCGCACAAGTGGCGTTCTCCTTAAAGCCAGCAATCGAAGTGCTCGACAACCCTGTAATTGCAGACTCCCCCGCGTATCCAGCCCTTGCGATCTCGACATTGGTCCCTGCCGTCATCGGTATCGCTACGACCATCCTCAGCGCCGTTCTCGTGTGGACGATCAAGAGCGGAGACCCCTTCAAGAAAGGGTCTGCGACATGCTTGAAGGTGCTCGGCATTCTCTTCGTTGTTCAAGCTGCCACCAGCCTCTACGCCGGCTCACTCAAAACCTCCGTTTCGATGTTTGGCGGCGAGGGGGCCGTCGGCGCCCAAGAGATCGCTTCATCATTCGATTGGACCTCTCTGGTTCTCGGCATCGTCCTGTTCATGCTTTCCCAGCTCTTCTTGTACGCCCGAGAGCTGTACCTCGACTCCGACGAGATTGCGTAAGGAAACGCCATGCCCGTAATTGTTCGCCTCGACAAGATCATGGCCGAGCGAAAGATTTCCTCGAACGAACTTGCCGAAAGGATTGGAACCACGCCCGTGAACCTGTCCCGTATTAAAAAAGGGCATATTCGCGGCATTCGCTTCAACACACTCGAGCAGCTATGCCTCGCCCTTCGTTGCCAACCCGGAGACCTTCTCGAAGTCATGAGCGAAGAGGATGCCCGAAAGGAGTTCGGATTCGATTGGTCCGCCGAGGATTAGAGGGCGGTCGTACTCGCCCTGCACACGGGGATGCGAATCGGCGAGGTCTGCGGCCTTCGGTGGTGCGATGTGGATTTCGAGACGGGCCTGATCTCGATCAGACACTCGGTGGCGTACGCGAAGGGAATGGGTTCGTTCATCAAGGACACCAAGACCCATGACGCCAGGGGTATCCCCATCGACCCGGTCGGCCTACTCCCCTTCCTGAAGGAGACCCACGAGATCGACTGCGGAAAGCTGCGCTTGCGCGGCCTTACCGGGGCGGTCGAGATCGGGGACTGCTACATCCTGTCGGAGCCGGGCGCGACCTTCGCGACGACAAGCTATATCCGCAGGGCGTTCAAGACGTTCTCGGAGACCAACGGCCTCATGGGCACCAACGACGAGCTGATCACGTTCCACGGCCTTCGCCACACGTTCGCAACGCAGTGGATCCGCCAAGGCGGCGATATCAAGGCGCTCCAATCGATCCTCGGCCACAAGGACGCCATGGCGACGCTCAACGTCTACGCCGACATCGAGCCCATCTCCAAAATCCATAACATGCTGCGCGCCACGCCGTGCCTTTGGCGCGGGCACCTCGGGCCGATGGTCGATCCGGGTCCCATGTTCCAACAGAGGATCCAGGAGTCCATCGAGACGCTCCAGGCGTTCGGCTACGGCATCACCGAGCCGGACGACCGAAATATCGCCATACGCGACGTGAAGACGAACAGTTGGCTCTAGCTCACCGAGTACGCGGCAGTGCTGGGCCCATCCCAACTGAGGTCACGGTGGTCCGATAGGGGCGCCGCCCGCGGCATGCGCCGCGGAGCGGTATCCCCTACCGAAGGGCGGGGATGCCCTCCGCTTCCAGTTCGGAATCAGCCGTCGGAGGCGTTCGGCTGACTGCGGGAACGGCCTGTCCGCTCAATGTGTTCGGCTGAGATCGGAAATCAACCCAACACGAGCCGGACACGCGCCAGACGGCTCTTCCCCGTGCGGCCTTCCCCCTTACGCTCATGTTGCAGGCATGTAACGCCGCAGCGAGCGCGCCTTTTTTGCGCCAGACAGGTACAATGATGAACACTGTACCGTAGCGGAGCGCCCCGCGCGCGCCGCAATCACGCGAAAGGGTTTCCCATGGCCGAGATCTCGTCCTCCCGTATCGTCATCACCGTCCTTGGCAAGAACCGCCCCGGCATCGTCGCCGGCGTCACCCGTGTCCTAGGCGAGGCCAACGTCGACATCCGCGACATCACGCAGTCCATTATCGAGGACATCTTCACCATGACCATGCTGGCCGATACCGCCGAGTCCAAGCTCGACTTCGCCGAGCTGCAGAAGGCGCTGGCCGAGGCCGGCGAGCTTTCGGGCGTCAACGTGTCCATCCAGCGCGAGGACGTCTTCAACTTTATGTACCGCCTGTAGCGAGCAAGCCGCTGGGGATAGCCTGACGCGCGCATGCCCATGCAAGTCACCCCGATGCGGCCCGGAGAGGAGCGCGCATGGCCTACGACGCCAAGAAAATCTATTACCGCTTCGATGACCACTTGAGCCGCCTGGTTCTGGATTACGAGGCGAGCCGTCAGATTTCGCCCGAAAGCGAAAACCTCTACCACGGCCTGCCGACCGACCCTTATGACGAGGACCTGTTTGTCGAGCACAATGTCAAGCGCGGCCTGCGCAATGCAGACGGTTCGGGCGTGGTCGCGGGCCTCACTCGCATCTCGGATGTGCATGGCTACAACAAGGTCGACGGTAAGGTCGTGCCCGATCAGGGCAAACTCACGCTTCGTGGCTACAGCATCGAGGATCTGGTCAACAACGCCCAGGCCGAGAATCGCTACGGCTACGAAGAGGTCGCTTATCTGCTCATTACGGGCTCTCTGCCCACCAAGGAAGAGCTTGACGGTTTTTGCGAACGTCTGGGTGCTTTTAGGCACCTGAGCGACGAATACGTCCGCGAGTTCCCCATGACCACGGTGTCGTCGAGCATCATGAATGTGCTTCAGCGCGCCGTGCTGCTGCTCTACGCCTTCGACGCCGAGCCCGACGCCATTACACCCGAGCACGAAATCGACGTCGCCATCTCCATGCTCGCCCGTCTCCCCCGCATCGCCGCCTTCGCACACATGGCCTCGGTCGCCAAGCTTCGCGGCTCCGAGGTTCACGTGCCACACCCCACGCCCGGTCTCTCCACCGCCGAGACCATCCTACAGGTCTTGCGCGGTGGCATGGCGTTCACCCGCGACGAAGCCATGCTGCTCGACGTGATGCTCATGCTGCATGCAGAGCACGGCGGCGGCAACAACTCCACCTTCGCTTGCCGCGTGCTGTCCTCCTCGGCCACCGACCCGTATTCCGCTTATGCCGCGGCTATCGGCTCGCTCAAGGGCCCGCGCCACGGCGGTGCCAACGCCAAGGTCGTGTCCATGCACGAGGACGTCCGCGCGCATGTCTCCAACTGGGAGGACGAGGACGAGGTCGCAGCCTACCTGGGCAAGATCCTCGACAAGCGGGCCTTCGACGGCACGGGTCTCATCTACGGCATGGGCCACGCCGTCTACACGCTGAGCGACCCGCGCGCCGAGGTGTGCCGCCGTTACGCGCGCACACTTGCCGCCAAGAAGGACCTGGGCGATGAATTCGCGCTCATCGAGCGCATCGAGCGCCTGGCACCGCAGGTGATGCGCGACCACGGCATGACCAAGCCCATCTGCGCCAACATCGACCTGTACACGGGCTTTATCTACAAGATGCTCGGCGTACCCGAGACGCTTTTTACGCCGCTATTCGCCGTCGCCCGCATGGCCGGCTGGTCGGCACACCGCATGGAAGAGCTCTTCTGCGCGCACCGTATTATTCGCCCGGCCTATCGTCCGGTGATCGAGCCGCTAGCGTACAAGCCGCTCGCCGACCGCTAGGACGCGAACCGTTATAGAACTCGAGCGTGGCCAGGGCATCGCCGCCCTCGGCCACGCTTTTTATGCCAGCAGAAAGGGCTGTATCAAATGATTGTGTTTTCCGATATGGACGGAACGCTGCTGACGAGCGATAAGCAAATGAGCGATGCCACCTGGTCGATGCTCGACGAACTCGCTCGACGCGGAATTGAATTTGTGCCCTGCACGGGACGTCCGCTGTCGGGCATCTTTGAGCCCATCCTCGCCCATCCTGCCGTGCACTACGCGGTCTGCGCCAATGGCGCCAGCGTCTGGCAGCTCGACGACGATGTGCCCAACGATGCCTCGCGCGCCACGCGCATTTTGAGCCGTCCGCTCGATCGCGGCATTGCCCATCGCGTCCATCGCATCGCCGCCGGCCACGATGTGACCTTCGATATCTTCGCGGATGGGCAGTGCTTCCTCCCCCGCTCGCTTTACGGGCGCCTGGATGAGTTCTGCGGCGGTGACCCCCACATCGCGGCTTCGCTCAAGCGCACACGAACACCGATCGACATGGATATCGACAGTAAGATCGACGGGGTCGAGACGCTCGAACGCATCGCCATGTACTGGCACGACCCGGCCGATCGCGACGCCATCGCGGCGGAGCTCGACACGCTCGGAGGCATTGAGGTCACGCGTTCTTACGCCATGAATATCGAGGTCATGGGTGAGGGCGCCACCAAGGGAACGGCCCTCACGTGGCTATGCGAGCACCTGGGCGAGCGTCTCGCCGACGCCTGGGCGTTCGGCGACAACATCAACGACATCCCCATGCTGCAGGCAGCGGGCCACGGCATGGCCATGATCAACGCCGAGCCCGAAGACCGCGAGGCCGCCGACGCCGTCACCGGATACGACAACGACCACGACGGCGTCGCCCACACCATCATGGCCGCCCTTGCCTAGTCATCGTCTGGTCATTGGGGACGTTCTTGAATGACCAGTCGTTGGGGACAGCCTTCACGAAAAAGCTGCAAGGACTGTCCCCCACTGTCGGCAGAAAAGGAACGTCCCCATCTGCCGGATTAGGAGAGACTCTCCAGCACGCGACGGAGCTCCTGCTGGACGGCGTGGTCACGGTTACAACCCACCACGCGATCGGCCACCGCCTTAAGCGCGGGGCGCGCGTTTTCCATCGCGCAGCCCGTGCCGACAAAGCGAATGATCTCGTAGTCGTTCATCGAGTCGCCAAACGCTATGACCTCGTCGCGATCAATGCCGTAATGCTCCGCGAGCTGCGCGATACCCGAGGCCTTCGATACACCAGGCTGCATGGCATCGATCCACGCGTTGCCCGAAGGCGCAAAAGTAAAGAGCTGACCAAGTTCGCGCTGTAGCACGTACGCACTGTCCATAACCGCACTGTCGTCGCAAAAGATACTCGCTTTGATGATATTTACGCTGGGATCGGGCAGCTCCCAAATACGCTCGGCATTGGGAAGGTCCTTATCGACCTCACGCACGAACTTGCACTCGTCATCGAGCAGGAAGGACTTGGTTCGGTCAAAGAGCGCAAGATGCAGATTGGGAAACGTCCTGACGGCTTGGGCGAGCCTTCGAATCGCCAGGTGGGAATACACCTCACGGTCTACCATCTTACCGTCGGCGTAGACTTGGGCGCCGTTAGCGGCGACAAAGTCCATCTTGTCGCGAACGGGCGCAAAGAACTCGCACAGGCGATCGTAGCGACGACCTGACGATGCGGCGAAATGCACGCTATGCTCGTGTAGCGCCAGAATCAGTTCGTAGGTCTCGGGAGGCACCTGGCCGTTTTCGTCAAGCAGTGTGCCGTCCATATCGGATGCAATCAGTTTAAACATAGAAAAGCTCCCTTCGGGCTTGTTGGAATCGAACGTGTATCCGATTCCAACGTACCCAAAGGGAGCTCAAATAAGACTCCGCGGGCGTAAACGTTACAAGGACCTGGCAAATAGCTCACACATGCCAGAGGTCTCACGGTCGCGGCGTCAGGCGACACGCCACCCCGACGGCTAGTCGTTTAAGAACGTCCCCGATGACTAGTCGGCGTAGGTGAAGGTCGTGACGTCGAACATGCCCTCGGGGCGGATGCGGAGCGTCGGGATTACCGGCAGGGGCAGGAAAATGATGCCCATGATGGGGTCGAGCGGCGGCTCGATACCCATGGCGCGCGCCTTGACCATAAAGTCGTCGTGCTGCGCGGCGACATCCTCGGCCGTGCCCTCGCTCATAAGGCCACCGAGCGCCAGCGGAATGCGCGCCACGACCTCGCCGTTGCGCACCAGCACGTGGCCGCCCTGGCCCACGGCCTCAACGGCAGCCATCATATCCGCCGCATTGTCGCCCACCACGCACACGTTGTGCGAGTCGTGGCCAATCGTGGAGGCAATGGCGCCACCCGTGATGGTAAAGCCGCGCACCCAGCCGCGACCGATATGCTTGCCAACCAAGCCCAGACCCGCGGGGCCGTCACCGTCGGCGCCCTCGGCCTGCAGCGACACGCCGCGGCCGTGGCGCTCGATCAGCATAATGCGGCGCAGGCCCTCGGCGCTCTCGGGGCGAGCCATACCCGTGATAGCCATACCCGGGATGACATCGATAACGGCCTCGCCCGGCTTAAAGGCATAGTCAAACACGTCGAGCGAAAGCTTCGGCAGCTTAACGGAGGCGCGCAGCTCATCGGCAAGGGCCGCAACCTCGGCCATCTCGGGTGCGATCTCGCCCACAAAGGTGCCGTCCTGCGCCACCAGAGCACCGGCGGCATATACTCGATGCGGAGCCGTAGCAAACGTCAGGGCATTCAGCACCAGCAGGTCGGCACGCTTGCCCGGGGCAATCGCGCCACGCAGCTCGTGCGGGTCGCGGCAGCCGTGATCCAGGCCAAACGCCTCGGCCGTGGAGAGGGACGCCATAGAGATAGCGACCACGGGGTCGATACCGGCCTCAATCGCCACGCGGCAGGCATTGTCGATCATGCCAGTCGCAAGCGCATCGGAAGGGGCGCGGTCGTCAGTCGCAAAGCAGCAGCGGCGGGCGCGCGCGGGGTTCTCCAGCAGCATCGGCGACAGATTGGCCAGGTCATGGCTGCACGTGCCCTCGCGCAGCATCACGTACATGCCACGAGACAGTTTATCGAGCGCCTCCTCGGGAATCGTCGACTCGTGATCGGCGATAATGCCCGCCGCGGCATAGGCATTAAGGTCCTTGCCGGCAATGAGCGGTGCATGGCCGTCGACCTGCTTGGACGGCGTCTGGTTGGCAGCATCGATGCGAGCACAGGTCTCGGGGTCGGCCATAAAGACACCCGGCAGGTTCATCATCTCGCCCAGGCCAAAAACATCGCCCGGATGCTCGGCAAAAAACGCCTGCATGTCAGCGGCGGTAATCACAGCGCCCGCTTGCTCATCGGGCAGCGCGGGCACGCACGAGGGCATCATGTACTTGATGGAAATGGGCGCGCGGCGACCGTCCTCGATCATAAAGTGCAGGCCGTCCAGGCCCGCCACGTTGGCGATCTCGTGGCTGTCGGCAATGGCGGTGGTAGTACCGCGCGTCGCCGCCATGCGCGCATACTCGGCGGGGCGGATGTTCGAGGACTCAATGTGCAGATGTCCGTCGATAAAGCCGGGGGCGAGATAGCGACCCTGGCAGTCGATAACCTCGGCAGCCTCATAGGTACCGGCGGCATCGTCGCGACCGTCGTAGAGCACGCCGACGATCAGACCGTCCTTGACGGCAACGCTACCGGGCGCCACGCGCTGACCGTACACGTCGACAATCTGCGCATTGGTAAACAGCGTGTCGACGGGCACGCGACCCTCAGCGGCCTCGATCACAGACCTCATGACCTCAACGGACATACATACTCCTTTAACTGTAGAAAAAAGCTGCGGAGCGGACAGACCTTCACCGCAGCAAGACAATAGCCATTGTATGCCCAAACGATGGGTCGGGAATACACCCCCTCCGTTTAACGGCACACGCCGCTTGGCGCAATGGGGGCAGGTTGCTTTGTACCAATGACAAGGAGTGTCCCAAAGTGCCGGCACAAAAGGAACGTCCCCAAGTGCCGCAAAATGATGAGAGTGGATAATCTCCCACTTTGAACCCCCAAGCAGGCCAAAAACGGAAGATTATCCACTCTCATTCTGTGGGCACTCATTTAAGTCTGTCCCCAATGAGTGCACCTAACTGCCACCTACAACAACGGAAGCGCCGATGTCTTGGCAACGACAGCGAAAACCCGCCAGAGCGAGCAAGGTGCCTTGAAACGAGGCGGCATTGACCTTCTGGTCATGCCGCCGAAGTTGAAAGGCAGATTGCCGCTCTGGCGGGCTTGCAGCGTCGACCGGTTACGCGGTTTGGTAAAACCGCGTAACTAAATAAGCTTGAAGCCCTTGCGCTTGCCTACGGAGAGGGTGTCGCCCAGCTTGAGGGCGCTCGGATCGATGTTGTAGCTCTTGGGAGCCACAGCCTTGCCGTTGATCTTGACGCCGCCGCCGTCGATGTCGCGGCGGGCCTGACCGGCGCTGGCCGAAAGGCCCAGGTCCTTGAGCAGGCCAGCGAGGTAAATCTGGCCCTCGTCGTTGACGGTCAGCTCAACGTGCTTCTCGGGGAAGTCGGCAAGCTGGCCCTCCTTGAACACACGGTCGAACTCGGCCTGAGCCTCGTCGCCGGCGCCAGCACCGTGGTAGGTGTCGCACAGGTCGCGGCCTAGAGCGCGCTTGAGCTCGTAGGGGTCGGCAGAACCATCGGCCAAGGCGGCGTCGATCTTGTCGACCTCGGCCGGGGCGAGCGAGCTGGCCAGACGATAGTACTTGCCGATCATCTCGTCGGGGATGGACATGGTCTTGCCGAACATATCCTTGGGAGCATCGGTCAGGCCGATGTAGTTACCGTAGGACTTGGACATCTTACGGACGCCGTCGGTGCCCTCGAGCAGCGGCATGGTGAGCGCGATCTGCGGTTCCATGCCCATCTTCTCCATGAGCTCGCGGCCGGCGAGCAGGTTAAAGAGCTGGTCGGTGCCGCCCATCTCGACGTCGGCCTTGATCTGCACGGAGTCGAAGGCCTGCATCACAGGGTACAGGAACTCGTGCAGGGCAATCGGCGTCTGGGACTGGTAGCGCTTGGTAAAGTCGTCGCGCTCGAGGATGCGGGCGACGGTGAACTTGGAGCACACCTGCAGCAGGCCGGCCAGGTCCATCGAAAGGATCCAGTCGCCGTTGTGCACGATGGTGGTCTTCTCGGGGTCCAGGATCTTCATGGCCTGGCTCACGTAGGTCTCGGCGTTGGCCTCGATCTGCTCCTGCGAAAGCTGCGGGCGGGTGGAGTTCTTGCCCGAGGGGTCGCCGATCAGCGCAGTGCCGTTGCCGATGATAAGGGTGACGTTGTGGCCCAGGTCCTGGAACTGACGCATCTTGCGCAGGGGCACGGCATGGCCCAGGTGCAGGTCGGGGCTGGTGGGATCGACGCCGAGCTTGATGTTGAGGGGCTCGCCCTTCTCAAGCTTCTTGCGAAGGTCGGCCTCGGGGACGATCTGCGCTGCACCCGAGGTGATGATACGCATTTGCTCGTCAACAGACAGCATTGGGTATCCTCCTTTTGCTATAGCACCCTCACCGGATACGGCGGTGCTGGAAGTTCATAAACCCACTAATAATAACCAAAACAGCGCGACGCGGCACCTACGACAGGAAAATCCTCGTCCTGCCGCACGCGTCGATAACGACCGGCAAACGCGTGCCGTCACGTTCGACCAAAAAGCGCGCCTGCTGACGGCGCGAGCAGTCACGGCAACGGACCTGCCCCGTTGCATCCGTGGCGCAGGCGCCCTCGGCAGTCAGCAAGCAGTGCTCGCACACCATGAGCTCGGGACGGTCGGCATCGACAGGCCCCAAGACACCGGGGCAAGCGGCAAGTTCGGCAACACGCTCCGCATCATTGCCGAGCAACTCGGCAGACAAGCACACCCGCCCCGCACCGAGTCCGCGCAGCCAGGTAAGCGTGGCCCGATTGGCACAGAACACCGGCGCCGCCACGTCAAACGTTGTGCCCAGCTCGCGGGCCATCGCCACTTGTCCCAGATTGCGGCAGACGACGCGCCCGGCACGCTGCATAAGCGCCCGAGTCCGCTCGGCGTCGCCCGCGCGGCACACTTCGTCGAGCACCACCGTTGTATCGGACAGATCTCGCTCATCGCGCGGACCCACATCCATCAGCTCCCAGGCAAAGACCATACGAGCAAAATCCTCGCGCTTTGCCGGCCCCGCCGACCCCGCCAACTCCGTCGACGCACCGCCATCCACCGCAGCGCCCTCAAAGGGCAGCACCTCAACGGCACGCGCAACGGGCGCAATCGCATCCGCCTCGGCCCGCATGCGCTCCAACACCGCCGCCGTCTGATCCAACACGCCGGCGCTGCGAATCAGATAGACCTCGCAGCCCGCGTCCACCTTACGTTTGCAATGCACGACGATGCGCTCCCCCGCAGCGGCATCCACGGGGCAAGGCACCTGTGGCCAGCGCTTGGGCACATCGGGACGCGCGTCGGCACCCGGGTAAAATCGGATTTCGAGCGTATCGCCCGCCGCCACGGCGGCATCAAGCTCAACGGTCACCTCTTCGTGACCCACCGCCACCAAGTGGCCCACGCGCACGCCCTGGTTGATCGCGCGCTCAAAGCTCATGAGCTCGGCACCCGAACGACCCCGCAGGTAAGCATCGGTAAACCCACGGTTAAACGACCTTCCCAGCTCGCGTTCAAGCTCTTCCACGGCACCGGAGTCCCACGCGCCGTCGCACAGCATATCGAGTGCCCGACGCCACACCCTCACCACGTTGAATACGTAATCGGGATTCTTCATGCGTCCCTCGATCTTGAGCGATGCCACGCCGGCGGCAACAAGCTCGGGCAGGTGCGCGATACCCAGATAGTCACGCGGACAAAGCAGGCGGTCTCCCTCGACGGCAACAACACTCTGCCCCGCCTCGTCCACTAGGTCGTACGCCAGACGGCACGGCTGCGTGCAGTCGCCGCGCATCGCCGAGCGCCCACGCCGCAAGGCCGAGAACTCGCACGCCCCCGAATAGCCGATGCAAATCGCACCGTGGCAGAATACCTCGATGGGCACGCCCGTGGCACAGAGCGCCGCAATCTCGTCGACCGTCAGCTCGCGTGCCGTCGTCACGCGCTCGACCCCCAGCTCATCGGCGGCAAGCCGCACGGCGCCTTCGCTATGAGCGCCCGCCTGTGTGGACAGGTGAATCTCGACCCCGGGAATCGCCGTGCGCAGTACACAAGCCAGCCCGGCATCGGCGACAATCAGAGCATCGGCGCCCAGCTCCAGTGCATGAGCTCCCAACGCCACCGCGTCGGACAACTCATCGTCAAACACGAACACGTTGAGCGTTACGTACACACGCACGCCATGGGCATGCGCCACGGCGCAGCCGCGCGCAAACTCGTTATCCGTAAAGCCATGGGCGCTCACACGGGCGTTAAAGCCGCCCAACCCCGCATAGATGGCATCGGCACCCGCGGCGATGGCCGCAAGCATCTGGTCGAGTCCGCCCGCCGGCGCCAGCAGCTCGGGCAGCGCCGCACCGGCAGCATCCAATCCAGTCTCGTATTGTCCGCTCGGCCCCATCGTCCGAATCGCCATCGACAAACTCCTTACCAAGGTATGCATTCACTCTGAAAAATGCCGTCTTCCAGCATACACGAGGCCTCGCGCGCCCCGTTTGGTTTATCGTGTAATAACTTATGTCCATCCTGCCCCGACGGCACATCCACCGTCCGGCACGACATACCTGGAGGTCAATATATGGGTCCTCGCCAACGACAGGGACGCAGCCGTTCAAAGACGCATGCTCTGCCCATAATCCTGCTCTCGTTTTTGGGCTTTCTGCTGATTGCGGGCGTGGCATTTGGCATCGGCATGGTCGGCAACGTCAACCGCTGGCTGTCCGATCTGCCCGACTACACCGACGCCAACGCGTATCTGGTGAGCGAGCCCACCGAGATCGTCGACTGCAACGGCAACAAGATCGCGAGCTTCTACACGCAAAACCGCAAGTCTATCACCAAGGACGAGGTCTCCCCCTACGTGCTGCAGGGCACCGTTGACGTCGAGGACGAGCGCTTCTACGAGCACGGCGGTATCGACCTGTGGGGTATCGCGCGTGCTGCGGTGGCAACCCTCGGTGGCGGGCACGAAGGCGCCTCGACTATCACCCAGCAGCTTGTGCGCAACACCATCCTGCAGGAGGAGCAGTTCGACTCGACCATTGAGCGTAAGGTGCGCGAGGCCTACATCGCCATCAAGATGGAGGACATGTACTCCAAAGACGAGATCCTCATGATGTACCTCAACACCATCTATTACGGCCACGGCGCCTACGGCATCGAGGCCGCAGCCGAGACCTATCTGTCCAAGAGCGCCGCCGACCTCACCCTCAGCGAGGCCGCGCTGCTCATCGGCCTTCCCAACTCGCCTTCGCAGTACGACCCCACGGTCAACCCCGATCTGGCACTGTCTCGCCGCAACAAGGTTCTCGACAACATGCTGCGCCTGGGCCACATCACCCAGGAGGAGCACGATGCCGCACAGGCCGAGCCCATCACCCTCAACGTGACCGAAATCTCGGGCAGCGGCGTCGACGTATACTCGCAGCCCTACTTTGTCTCCTACGTCAAGCAGCTACTGGAGCAGGAGTTCTCGACCGACGTGCTCTTTAAGGGCGGCCTGACCGTCAAGACCACCATCGACCCCACGATGCAGCAGGTGGCAGAGAATGCCGTCCGCGAGCAGCTCGACACGCTCTCGCTTGACGGCCTGGACATGGGCATGGTCGTCGTCGACCCCAAGACCGGCTACATCAAGTGCATGGTGGGCGGCTACGACTACAACGCCGACGAGAACCACGTAAACCATGCCACGGCCAAGCGTCCCGTCGGCTCCACCTTTAAGGCCTTTACGCTGGCAACTGCCATCCAAAACGGCATGAACCCCAACGTCACCCTCAACTGCAACTCGCCGCTCAAGGCCAAGGGCACCACAACCGAGGTACAAAACTACGCCAACCAGAGCTATGGCAACATCACGCTTAAGCAGGCGACGGCATACTCCTCCAACACCGGCTACATCCAGGTGGCGGAAGCCGTCGGCAACAGCAAGATCATCTCGCTCGTCAAAAAGCTCGGCATCGACCCCGCCAAGGACAACATCGAGGACGTTCCCGTCATGACCCTCGGCACCGGCTCGATCTCGCCGCTCGAGATGGCCGCCGCCTACGCGACGTTTGCCAACGGCGGCTACTATCGCCAGCCGATCGCCATCACCGAGATTGACTCTCGTACCGGTTCGGTGCTGTACCAGCACACCGACAATCCCTCACAGGTGCTTACCGAGGGCGAGGCCGCCGCGGTCACCGATGTTCTGTCCGGCGTCATGAAGGGCAGCGGTACGGGTGCTGCCGGCGCCCTGAGTGTCAACCAGCCCTATGCCGGCAAGACGGGCACCACCGACAACACCACCAACCTGTGGTTCTGCGGCTATACCCCGCAGCTGGCATGCGCCCTGTGGACCGGCTATTCCGCGGGCGAGATCCCCATCCAAAAGTACGGCACGGACCTGCTGGGAGACAGCACCAACCTGCCTGTCTTTAAGCGGTTTATGAACACCGTTCTGACCGGTACCGAGCGCGAGGAGTTTGCGACCGGAACGGCGCCCACCTACAAGAACAACAGCGTCTGGAAGTTCTACGGCACCAACAACACCAAGAAGTCGGAGAACGACGACAAGGACAAGGACGAAGAGGAAGAGGAAGAGGAAACCACCACAACGACTACCACGACGACCACGACCACCGAGACCACGGGCGGCGACACCACCGGCGGCACCGGTACGACCGGTGGCTCGACGGGCGGCTCCACTGGTGGTTCGACCGGCGGCGATGGCGGCACGCCTACGCCTACGCCTACGCCCACTCCCGACCCCTCGCCCACGCCTGACGATACGGTCGGCTAAGAAGTACGCGACTAAAGCCAACAAGGCCCCGAGCAGCTTATTGAACTGCTCGGGGCCTTTTAGTTTGAAGCGACCTGGTGGGCGGTCTTTATACCGGCAAACAAAAAGAGGTACCGACCAACGTCGATACCCCTTACAAGCCACTATGTCAGCGCACACAATGCCGAGCGCACGACCCGCACACCTACTTGCGAGAATTGCTCAACTTATTGATCAGCGCCTCGAGACGCTCGCCGTCCTCGGCCGTCTGGGCAATAACCAAAATCGTATCGTTGCCGGCAAGCGAGCCAAGCACATCGGGCAACTCTGCCGCATCAACGGCGGCGGCGATGCCGGAAGCCGTGCCAGGCTGAGCCTTGATCATAACCAGATTATCGGTACGCAGAACGCCCGTTACGAGCTCGGAAACCATGCGCTGCAGGTGTAGGTCCTCTGCCAGAACATAGATGCCCTCAGGGAGCTTACGCAGCCCCATATCGGCAATATCGCGAGAGACAGTCGCCTGCGTGCAATCAAAGCCCATAGCACGGAGCTCATCGACCAGCACGCGCTGCGTGCGGACGTCCTTATTGCGCACAATATCTCTAATGGCATCCTGGCGCCCATTGCGTTTTTTAGCCATACAAACCCTCACTCCAAAAGATGGCGGAGACAATCAACCAGTGTTTGAATAGTTTAGCGCTATTTGAAGGCTTTTGTGAATAAGAACGCATTTCGAAACAATTCTATGCAAGTTTGTTTCGTAATGAGCCGTTTAGGCGGTTTTTGCGCCCGTCCGGTTAAGAAAAGCTGCCAGATGCGTACACATCACGCAGCGCGCGGGCTTGGCGCTAGCGATCGGCCCAAACAACAGACCGAGCCCTCGATGGTTATCCTTGAGCGCGGCGACCATCTGACGGGTTCGAGGCGCCTCGAGCATATCACGCATGCGGGCGGAACGCTCGATTGACGACACCCCATGCGGGCTCAGACACAAATTCTCGATGCAGGCGACCAGTCCGGCAAAGTAGAACTTTTGGCTTGCCAGCTTGAGCCGACCACCGCTATCTGCTTCCGAGAGTGAGTCCGCAAGCTCGTCGAGCGCCCGGGTGTCATCGGATACCTTGGCATACATGGTGGGATCAAAGGCATCTGTAAGCTTAGACGCCGCCGCGTGGAAACAAGCGTCGCCGCATCCGGAGACGCGCTGTGCCTGCGAGAGCGCATATGCCATAAACTCAACCGTACGGTACGCCTTGCCGTGCGACAGGCATGCCTCAAACAGCGGACGGCTATACATCACGCCAGAGGTCTGAACGACTAGGCCGCCTAAAATCAACTGGGGCAGCCCGGCCACCATCGAAGACTTGTCTTCAATAGCAATAGAAGCAGCATCCAAGACGCGCGAATGGCGCTCTCGATGTGCATCATAGCGGTCGAGCGACACCGTGGGGAACACTATGTCTGCCGCAGTATCGCACGCGATATCGACCATCTTGGAAAGGGATTGCGGAGCAAACCACTCATCGGCGTTCATGGCGATGATTTGAGAGCCGCGCGAGGCAGCAAAACCGGCCTTGAGACATGCTCCGCGCGCCGAATCCTCGACGTCAATCAAATCGATGTGAATATCTCTGCCGGCGGCAACCTCGAGCGAATGGCGCACACCTGGTGCAACATCGCGGCATACGATGACAATCTGCAAATCATAGAGGTCTTGGTTCTGGACGCTCTCGAGCGCACGCATCGCATAGCTGGGCGAACCCTCAACAATAAGGATCACCGAAAGTCGCGGATGCGAACCACGTCGAACCAAGTTTTCCATCCTCTCGATAGCGCCAAATCAAACTGTCGTTCATGGTACACCCGAGCTATAAAAGCAACGAGCCGCCTAACATGTTGCACGCCAAGAACAGATGTTGCACACGCGCAGCTCACACATAGTATGTGTCAGGTACGGACGCGCCGAGCACTCCCCTAGTCGAGTACGACAAGCTCGTCGGGGCCGTAATCCACACCCATAAACGTAAGGCCGCAGGCAGGCGCCGTGGGACCCGCGGCGGTACGGTCGCAGGCATCAATGACCTCGCGCATCCACTCGGGATCGCGACGATGCATGCCAATCTCCACGAGCGTTCCTACAATGGTACGCACCATCGAGTGCAAAAACGCATTGCCCTCGATGGTGAAGGTCAGGATATCCTCGCCAAAAGCGACCTCGTGGCCAAACTCGGCACGCATCACGCAGCGATGCGTGGGCTTGCCCACGGCAGATGCCACCTTGCAAAAGCTCTTAAAGTCCTGCTCGCCCAAAAGCGCAGGGCAGGCGGCCGCCATCGCATCGACGTCGAGGGGATAGCGATGCCACCACACAGCGCCGCGCGAGAGCACGGGGCGCGCATCGCGATCGGCAATACGGTACGTATACGTACGGGACCGCGCGTCAAAGCGAGCAGAAAAGCCTTTACGGGCCCTGTAGACCTCGTTTATGGCGATATCTTTGGACAACAGGGCATCCATAGCCCTCAGCCACCTACGGCGCGTACAAGCAAGCTCAGCGTCCGTTACGGGCACGCTAATGTACTGAGCCACCGCATGCACGCCGGCATCGGTACGCCCCGCACACGTCAGATCGATCGGGCGGCGCAGCAGCGTCTCGATAGCGCGGCGCAACTCGCCCGCAACGGTCGTCTGGCCCGGTTGCTCGGCAAATCCGCTATACGATGAGCCGTCATAGGCAACACGGAATACGAGCGTAGCATCGAGCTCTGGGTTCAAATTGAAATCAGACGGCGCGGTCATGGACGCTCCCAACAAACAATCAACGGTATTGCGACAAAAAAAGAGGGGTACGCGAACGTACCCCTCGAATATAGCCTATGCAGACGGATTGTCTACTCAGCGGTCTCCTCAGCAGGAGCCTCCTCGACGGCCTCGACCTTCTTGGGAGCAGCGGCCTTCTTGGGGGCCGGAGCAGCCTTCTTGGCCTTAGGCGTGCAAGGCTCGGTGACGAGCTCCATGATAACGATGGGAGCGTTGTCGCCCTTGCGGTTACCGAGCTTCATGATGCGGGTGTAACCGCCGTTGCGGTCCTGCCACATGCCCTGAGCAGCCTTGTCGAAGATCTCGGCAACGAGCTGCTTATCGCCGAGCTTGGCGATGGCCAGACGACGAGAGTGCAGGTCGCCCTTCTTGGCCCAGGTGATGATCGGATCGACGACCGAACGCAGCGCCTTAGCGCGGGTCTCGGTGGTCTTGATGCGGTCGTTCTCGAAGAGGGCCTTAGCAAGGCTCTTCTTCATGGCCTTGGTGTGGCTCGCATCGGTGCCGAGCTTCAGGCCCTTCTTAACGTTGTGACGCATGGTCTAGTTTCTCCTCAAATATGCGAAGCATTAAGCCTTCAGGCTCAGGCCCATGGACTCTAGCTTGTCCTTCACTTCCTCGATCGACTTAACACCGAAGTTACGGATGTTGAGCAGATCGTTCTCCGAGAACTCAACGAGCTGACGGACCGAGTGAATGCTGGCGCGCTTAAGGCAGTTGTAGGAACGGACGGAAAGGTCCAGATCCTCGATCTGCTTGTCCAGCTCGGCGTTGTCGTTGGTGACCTCGGGAGCGAAGATCGAAGCCTCCTCCTCGACCTCGGGGGTCTCGGCAAGGTTCATAAAGGCAGCCATATGCTGGTTGATGATATTGGCAGCCTGGACCACGGCGTCGCGCGGAGCGATGGAGCCGTTGGTCTCGATCTCGAGGACAAGGCGGTCGTAGTCGGTGTGCTGACCGACACGGCAAGCCTCAACGAGCTTGGCGCAACGGGACACCGGCGAGTACAGCGAGTCGACGTGGATCACACCGATGGGATCGTTGTCGCGCTTGTTAGCCTCGCCAGAGACATAGCCGCGGCCATAGCCGATGCGCATGCTCATGGTGAGATGGCCACCCTCGGTGAGCGTAGCGATGTGCTGCTCGGGGTTGACCAGCTCAAACTCGGACGGAATAAAGAAGTCCGCACCGGTGACCTCGCAGGGGCCGTCAACCGAAATGGTGGCGGTCGCCTCGTCGGTCGTGCCGAGAGCCCTGAAGACAAGACCCTTGACATTCAGGACGATGTCGGTGACATCCTCGACCATGTTGGGGATGGTCATGAACTCGTGCTGCGCGCCATCGATCTGAATAGCCTCGACGGCGGCACCCTCGAGCGAGGACAGAAGAACGCGACGAAGGGAGTTACCCAGCGTATCGCCGTAGCCACGCTCGAGCGGCTCAACGGAGACACGAGCAGACGTCTCGTTAATCTCTTCGACCTGAACCTGAGGCCTAATGAATTCTGACATGTATTACCTCCAGCCTCAGCAGCCCGGATGGACTACTTAGAGTAGAGCTCGACGATGAGCTGCTCGTTGATATCACCGCTGATCTGCTCACGCGTCGGCAGAGCGAGCACGTTACCAGACAGCTTCTCGATATCGACCTCGAGCCAGCCAGGGACCTCAAAGCGCTCGGAGGAAATCAGGGCCTCCTTGATGGGGAGGAGGTCACGGAACTTCTCGCCGACAGCGACGACGTCGCCGGCCTTGACGCGGTAGGACGGGATGTCCACGCGCTTGCCGTTCACGGTGAAGTGACCGTGACGGACGGACTGACGAGCCTCTTTGCGGGTGCGGGCGAAGCCAAGACGGAAGACGACGTTGTCGAGGCGAGACTCAAGGATGATCATGAGGTTCTCACCGGTAACGCCGTTCATCTTACGGGCCTTGTTGAAGTAGCCGTGGAACTGCTTCTCCAGAACGCCATAGATGAACTTGACCTTCTGCTTCTCGCGCAGCTGCATGCCGTACTCAGATTCCTTGCGACGGCGCTTGGGCTGACGGATAGATTCCTTCTTGCTGCTGTAACCGAGCTCAGCGGGATCGATCCCGAGCTGACGGCAGCGCTTAAGAACAGGAGTCCTGTCGATTGCCATATTGATACGATCCTTTCAGTTACACGCGGCGACGCTTCTTGGGGCGGCAGCCGTTGTGCGGAATGGGGGTCTTGTCCTGGATGCTCGAGACCTCGAGGCCAGCAGCCTGGAGGGAGCGGATGGCGGTCTCACGACCGGAGCCGGGGCCCTTGACGAAGACGGAAACCTTCTTCATACCGTGCTCCATGGCCTGCTTGGCAGCAGCCTCGGCAGCCATCTGGGCAGCGAACGGCGTGGACTTACGGGAGCCCTTGAAGCCCACCTGGCCAGCCGACTTCCAGGAAATGACGTTGCCCTGGGGATCGGTGATCGAAACGATCGTGTTGTTGAACGTAGAACGAATGTGAGCCTGGCCCACGGAAATGTTCTTACGGTCCGCGCGCTTCAGACGGGCAGCGCGAACGTTCTTCTTAGCAGTAGCCATCTATCTAGCGCTCCTTATTTCTTCTTCTTAGCACCGATCTGACGCTTCGGGCCCTTGCGGGTACGAGCGTTAGTGTGGGTGCGCTGGCCGCGGACCGGGAGGCCCTTGCGGTGACGAAGGCCGCGGTTGCAGCCGATGTCCATAAGGCGCTTGACGTTCTGGTTGCGCTCACGGCGGAGGTCGCCCTCAACCATGATCTGGTTCTTATCGATATAATCACGGATGGCGTTAACCTCATCCTCGGTGAGGTCCTTAACGCGCGTATCCACGTTAACGTTGCACTCGACGCAGATCTTCGTCGCAGTGGTGCGGCCGATGCCGTAAATGTAGGTCAGACCGATCTCAACGCGCTTCTCACGCGGGAGGTCGACACCATTAATACGGGCCAACGTAGTCTCCTCTCTTAACCCTGACGCTGCTTATGACGGGGGTTCTCGCAAATGACGAGGACCTTGCCATGGCGCCTAATGATTTTGCACTTATCGCACATCTTCTTGACCGAAGGACGTACCTTCATCGTTCTTCCTTTCGGTAGCGCTCAAACTACTTCCCTACTATCTACTCGCCCAGCCGCAGGCGTTTAAAACTATGGCTGGTCTTCACACACAATCCGACCGTAGGTTGAGCTAAGCCTGCAGCCGGAAATGGAGTGCGTGTATGCGTGCCGCTATTTGTAGCGATAGGTGATGCGACCGCGGGTCAGGTCGTACGGGGAAAGCTCCACGACAACCCTGTCACCGGGGAGAATACGGATGTAATTCATTCGGATCTTGCCAGAAATGTTGCACAGAACCGAATGACCGTTCTCGAGCTCAACCTTAAACATGGCATTGGGCAACGGTTCCTTTACCGTACCCTCGAGCTCAATTGCGTCTTCCTTCTTCACAAGCAATCATCTTTCTCTAGAAAACGACAGCGATTGAGTATTCTACAATACGCATGCACGTATCGTAGTATCTTCGTAATGGCTCCACAACTAAGCGGAACTTGTTACATTTGAAATGTTAAGGCGTGCATTTGACGCAAGCCCTACATTTCACCGCCCTGCAAGGAACACCAAGCACCTTGGGCATCCGTGGTGAGAATCACCGGACCGTCATTGGTAATGGCGACGGTGTTCTCGTAGTGCGCGGCGGGCAGGTGGTCGTTGGTCGTAACAATCCAACCGTCGGAGCCCGTGCTCACATGGTTGGAACCCATCGTAACCATCGGCTCGATGGCAATGACCATGCCGGCCTGGAGGCGAACGCCCCTCCCCTTCTTTCCATAGTTAGGAACGTTGGGGTCCTCGTGCATCACGCGGCCAATGCCATGACCCACATAGTCGCGAAGCACGCCGTAACCGTGAGACTCGGCGAGGGACTGAACGGCATAACCGACGTCCCCGATATGGTTACCAGGAACAGCCTGCTCGATGGCAGCCTTAAGGCAATCGAGCGTGACCTCGCACAAAGCCTTGGCTTCGGGCGTGGGGGTGCCGACGAAAAACGTCCATGCGTTATCGCCGACCCAACCGTCGACAACGGCTCCCGTATCGATGGAGATGATATCGCCATCGCGCAGGATCATATCGGGGTTGGGAATACCGTGGACCACGGCATCGTTGATCGATGCGCAAATGGTTCCGGGGAACCCGCCGTAACCCTTAAAGGCCGGGGTGCCGCCATGCATGCGGATAATCTGCTCCGCTAGCTGATCGAGCTCAAAGGTCGAAACACCAGGGCGGACCATGGCCCCAACGTGGCGGAGCGCCATCTTAGATAGCGCTCCTGCCTTCTTCATCTGCTCGATTTGCGTTGCAGACTTAATCTTGATCATAGATCGAGAGCCTCTTTGACATCCCCGTACACGGTCTCGCGAGCCTGGTCACCGTTGACCGACTTGAGCAGACCCTGGCCACGATAGTAGTCGACGAGCGGGCTCGTGGACTTCTCGTAGACGTCGAGACGGTTCTTGATGGTCTCGGGCTTGTCGTCGTCGCGCTGATACATCTCGCCGGCGCACTTGGGGCAGGTAGCATCGGCAGCGGTGCCGGTGTAACCGCAGGCGCGGCAAGTTCGACGCGAAGACAGACGATCGATGATGACCTCGGGGGCCACGTCGACCAGAAGGGCGCAGTCGATCTCACGACCCATGGCGGAGAGCTCGGAATCGAGCGTCACAGCCTGGGCGGTGTTGCGCGGGAAGCCGTCGAGAATAAAGCCCTGCTGGGCATCGTCGGCGGCAAGGCGCTCCTTGACAAGGTCGATCACGAGCTGGTCGGGAACGAGCTCGCCAGCGTCCATGTACTTCTTAGCCTGAATACCAAGCTCGGTGCCACCCTTGACGGCAGCACGCAGCAGGTCACCCGTGGAAATGTGAGCGATGCCAAACTCGGCGACGAGCTCCTGTGCGACGGTACCCTTACCGGCACCCGGAGCTCCGAGCAATACGAGGTTCATGAGCAATCCTCCTCTAGCCTATTTAAAGAATCCATCGTAATCATACATCTTGATCTGGCCTTCGAGCTTATCGACCGTGTCGAGCACGACGCCGACCATGATGAGGATGGACGTGCCACCAAATGCCTGGATCAGATGGTTACCCGTGAAGGAGAAGATAATCGAAGGCACGATGGCGATGAGCGCCAAAAAGACAGCGCTGGGAAGCGTGATCTTGTTGAGCGCGTTCTTGATGTAGGCCGCGGTAGCCCTACCCGGACGCACGCCCGGAATAAAGCCGCCCTGCTTCTTAAGGTTGTCGGCCGTGTCATCGGGGTTGAACACCATGGAGGTGTAGAAGTACGCGAAGAACACGATGAGGACAACGTTAAGCACCCAGTTGAGCCAACCGGTCGAAAGCGCAGAGGCAACTGCCTGAATCCAACCGATGCCGGGGAAGAACACGGCAATCTGAGCCGGGAAGTACAGCAGCGCCGAAGCGAAGATGATCGGCACGACACCCGCGGTATTGACCTTAATGGGCAGGTAGGTGGTCTGGCCACCCATCATGCGACGGCCCACGACGCGTTTGGCGTAGGAGACCGGGATGCGGCGCTGGCCACGCTCAAGGAAAACAATCAGCGGGATAACCAGCAGGATGATGGCGCAGATGATCACCATGGTGATGATGCCACCGGCATTGCCCTCGGTGCTGGAGAAGATCGCCTGCGGCAGACCGGCCATAATGTTCGCAAAGATGATCAGCGACATGCCATTGCCGATACCGCGCTGGGTGATGAGCTCACCAATCCACATGATCAGCATGGCGCCCGCGGTGAGCGTGCCGACAATCATGAGGTCGAAGATGATCTCGGGAGCGCCGGCGCCATTGAAGCTGATGCCGAAGCTCTTAAAGAGGAAGAGGTAACCCACGGAGTTGAGGATTGCCAGAGCCAGGGTGAGGTAACGCGAATACTGCGTAATCTTGGTCTGACCGACCTCGCCCTCGCGGGCAAGCTCATGCAGGGAAGGCACGACGGCCTGGAGCATCTGGAGGATGATCGAGCTGGTGATGTAAGGCATGATGCCCAGCGAAAACACCGACACATAGCTCAACGCGCCGCCAGAGAAAAGATTCAGGAGGGCCATAGCACCTGCGGCGACCGAATTGTTATCGGTCGAGAAAAGGCCCAGCATCCCCTGGAAGGGAATGCCGGGCACAGGAACGTGCGCACCAATGCGGTACACGACGAGCATAGCTATGGTAAAAAGAATCTTTTCGCGCAATTCTTTGATGCGGAAAGCATTCTTAAGACCATTTAGCACGGCAGCTCGACCTTTCCGCCGGCGGCCTCGATCTTGGCCTGCGCAGAAGCGCTGACCTTGTCGACCTTGACCGTGAACTTCTTGGTGAGCTCACCATTGCCGAGCACCTTGACGGGCTCGAACTCGCTCTTGGTGATGCGAGCGGCCTTAAGAGCGGCACCGTCGATTACAGCGCCGTCCTCGAACTTACGCTCGAGACGCTCAACGTTAACAGCGGTGTACTCGATACGACGGGGGTTGCGGAAGCCCGGAAGCTTGGGCAGGCGCATAGCCAGCGGAGTCTGGCCACCCTCGAAGCCGGCACCCTTGGTGCCACCAGAGCGGGAACCCTGGCCCTTCTGGCCGCGGCCAGAAGTGGTGCCGTGACCCGAAGAATTGCCACGGCCGACGCGCTTGCGGTTCTTGGTGGAACCGGGCGCGGGAGTAAGATCGTGAAGCTGCATTTGCTACTCCTCTACAATCTCGACAAGGTGCTTGACCTTGAAGATCATGCCGCGGACGGACTCGTTGTCAGCAATCTCGCGAACCTCGCGGATCCTGTGGAGACCGAGGGCACGGACAGTACGGACCTGGTCCTGCTTGCAACCGTTGGTGCTGCGGACCTGCTTGATCTTGATGGTGTCAGCCATGCTTAGTTCTCCTTACCGACGAACATCTCGGAGACCGTCAGGCCACGGCGAGCCGCGACGTCCTCAGGGCTGGAGAGCTCCTTGAGGCCCTCGACGGCAGCCTTGATGATGTTGAGGCCGTTGTCGGTACCGAGGGACTTGGACAGGACGTTCTTGATGCCAGCAAGCTCGAAGAGGGGACGCACAGCGCCGCCGGCGATAACGCCGGTACCCTCGACAGCGGGCTTGATGATGATGCGGCCGGCACCAAAGTGGCCGAGAACCTCGTGCGGGATGGTGCCCTGCTCGGTCACCGGCACGTGGAACATGTTCTTCTTGGCATCGAGAGACGCCTTGGAGATGGCCAGGGGCACCTCAGCGGACTTGCCCATGCCAACGCCGACGTTGCCCTTGCCGTCGCCAACGACGACGAGAGCGACGAGGCTCATGCGACGACCACCCTTGACGGTCTTCGACACGCGGTTGATGTAAACGACGCGCTCCTCGAACTCGGAGGCCTCGCGCTGCTGCTTCTGATTACGAGCCATGTGCTACATACCTCCTAGAACTCGAGACCGGCGGCACGAGCACCGTCGGCGAGGGCCTTGACGCGGCCATGGTAGATACGGCCACCGCGATCGAAGGCGACCTTGGTGATGCCGGCCTCGATGGCACGCTTGCCAGCGAGCTGACCGACCTTCTCCGCAGCCTCCTTGTTCGAGGTGTGGGTGCCCTTGAACTCGGCCTCGAGGGTCGAGGCAGAGACGAGCGTCAGGCTGGAGCCCTTGCTGTCGTCGATGATCTGGGCATAGATGTTGGCGTTAGTACGGGTCACGCGAAGACGCGGACGCTCGGAGGTACCCGAGACCTTGCCGCGAACACGACGCTGACGACGCTTGAGGCCTTCCAGCTTCGCCTTATGCTTGTTCATACGTAAACTCCTAAAAAGGTTGATCTTGCCAGCACCTGACGGGGTGCTGGTCTTATGCGAGTGAGTCGGTTACGACTACTTGGCGGCCTTACCCAGCTTGCGGCGGATGTGCTCGCCAACGTAGTGGATACCCTTGCCCTTGTAAGGCTCGGGAGGACGATGGCCGCGGATCTCAGCGGCGATCTGACCGACCTGCTGCTTGTTGATACCCTTGACGTTCACGTGGGTGTTGTCGGGAACCTCGAAGGTGATGCCCTCGGGAGCCTCGACGATCACGGGGTGCGAGAAGCCCAGGGAGAACTCGAGGTTCTTGCCCTTCTGCTGCACGCGGTAACCGACGCCGGCGAGCTCGAGCTTCTTCTCGAAGCCCTCGGAAACGCCAACAACCATGTTGTGGATGAGGGCACGGGTGAGGCCGTGGCGGGCACGGGTCTCACGCTCGTCGTCGGGACGGGAAACGGTGAGGACGTTGTCCTCGATGTTGATAGCGAGCTTCTCAAAGACATCGAGCTCGAGCTGGCCCTTGGGGCCCTTGACGACAACGTTGTTGCCGTTGACTGCCACTTCGACTCCGGCGGGAATCTGGACAGGCTTATTACCGATACGAGACACGGTGATCTCCTTTCCTTCTACCTACCGAGCGAATTACCAGACGTAAGCGATGATCTCGCCGCCGACGTTGTGCTTGCGAGCATCGCGGTCGGTCATGACGCCATGGCTGGTGGAAATAATGGCGGTACCAAGGCCACCGCGGACGCGGGGCATGTCGGCAACGCCGGTGTACTTACGCAGGCCCGGCTTGGAAATGCGGCGGATGCCGTTGATGACCTTAGCCTTCTTGGGACCATACTTAAGCGTGATGTGCAGAGTCTTCTGGGGAACGGTGTCCTCGACATCGTAGCCCTCGATGTAGCCCTCCTCGTGCAGAACACGAGCGATCTCGACGAGCTTCTTGCTGCTCGGCATGGAGACCGTGGCCTTGTTCACAGAGTTAGCGTTACGGATGCGCGTAAGCATATCTGCGATCGGGTCTGTAAGGTTCATACAGATTCTCCTTCGTTCTTGATGAACACGTGCTCTTGGTTCTTCGCCGCCCTTAACGGCAAAGCCTAACTAGCGCGTTTTCCCTGTTCCAAACGGATGCTTGAAACGCTGGTAGTGACTTACCAGCTGGCCTTCTTAACGCCGGGAAGCTCGCCCTTGAGTGCAAGCTCGCGGAAGCAGACACGGCACAGGCCGAACTTGCGGTACACAGAGTGCGGACGGCCGCAGCGCTGGCAGCGCGTGTACTCACGAGTAGAGAACTTCTGCTTGCGATTGCACTTGACGATCATCGATGTCTTAGCCACTTATATCCTCCTCACATAGAGTATTGTTCGCCCCAAGCGCCGCCCCCTTCTGGGAACGGCGCTCATAGGGCAGGTGAACCTATTTCTTGAACGGGAAACCGAAGGCGTCCAGAAGGGCCTTGGCCTCCTCATCGGTATTGGCGGTGGTCACGAAAGTGATGTCCATACCACGCTGGTGATCGACGGAGTCGAAGTCGATCTCGGGGAAGATGAGCTGCTCGGTGACGCCCATGGAGAAGTTACCACGGCCGTCGAAGCTCTTGGCGGAGATGCCGCGGAAGTCGCGGATACGGGGAATCGCGACGGAGGTCAGACGATCGAAGAACTCCCACATACGGTCGCCACGCAGGGTAACCTTGCAGCCGATCGGCATACCAGCGCGCAGGCGGAAGGTAGCGATGGACTTGCGGGCACGGGTGATCATCGGCTGCTGGCCGGTGATGGCGCGCAGGTCGCGCACGGCACCGTCGATGGCCTTGGAATCGGTAGCGGCCTCGCCGACACCCATGTTCACGACGATCTTCTCAAACTTGGGGATCATCATGACGTTCTCGTACTGGAACTTGTCCTGAAGCTGCTGCTTGACCTCGTTGTTGTACTTGGTCTTTAGACGCGGCACATACTTCTCTTCTGCCATTGTTCACTCCTTCTTGGGGTTTTAAGCACGGGGCGTGGCCACGATGGGTTGTCCTCGTGCCTCCTGGCTGCATCCGCGCCGCTCATGGCATTTCGCGGTTTGGACTCGACGCAGCAGGAGCCGACAAAACAATCGGTACTATACGCGCATTGGGTGCGTATTTCCAGAAAAACCTCGTCTGCCTGCACAACTCCACAACTCCCCCGCACAAATTGATCCCTAGGGCACGGAGGAAAACAGCAGTTGCGGTGAGATAGGGACTGTTTGATGGCTTAAAAGGCTTAAACAGTCCCTATTCCACCGCAACTCATATATGGGGCGTTATTTTTGGCGCGGGAGGACCAGGTTGAGGATCACAGCAACGAGCGCGGCGACGGCAATGGAGGATCCGCCAAAAACGGTGCCAACCCATGCGGGGAATCCAGCGCCGGCAAGCGCGCCGGCCGTGCGCTCAATGCCCGTGCCAAAGGCGATAGAGAGACCCATGAGCGTGGTATCGCGCTGAGACAGGCCGTGGCGGGCAAACATGACCACACCGTTCATACCGATGGTCGCGAACACGCCGATCGTGGCGCCGCCGATGACCGGCTGCGGAATGGACGTGAGCACTGCCGCGCACTTGGGCAGCAGGCCCGCGATGAGCAAGATGGCGGCGGCAAGCGTAAAGACCATGCGGTTGACGACCTTGTTCTCGGCGATAATGCCCACATTCTGGCCAAAGGTTGCCGTGGGGACGCCGCCCAAAAAGCCTGACAGCATACCGACCAGGCCGTTGGCGATCAGGCCACCCGAGATCTGGCTATCGGTCGCAGGGGTATCGAGCGCAGCGGACGACACGGCGGCAAATTCGCCCATGACCTGTACTGCGTTGACAATGGCGACAACGCCCACAACGGCGCACGCGGCCGGGTCGAACACAAGGCGATGGGCGCCCAGGGCCGGCGGGGCGAACCAGCTGGCGGTCGCGATGGCCGAGAAATCGACCATGCCCAACACCGCAGCCAAAACAAAGCCCGCGCAGATACCAGCCAGGATGCTGCCCAGCCTAAGCGCGCCCTTGCCGTAGTTGCCAGCCATAAAGGTGACGACAAACGTCACGAGCGCGACGGCCCAGTTGGTGACACTGCCGAAATCGGCAGCGCCCTCCCCGCCCGCCATAGAAGCCACAGCGACCGGGCACAGAGACAGGCCGATCACAAAGATGACGGTACCGAGCACCGGGGCCGGAAACAGAAAACTCACGCGCCTAAACAGTAGGCCGAAGAGCGCGACGAGCGCGCCGCCGATTACCTGGGCGCCCAGCACGGCCTCAAAACCAAGCTCAAGACCGACTGCCTTGAGCGCCGGCACGAAGGTAAAGCTCGCACCCATCACAATGGGCAGGCCCGAACCGACGACACCTTTTATGGGAAACTGTTGAAGGAAAATGTCAAGCGCCGAGAGGACGAGCGACGCCTGGATGACGGCGGCCTCCTCCTGAGGGGTAAAGCCGCAGACCGACGCAATGATGATGGCGGGCGTGACGATACCCGCGAATGCCGCCAGCACATGCTGCAGCGCATGGGGCAATACCTGCACAAACGAAACTTTTCCCGTTCGCTCGAACAGGGCATCCCCTGCTGCCGACTCTGCCATTTGCGCCTCCCGTACCCTAAGCAGCGGCCCCATGCCGCTCAACGGTCGGACATTATAGGGCATATGACACAGGTAGCATTTTGACCCGCAATCCTGCATCCCCCGGGGTCAAACAGCAGTTGCGGTGAAATAGTTCCTGACTGACCGCCCGTCAGGCTTATTTAGGAACTATTTCACCGCAACTCATATATGGGGATGCGATTAGCGCTTGCGGGGAACGAGTTTGGTGCGGCGCAGGTGGATCATCTCGGCGGCAATGGAGATAGCGATCTCCTCGGGGTCCTCCGCCTCGATGGCGACTCCGATCGGCAGGTGCAGCTCGTCAATTTGCTCCTGCGTAAAGCCCTCCTGCTCCATGCGGGCGCGCACAAATGCCGTCTTGCGGCGCGAACCCAAGCAGCCCAGATAGGCGGGTTTGGCGCGCATGGCCTGAATCACCACGTCGATATCGGACTTGTGACCCGCCGTGGCGACGACCACCAGGTCGCGCGGGCCGATGGGGCACTGCTTGCTCAGGTTCTTGTAGTCGACCAGACGACGGTCGTAGACACCGGGCCCCCATTCGGGGGTCAGCGTGCCGGGGCGGTCGTCGCAAGCCACGACGGCAAAACCCGCCGCCGTGAGTACCCGCGCCGTCGCAGCGCCCACGTGGCCGCAGCCAAAGATATAGGTCAGGCCCTCGGGGCAGAGCGTCTCGATGTGCGCCGCGGGAATCTCGGAGGCCGCGTTGGTGTAGGTGACCTTACTCCCCTCCTCCACCAGCGAAAGCCCGGGGCAGCCCGCAATGGTGCGGCGCGATTCCTCGCCATGGTACTCGGCCGCATCGCCCTCGAGCGCGCTCGCGACAAACGGCCCAAAGTCGATGACGAAGTCGCCGATGCGCCGATAGGCCAAGACGTCGGCAATTTCCTGGAACAACGGTGCCTGGGTCGCATCCAGATGCAGGTAGCACAGGCAGATGGCCCCGCCGCAGATCATGCCGGTATCGGAGTTCTCGCCGCCCATGGTGTAGCGGACCAGACGCGACTGTCCCGCGCTCAGGAGCTCGCGCGCCTCATCCAGCGCAAAGAGCTCAATCTTGCCGCCGCCGATGGTGCCCGCTTGGCTGCCATCGGCAAAGACGGCCATCCAGGCGCCCACACCGCGCGGTGACGACCCCGCCGTACCGGCCACGACCACGAGCTCGCACGTCTCGCCAGCACGCAGGGCGGCAAGCGCCGCATTCACAACATCGAGCTTTTCCATTGCCGCCTTCTATCCTCTAAAGACACCGGTGAGCATAGCGAGTGCCTCGAGCACGCCGCCGCCGACCGACGTCGCCTTGTCCGAAATGTAGTTGATATAGCTGGCATCGCCGCGCGGATCGACATCGGCGCATTT
>UQWQ01000007.1 GCA_900544755.1 uncultured Collinsella sp. | reverse complement strand
CTGCGCTGGAAAACGCTTCGCGTTTCCTCAGCTCCGCACCCTTGCGGGTTCGAATCCCATGCGCTGGGCCCAAAAATGAAAGGCCCCCATAGCTGGGAGCCTATCAAATCAGTGGTGGGCGATGAGGGATGTCGCGTGCGGCTGACGCCGTCCGCTCTCGCTTCGGGCCTACGGCCCTCGCGTGCTGCGCTGGAAAACGCTTCGCGTTTCCTCAGCTCCGCACCCTTGCGGGTTCGAATCCCATGCGCTGGGCCCAAAAATGAAAGGCCCCCATAGCTGGGAGCCTATCAAATCAGTGGTGGGCGATGAGGGATTCGAACCCCCAGCCTTGTGCGTGTAAAGCACCTGCGCTAACCGTTGCGCCAATCGCCCGTGCGGAGAGAGTATAGCAAAACAATCGCCTCATTCATCTCATATCCATTAAAGGTAACCGTCGCGTGTCACAGCGGAGCTGATTCAGTTGAGATTGCCTGAACATTCCGCCCCTCTTTACGCCCTCGGGTATACTCAAAAGCTACTGATTCGATTTGATGCCCAGCAACAGCAGAGGGGATAGTATATGTGCGGTTTTGTCGGTTTTGTCGGTGGGACGGATAACCAATCCGAGGTGCTCACCAAGATGATGGACCGCATCGTCCATCGCGGTCCCGACATGGGCGGTCAGTTTATCGACGGCCGCGTTGCCCTCGGCTTCCGCCGCTTGTCGATCCTCGACCTGACCGAGGCCGGCGCCCAACCCATGGCCAACGAGGACGGTAGCGTCGTCATTGTCTTCAACGGCGAGATCTACAACTTCCAAGAACTCCGTTCCGAGCTCGAGGCCAAGGGCTACAAGTTCCACTGCGGCGCCGACACCGAGAGCCTCCTGCACGGCTATGAGGAGTGGGGCGAGGCAGTACTCGATCGCTTGCGCGGTATGTACGCCTTCGTCATCTGGGACAAGAAGAAGAACAAGCTTTTTGGCGCCCGCGATATCTTTGGCATCAAGCCGCTCTACTACTATCCCATGGCCGATGCGGGCGACGGCGCTCCGGGCGTGCTCTTTGGTTCCGAGATCAAGAGCTTCCTGGACTACCCGCACTTCCGCAAGGCGGTCAACAAAAAGGCCCTGCGTCCGTACATGACGCTGCAGTATTCGGCAACCGAGGAGACCTTCTTCGAGGGTGTCTACAAGCTGCCGCCGGCGCATTACTTTACCGTAGACATCCCGACCGGCAAGATGAACATCGAGCGCTATTGGGATTGCGATTACTCTGCCGTCGAGAAGCCGTTCGAGGAGTACGTCGACGAGCTGGATGAGGTCGTGCACGAGAGCGTCGAGGCCCATCGCATCGCCGACGTCAAGGTCGCGTCGTTCCTCTCCGGCGGCGTCGACTCCAGCTACATCGCCGCTTGCCTCATGCCCGACAAGACCTTCTCGGTGGGCTTCGATTACAAGAATTTCAACGAGACTAACTACGCCAAGGAACTTTCTGACAAGCTCGGCGTCGAGAATGTCCGCAAGATGATTACCGCCGACGAGTTCTTCGGTGCGCTCGAGGACATCCAGTATCACATGGACGAGCCGCAGTCCAACCTGTCGTCTGTGCCGCTGTGGTTCTTGGCCGAGATGGCGCGCAAGGATGTTACCGTCGTGCTTTCGGGCGAAGGCGCCGACGAGCTCTTTGGCGGCTACGCCTACTACGAGGACACGGTTCCGGTGCGCAAGTACAAAAAGATGGTGCCGCTGCCCATCCGTCGCGCGCTCGGTAACCTGGCGTTGCATATGCCGTACTTCAAGGGACATAACTTCCTGGTCAAAGGTGCCGAGATCCCCGAGAAGTCGTTCCTGGGACAGGCTCTGGTATGGCCGGAGCGCGAGGTCGACGGCGTGCTCAAGCCCGAGTACAACACCGGCGATGGCGCCTTCGAGCTTGCCGCTCCCATCTATGCGCGCGTGAAGGGTCAGCCCGAGCTGGTCAAGAAGCAGTACCTGGACATGAACATGTGGCTCCCAGGCGACATTCTGCTCAAGGCCGACAAGATGTGCATGGCGCACTCGCTGGAGCTGCGCGTGCCCTTCCTGGACCGCAAAGTCATGGAGTTCGCCGAGCACATTCCCGATCGCTACCGCATCAACGAGAACGGCAACAAACAGGTACTCCGCCACGCTGCCAACAAGTCGCTGCCCGATGAGTGGGCCACCCGTCCCAAGGTGGGCTTCCCGGTGCCGATTGTCTACTGGCTGCGCGAGCAAAAGTGGTACGACTATGTCAAGGAGTACTTCACCGCGCCGTGGGCAAGCGAGTTCTTCGATACCGACGAGCTCATGCACCTGCTCGATCTGCACTTTGCGGGCAAGGGCGATTTCCAGCGCAAGATCTATACGCCGCTCGTGTTCCTGGTGTGGTACAAGCGCTTCTTTATCGACGAGGACCAGCCCGCTGTTCAGGCTGCCTAGCCTCGGCTTACGAACGCCTGCGCGTAACGGCTCCTCCGGGAGCCGTTTTTGCGTGGTGCGTTTCAGTTACTATAAAAACCGTCCCTGCCAAATGGCTGAGAAAGGTGAAAGATGCACCATTCGGATTCCGCGACCGTGACCACGGTCGATACGCTTGCCAAGCTTCTCGATGTGTGCGGCGAGCTGCGCGCGTCAGAGCAGGTTGACGAGCGTGCCGTGACCGGCTGCTCGTTTGATTCGCGTACGGTCTCGGCGGGTGACGTGTTCTTTTGCAAAGGCACTGCCTTTAAGCCCGCGTTTTTGAGCATGGCGCTCGATGCGGGCGCCGTCGCATTTGTGTGCGAGGAGTCGCTGGTCGAGTCTCTGGAGCCGCTGGCGCAGGAGAGCGGTGCTGCGATGCTGGTTGTTGATAGCGTTCGCACGGCCATGGCCCTGTTGCCGCCGGAGGTCTACGACCGTCCCGACCACGACGTCAAGATCGTGGGTATCACCGGTACCAAGGGAAAGACCACGACCGCTTTTATGCTCCAGTCCATCATCAAAGCGGCGGGCGAGTCCTGCGGCATGATCGGCTCAGTGAACACCGACGATGGTATCGAGTGCTACGAGAGCACCAATACTACGCCCGAGGCCCCCGAGGTCTGGCGCCATATCGCCAACTGCCGCACGTCAGGTCGCCAGTCCATGGTCATGGAGGTCTCGAGCCAGGCGCTCAAGTACCAACGCGTCGAGAATCTGCCGTTTGGCGTGGCGTGCTTCCTCAACATCGGCCGTGACCACATCTCACCGATCGAACACCCCACGTTTGAGGATTATTTTGAGAGCAAACTCAGGATCTTTGACCAGGCAAAGACCGCCGTGGTGAATCTGGGCACCGAAGAGGTTGACCGTGTGTTGGAGGCAGCGTCGACGGCCGAGCGCTTGGTGACCGTTGGCGTCGAGCATCCCGAGGCAAGCCTGTGGGCGAGCGATGTGCGCATGGTCGGCTTTAACATCGAGTTTAACCTGCATGGCCTGTGTGCCGACGAGTCCGAGGCGGGGGAGAAGGTCCTGCTGGGCATCGCGGGCGACTTTAACGTGGAAAACGCGCTGGTCGCTATCGCCGCTGCGCGCGAGATCGGCATCGGTATCGAGGCTATCAAGAAGGGCCTCTCCAAACTGCGTGTGCCGGGCCGTATGGAGGTCGTGGAGTCGAAGGACGGCCGCGTGATCTGCGTCGTTGACTATGCGCACAACCAGCTTTCGTTCCGTTCGCTTTTCTCGTCGGTCAAGCGCGCGTTTCCCGCTAGTCCAGTCATTGCAGTGTTTGGCGCTGCCGGCGGCAAGGCGCAGGAGCGCCGCGAGCAGCTTCCGCGCGAGGCCGCACCATATTCCGACCTGATGATCTTTGCCAACGAGGACCCGGCTCACGAGGACCCGATGAAGGTCTGTCGCGAGCTTGCCGAGCATGTTCCCGACGATACGCCGAACAAGATCATCCTCGACCGCGAAGCCGCTGTGCATGCGGCGTTCAAGGCGGCGCGCGAGGAGTACGTCAACCCCGATGCTCCCACCATTGTCTTGCTGCTGGCAAAGGGTGACGAGGAGCTCATGCACGTGGGCGACGAGTTCGTGCCCATCGAGAGCGACCTTTCGCTGGCCAATCGCCTGATCGATGTTACCCAGTTTGACTAATGAACCATGATGGCGGCGGCGCCCTGAGTGCGCTGTCGCCATAAGCGTGTTCCCTCAATCAAAACATGCCGTCCAAGTCCAAACCCTTCTACGTAAACGGAGTAACCATGTCCCACAACACCCTGCCGACCGTTGCCGAGCTTTCGGGCGAGATGCGCGAGCGCTTGGCCAAGGTCAAGTACGTCTTTACCGACCTGGATGCCACGATGCTCGCGCCCGGCTCGTGCGTGCTGCGCGACAACGACGGTAACCCCTCGACCAAACTCGTCGAGGCCGTCGTGGCACTTGCCCGCGCTGGTATTCAGGTGGTTCCCACCTCGGGCCGCAACCGTACCATGATCCACGAGGATGCGCGCGTGCTCGGCCTCAACTCCTACATCGGTGAGATGGGCGGCCTGGTCATGTACGACCTCAAAGCCAACGATTGGGAGTATCTGACTGGCGACATGCCTTACGACCCCGCCTGCGGCCTTACTCCGCACCAGGTGATCGAGCAGACCGGCGTGTGCGAGAAGATTCTTGCCCGCTGGCCACACAAGATCGAGTATCACAACGACATGTCGACCGGCTACAAGTACCGCGAGGTCACCGTCGGCATGCGCGGCGATGTGCCCGACAATGAGGTCCAGGCCATCCTGGACGAGGCCGGCTGCGGCCTGGTGTGGGCCTGTAACGGTCACCTGACGCATCTGTCCAAGCCGACGACGCTCGAGCTCGATCGCGTCGAGGACGGTCGCGCGTTTAACATCAATCCCGCCGGCCTCAACAAGGGCGTTGCCATCGCGCGCTTCTGCGAGCACCTAGGGATCGAGCGCGAGGAGACGCTCGCGCTCGGCGATTCCGAGTCCGACTTCTACATGGCCGATCACGTGGGCACGTTCTGCCTGGTCGAGAATGGCCTGACGAGCGCCGGCGCGCCCGAGTTCCTGGCTGCTTGCGAGAACGCTTTCGTTACGCGTGGCAAAATTGTCGACGGTTGGGCGGCGACGGCAGAGCTGCTGGTCGCGGCGCGTTCGTAGCGCGGCGTCGCTGCACTTGGACATGTCTTTTCGAGAGAGACTGGTGAGGTAATGTCCGATATTGAGAATCCGGCAGGCGACACGCGCCCGATTGGCGTGTTCGATTCTGGTTTGGGCGGTCTGACGGTTGCGCGCGCGATTGCGACGGCGCTGCCGCACGAGTCCGTCTACTACTTTGGCGACACCAAGCGCTGCCCCTACGGCACCCGCACCGAGGATGAAGTGCGCTCGTTTGCGTTGCAGGCGGGTCGTTGGCTTTCGAAGCACGACGTCAAGATTATGGTCATCGCCTGCAACACGGCGACCGCTGCGGCCTTGCGTCTGGCCCAGCAGGTGCTCGACGTTCCCGTGATCGGCGTGATCGCGCCGGGTGCCCGTGCGGCAATCAACAGCACCCGCACGCGTCGCGTGGGCGTGCTCGCCACCAACCTCACCATTCGCTCGGGCGCTTACACGCGCGCCATTCAGGACCTAGATGCCGGCGTCGACGTATACGGCTGCCCCGCCTCGAGCTTTGTCGAGGTTGTCGAACACGAGCTCGCCTCGGGTGCGCATCTGCAAGAGCAGTGGCTTGAGAACGAGGACATCTTCGATACGCCTGCCGTGCGTGCGCTGGTGGGTGCCACGGTTGAGCCACTGCGCGACCACGGTATCGATACCGTGGTGCTCGGCTGTACGCATTTTCCGCTGTTGGTGGGACCTATCCGCCATGCGCTGGGGCCTGGGGTACGCGTCGTGAGTTCCGCCGAGGAGACCACGCGCGAGCTGACCGATATCCTCACGCGCCGCGAGCAGCTGGCGGGCGTCGCCGCCGAGCCGCAGCATCGTTTTGCCACGACGGCCGATAACATTGCCGAGTTTGCGGTGGCGGGCAGCTTTATCTTTGGTCAGCCGCTCAAGAGCATTGAGCATATCGATATCGATGAGCTGAAATAGATGTAAGGCCGCCGTCAGAGCCTTCGCCACACCTTTTGCCGAAAGGATTTTTCTATGGAGTACATGCAGGTCAACCGCGCCAACGGTCGCGCCGCCAACGAGTTGCGCCCCGTCAAGCTCACCCGTGGCGTCATGAAGCACGCCCACGGCTCGTGTTTTGCCGAGTTCGGTGACACGCGCGTGTTGTGCGCCGCCACAATCGAGGAGGGCGTGCCGGGCTGGCGAAAGGGAGCTAAGGTCGGCTGGGTGACCGCGGAATACGCCATGCTGCCGGCGTCGACCGGCAAGCGCTGCAAGCGCGAGCACGCCAACCGCAAGGGTCGCTCCATGGAGATCGAGCGCCTCATTGGCCGCAGCCTGCGTACCGTCGTCAACATGAAGGCGCTCGGCGAGTACACCGTCACCGTCGACTGCGATGTGATTCAGGCCGATGGCGGCACGCGTACAGCGAGCATCACCGGCGCCTGGGTGGCGCTGCACGACGCCCTCGCCATGTGGGTCGAGGCGGGCAAGATCGAGCGCATCCCGCTTACCGGCCAGGTGGCTGCAATCTCCATGGGCGTTGTCGACGGCAATACGCTGCTTGACCTCGATTATTCCGAGGACAGCCATGCCGAAGTCGACATGAACCTCGTCGCCACCGACACCGGTGAGATGATCGAGCTCCAGGGCACTGGCGAGCAGGCGCCCTTTGACCGTAAGCGCCTCAACGCCCTGCTCGACCTGGGCGACAAAGGCATCGCCGAGCTCATCGAGCTTCAGCGCCAAGCCATCGCCTAACCTGCCAAAAAGGGACAGGTTTATTTTGGCAGGTTTTATCTGGGAAAACGTCGAAGTATAAGACTGCCGTTGATTGAGAGGGGAGAGGCGGAGGCCCTCGTCGCCCTCGGCGCGGCATTGCTATAGAGACAAGGAGACCACTCATGGCACTTGAGAAGATCGACATCGACACCCTCGACCCGGCGGCGACCATTGTCGTGGCAACGGGCAACGCCCATAAGCTCACCGAGATCGAGGCCATTTTGGGCAAGGTCATGCCCGAGGTTCGCTTTGTGGCGCTCGGCCAGCTGGGCGATTTTGAGGACCCCGAGGAAAACGGCACGACGTTTTTGGAGAACGCCATCATCAAGGCGCAGGCTGCCGTCGAAGAGACGGGGCTCATGGCCATTGCCGACGATTCGGGCTTGGTCGTCGACGCGCTTGACGGCGAGCCGGGCGTGTATAGCGCGCGCTATGCGGGCGTGCACGGAGACGATGCCGCCAACAACGCCAAGCTTCTCGTTAACCTGGAAGGCGTGGCGGACGAGGACCGCACCGCGCGCTTTATGAGCGTCGTTGCGCTTATCGACACGGATGGTCTGGTCACCTATGGCGAGGGCGCCTGCGAGGGCGTTATCGCACACGAGGGCCGCGGCGATCACGGCTTTGGCTATGACCCGCTGTTCCTGCCGGTCGACACGCCGGGCAAGACCATGGCCGAGCTGACGGCGGACGAGAAGAACGCCATCAGCCATCGTTTCCACGCGCTCGAGCATCTGTCCGCCAAACTGACGGGCGAGGAGTAGGCCGTGCGTGCGGTGGTGCAGCGCGTACTCAACGCCGGCGTGACGGTCGACGGCGAGTGCGTGGGCAAAATTGGGCGCGGCTATCTGGTGCTGCTGGGCGTGGGCCACGGCGACACGCGCGCCGAGGCCGATAAGCTGTGGGGCAAGCTCCGGGGCTTGCGCATCAACGAGGACGAGAACGGCAAGACCAACCTGGCACTTGCCGATGTCGACGGCGAGGTGCTCGTGGTGTCGCAGTTCACGCTGTTCGCTGACTGCCGCCACGGTCGCCGTCCGTCGTTTACCGATGCAGGCGCGCCCGATGTTGCCAACGAGCTCTACGAGTACTTCCTGACGCTCGTTCGTCAAGATGTCGAACACGTGGCGCACGGCATCTTTGGCGCCGATATGAAAGTCGACTTGGTCAACGACGGCCCATTCACCATCGTCTTGGACACGGACAACCTTTAGGTTACGCGGTTTTACCAAACCGCGTAACAACTGGTCATGCGAGGTTGTCGTCTGGTACGTATTTGGGACGGGGTTTATTTAGCTACTTGCATATGGCGGCAGCAGGGTGCTATAGTATTAGAGTTTTGTCTATCTTAGGGGTATTATCCCCTTTTTGAATTGCACCTTCTGGAGGCCCTGTTCATGGAAGAGATGGAAGTCAATCACGTCGACGACATCCACGAGAAGCTGACCGATATGGTGGGCGATCGCGTTAAGGTGAAGGCCAACATGGGCCGCACCCGCGTCGTCGAGCGCATGGGCACCATCAAGAGCGTCCACCCGGCTGTCTTTATCGTCGAGGTTGACGAACGCCGCGGCCGCAAGTCGCGTCAGTCCTACCAGTACATCGACGTCCTTACCGGTCAGGTCGAGCTGTTCGACCCCGAGAGCGGTGAGCACATCTTTACTCCGCTCGGCAATCAGCTCGAGGAGCACTAGCGGTGACCGATTGGTCCCTGACCCTTTCCGCGCCGGCAAAGATCAACCTCTATCTGGGGGTTCATACCGAGCGTGACGCCCGCGGCTACCACAGGGTCGATTCCCTGATGGCAGCCGTCGGCCTTTCCGATACCGTGACGGTCACGCCGGCGCAGGCGCTGACCGTCCAGACGGTTCCGGCATCAGATTTTCCCATGCAAAAGAATACGGCGTATCGGGCTGCGGTTGCTATGGCCGAGCATTATGGTCGCGAGGCAAACATCTGCGTTACGATCGAAAAGCGCATTCCGCTATGCGCCGGCCTGGGCGGCCCCTCGACGGATGCGGCCGCGGTCATTGTCGCCTTGGCGGAGCTCTGGGGCATCGATCGCACTGACCCCGCGCTCGATGACATCGCCCGCGGCATTGGCGCCGACGTGCCGTTCTTTCTGCACGCGAGTCCCGCATTCTACGTGGGCGGGGGAGACGTACTGGCCACTGAGTATCCTGCGCTTCCGGCGACACCCGTCGTATTGGTCAAACCGCGCGAGGCGAGCGTTTCAACGGTTGAAGCGTATCGGCGCTTTGACGAGGCCCCGGTGCCTGCAGACAAGCCCGGCGCGATAGCTTCTGCCTTGCGTGCTGGTGATGCCGAGACGGCATATGCGCTCATCCATAACAACCTGGGTGTCATTTCCGCACAGATGGAGCCGCAGATACAAACGGTTCTCGATTGGCTGCGTAAACAGGACGGCACCGTTGCTGTAGATGTGTGCGGATCGGGCGCCTGCTCGTTTGCCATTTGCGACACCGCCGCCACGGCCGAAAGGCTTGCTGACGCTGCCCAGCAAAATGGCTGGTGGGCCTGCGCGACTGAGCTTATTCCCAACACGGTTCAAATCGACGCGCCAAAGAAATAAAAATTTCTCTAGCACGCGGCGAAAATCTTTGTTACTATAGTCGAGCTAACGGGTTGTGGCTCAGTTTGGTAGAGCACTGCGTTCGGGACGCAGGGGTCGCTGGTTCAAATCCAGTCAACCCGACCAGAGCATGAGGAGGGACCGCTTCTTGCGGTCCCTTTTTTTAGCTATTGTTGTGATACCGCGATACCCGCGGTATACTCATTCGAGCTTGTCTCGCTGTATTGTGGAGGTCTACATGTTTGGACTGAGGGCTCCTGAGCTCATCATTATTCTCGTCGTTGTCCTGATTATCTTCGGGCCCAAGAACCTGCCGAAGCTCGGCAAGTCCCTCGGCTCTACCGTCAAGAATATCCGCGAGGGTATGGAGGGCGACGATAAGGCCGAGACCAAGCAGGCCGAGGAGGTCGTGGTCGAGCAGTCCGAGGAGGACAAGGAGATCGCTGAGCTCGAGGCCAAGCTCGCTGCTGCCAAGAAGAAGCAGGCAGAGGACAGCGACGCGGACGCAGAGTAGTCCCATCCCTTTGGGGTGAGCACCTGACCGGCTTGCCCGCAGGCTAGCCGGTCTTTTTCGTTTTGTTGACAGTTGATTGTTTGATCAGAGTTGGGGAGATATCCGTATGGACGCAAGCCAGATCGTACTGACCGCTGAGGGCCGCCAGAAGCTCGTCGAGGAGCTCGCTTGGCGTGAGGGCGATTACGCCAAGGAGATCGTCGAGGACATCAAGGAAGCCCGCGCGTTCGGCGACCTTTCGGAGAACTCCGAGTACGACGCCGCTAAGGACAAGCAGGCCCAGAACGCCGCTCGTATTGCCGAGATCCAGGCCATCCTTGCCAACGCTCAGGTTGCTGCCACCACAGGTGATCTGACCGTCTCCATCGGTTCCACCGTTTCTCTGATTGATCCCAACGGTGAGGTCATGGAAGTCACGCTCGTCGGTACCACCGAGACCAACTCGCTCGAGCACAAGATTTCCAACGAGTCTCCGGTCGGCCACGCCATCATCGGTCACGGCGAGGGCGACTCCGTCGAGGTCGTTACGCCTTCCGGCAAGACTCGCGTCTACACCATCGCCAAGATCGCACGCTAGACCACGGTCCCGCGTAAAGGTATGTTTTCGCTCCCTGGGACCGAATCCTGGGGAGCGTTTTAGTTTGAGGAGCTAACTTATGGCAGAGAACCAGAACGCCGCAGATCAGGCATCGACGCTCAACGACGAGCGCGCCACCCGCCTGGCCAAGCGCGCCGCCCTGTTCGAGGCGGGCCAGAACCCCTATCCCGAGCACTCTGAGCTTGAGGACTACGTTGCCGATATCGAGGCTAAGTACGCCGAGCTTGCCGATGGCGAGGACACCGAGGACGTCGTGAAGATCGGCGGCCGTGTGGTCGCCAAGCGCGGTCAGGGCAAGATCATGTTCATCGTCGTACGCGATGCGACTGCCGAGATTCAGCTGTTCTGCCGCATCAACGACATGGACGAGGCTGCCTGGAATACGCTCAAGTCCCTCGACCTGGGCGACATCCTGGGCGTGACCGGCGTGGTTGTGCGCACCCAGCGCGGCCAGCTTTCCGTTGCCCCTAAGAGCGCGACCCTGCTTGCCAAGGCCGTTCGTCCGCTGCCCGAGAAGTTCCACGGTCTTTCCGACAAGGAGACCCGCTATCGCCAGCGCTATGTTGACCTGATCGCCAACGACGACGTTCGCGAGACGTTCCGTAAGCGTTCGCAGATTCTCTCCACCTTCCGTCGCTTTATGGAGTCCGACGGCTACATGGAGGTCGAGACCCCCATCCTGCAGACCATCCAGGGCGGCGCTACTGCCAAGCCGTTCATCACGCACTTCAACGCGCTCGATCAGGAGTGCTACCTGCGCATTGCTACCGAGCTGCACCTCAAGCGCTGCATCGTCGGCGGTTTTGAGCGCGTGTTCGAGATCGGCCGTATCTTCCGTAACGAGGGCATGGACCTTACCCACAACCCCGAGTTCACCACGATGGAGGCCTATCGTGCCTTCTCCGACCTCGAGGGCATGAAGGCGCTCGCCCAGGGTGTCATTAAGGCGGCTAACAAGGCCATCGGCAACCCCGAGGTCATCGAGTACCAGGGCCAGACCATCGACCTTTCTGGTGAGTGGGCCAGCCGTCCCATGACCGACATCGTCTCCGACGTGCTCGGCAAACAGGTCACCATCGATACGCCGGTCGAGGAGCTTGCTGCTGCCGCGCGCGAGAAGGGCCTGGAGATTAAGCCCGAGTGGACCGCCGGCAAGATTATCGCCGAGATCTACGATGAGCTGGGCGAGGACACCATCGTCAACCCCACGTTCGTGTGCGATTACCCCATCGAGGTCAGCCCGCTTGCCAAGCGCTTTGAGGACGACCCGCGCCTGACGCACCGCTTTGAGCTGGTTATCGCCGGTCACGAGTACGCCAACGCGTTCTCCGAGCTCAACGACCCGGTCGACCAGGCCGAGCGCTTTGCCGCCCAGATGGCCGAGAAGGCTGGCGGCGACGACGAGGCCATGGAGTACGACGAGGATTACGTGCGCGCCCTCGAGTACGGTATGCCTCCTGCGGGCGGCATCGGCATCGGTATCGATCGCGTGGTCATGCTGCTCACCAACCAGGCTTCCATCCGCGACGTGCTGCTGTTCCCGCACATGAAGCCCGAGAAGGGTTTCCAGTCCGGTGCCGCTGCCGCCAAGGCTGCCGAGGCCGGCAACACCGCGAGCCCCTTCGTCAAGCCGCTCAAGCCCACGGTTGATTACTCCAAGATCGCCGTCGAGCCGCTGTTTGAGGAGTTCGTCGACTTTGATACCTTCTCCAAGAGCGATTTCCGCGCTGTGAAGGTCAAGGCGTGCGAGGCCGTCAAGAAGTCCAAGAAGCTGCTGAACTTTACGCTCGACGACGGCACCGGCACCGACCGTACCATCCTCTCCGGCATTCACGGTTATTATGAGCCCGAGGACCTGGTCGGCAAGACCTTGCTCGCCATCACCAACCTGCCTCCGCGCAAGATGATGGGCATTCCCAGCTGCGGCATGCTCATCAGCGCTATCCACGAGGAGGAGGGCGAGGAGCGCCTCAACCTGATTCAGCTCGACGCTTCCATCCCTGCCGGCGCGAAGATGTACTAGGGGGTTACGCGGTTCTACGAACCGCGTAACGGCTCGACGCTGCGCGCCGCCCAGAGCGACAATTTGTCATTCAAAAGGCAAGGCATGACCAGAAGGTCTATGCCTTGCCTTTTTCATGCCAACTTGTTCGCTCTGGACGTCGCTCGCTGTCCGTCCTCTATCTGCGGTGTTGCCCTGGTTGGCACTTACAAGGGCGCGACCAGAAGGTCAGCGCCCTTTCGTTTCACGTCACCTTGTCTCAAATGCGACCCGCTCGCTGGCGTTGCCAAAACATCGATGTAGTCATTGGGGACGTTCTTAAACGACTATCCAACGGATATTGCGCACGTGGCTCGCATGACAGCCGTCTCTTTTATGTTTCCTTTAGCCGTCGCTGCCTAGGATGGGAGTTAGTCGGCAGGAAGGGAGCGTCTATATGGACGACGCGAGCGAGCGTGCAATCGAAGAGGACATGCTCGATCAGTTCAACTACTTTGATGATGAGGACGAGGAATTGATCGACCGTCGCGAGCCGGCGTCGCTCGATGCTTTCGACCTTGTTGATGAAGAGCCCGACGAGGACGAGGGCGAATCAGCGGAACCCCCACAGCCTTCGCGCCATGATTCGTTGCTCTCAAGAGTCCCCCTGCACCACGGCGTTCGTGCCGGCGCGCTCCATATGAAAACTGACTGGCGCCAGATCGTGACGGCAGGCGATGAACTTGCCGTCGATGCGCCGCTCACCGATAAGTCGTCCATCATCTGCCGCACCGGCATGCTTATGCTGGCAAGCGGAACAGGTGCCTGGCGTGTGCGCGATACCATGAATCGTGTTGCTGCCGTACTCGGCGTCACGATTCACGTCGACCTGAGTCTCCTATCGTTTGAGTGCACCTGCATCGAAGATGGCCACTGCTTTAACGAGGTCGTCAGCCTACCCACAACGGGGGTCAATACTCATCGCATTTGGATGATGGAGAGCTTCTTAAAGGAAATTGAGATTTACGGGCGCCGGTTTACCGTGCACGAGTACCACGAGATGCTCAGGACCGTTGAGAGCTCAAAGCCCGATTACTCTTCCTGGCAACAGGGCCTTGCGGCAGCCTGTGCTTGCGGCGCTTTCGTCTTTTTGCTCGGCGGCGGCCCTATCGAGATGGCCTGCGCATTCGTAGGCGCTGGTGTCGGCAACTTTGCTCGCTCCCATATTCTCAAGCAGGGTCTTGGCCAGTTTAGCGCGCTGACGACGGGCGTTGCGCTCGCTTGCGTTTCGTATCTGCTGGCATTGCTCGGCCTTGGCCAGGTCGTACCGGGGGCAATGTCGCACCAAGAAGGCTATATCGGCGCCATGCTCTTTGTGATTCCCGGCTTTCCCCTCATTACGGCAGGCCTCGACATCGCTAAGCTCGATATGCGAAGCGGCATTGAACGTCTTTCGTATGCTGTGTCGATTATTGTGATGGCGACGCTCGTAGGTTGGATGGTTGCCGAGTGTGTGGGCCTGGCGCCGGACGACTTTGCCCCGCTTGGCCTCTCGCCGCTTGCTCTTACGCTCTTGCGCGTGGTGATGAGCTTTGTCGGCGTGTTTGGCTTCTCGGTCATGTTCAACAGCCCGGTAAAGATGGCAGCGGCGGCAGGGCTGATCGGCGCCGTGTCCAATACCTTGCGTCTTACGCTCGTCGATGCGCCGACGATGCTTCCCTTCCTGGGCCTCAGCGCGGGAATGCCTCCCGAGGCGGCGGCGTTTATCGGCGCGCTGGTATCGGGGCTGCTCGCGAGCTTAGCCGAAATCAAGCTCACCTATCCACGTATCGCCCTCACGGTGCCATCGATTGTCATTATGGTGCCGGGCTTGTATCTGTATCGCTCGATGTATTACATGTGCACCTTCGACACGGTCAATATGCTCGGCTGGTTTGTGCGTGCAGTGCTCATCGTGGCGTTTTTGCCCGTTGGCCTGGGTGTGGCGAGAACTCTCACCGACCCTCGCTGGCGCCACACCAGTTAATTGGTGCAAGGGAGACAGGCTACTTTGCACCAAATGAGTTGCGGTGAAATAGGGACTGAATTGCTGCTTAAAGGGCCAAAACAGTCCGTATTCCACCGCAACTTATGGGGTCGGGGATTATTGGTGCCCTGCATCTCCATAAACTCAACGCTTACGAAGCGTGCGCTTTTCGTGCTAGGCTGGTTTCACCACATAAGTAGTCGCAGACGCACGTACCACGGGCGGGCGAGATGAAGTTCCAACAGCTCCATCTTGCCCGCCCGTTTTTGTTGCGTGGTGCCGCGGCACAACACAGAGAGGAATCTGCCCTTTATGCCTATCAACAAACGAGAGAGCCTGCTGTTCACCTTTATCATGTGCTTTTGCATGGTGCTCTGGATGAGCATCTACAACGTTGCCCTGCAGCATGGGGCCATCAACGGCGAGGTTGTTGCCGCCGCGTGGCTCGGCTTCCCCGTTGCCTACATTTTTGCCATGTGCTGCGACTGGTTTGTTGCCAGCCCCCTTGCCAAGGGTTTCGCTTTTAAATTCCTGGTCACGCCGGGCAAGAGCTCGCCGCTTGCCATGACGCTCGCCGTCAGCTCCTGCATGGTCGTTCCCATGGTCATCATCATGTCGCTCTACGGCGCGTGCGAAGGCCTGTTCCATATGCCCGGCGGCCCGCTTGCCAATTTGCAGACGCTGCCGATGATGTGGCTCGTCAACATTCCGCGCAACTTTATCATGGCCCTGCCTTGGAACCTGCTAGTGGCTGGTCCGGTTGCTCGCTTTGTCTTCCGCCGCGCCTTCCCCATGGGAACCGTCTTTGAAGAGCAGCATATGGAGCTCGTGCGCATGCCTGGCGCTTCCGTTGCCGATGCCGTCAATGACGTTGCCGAGAGCATGGACGCCGAGCCCGCCTGCTAGACAGCAGCGCAAAACCAAACCGCCAAGCGGACCGAAGCGATTCCTTTTTTGTAGACGTTGTCACGCGGCTACGGGTGGGAAAGGCCCCAACGGTTAACATATACTCCATATGGGTAAAGAGACCAAAGCGCTGCCGCGGGGCGGCGCTTTGCGTTTGAAAAACTAGCTCGTCTAAGAGGAACTAGCATGTTAGACCGTTTTACCGATCGCGCGCGCAAGGTCATGTCCATGGCCAAGCAAGAGGCGCTCGATCTACACTCAAATAAGGTGGGCACCGAGCACCTGCTGCTCGCGCTTGCCAAGGAGGACGAGGGCATTGCCGCCGAGGCACTGCGTTCGCTCGACATCTCCTACGATGACATCATGGATACTCTCAAAGAGGTCCAGACCACGGTTCCCGAGCCCAGTGAGGAGACCGAGGCGGCCAAGCTCGCCTTTACGCCGCTTGTCATTAGCGTGATGGAGCGTTCCTTCCGCGTGGCACGCGAGAACAACCAGACGTATGTGTCGACCGAGCACCTGCTCATCGGCATCGTCGAAGAGGGCAACGGCATGGCCATGGACATCCTCATGCGCCTGGGTGTGTCGTCCGCCTCCATCAAAAAGGCTATCGACAAACTCACCGCCAAGGACCAGGACAAGAAGCGTCCGCTTGCCGGCGCCGGTGCCGGGCGTCCCGGTGCGGGCCTGCCGTTCTTTAGCGGCTCGGATGCCTCTCAGCAAAAGGGGAGTGGCACCGATACGCTTAAGCAGTTCGCCACCAACCTTACGCAGAAAGCGCGCGACGGTGAGCTCGACCCCGTGATCGGTCGCGAAAAGGAAGTCCAGCGCATGATGGAGATCCTTTCGCGCCGCACCAAGAACAACCCGCTCATTCTGGGCGACCCCGGCGTGGGCAAGACGGCCATCGTCGAGGGCCTGGCTCAGCAGATTGCAGCCGGCAACGTGCCCGAGAACCTCATGAACCAGAACATCTGGACGCTCGACCTGCCGGGCCTCGTGGCGGGTGCCAAGTATCGCGGCGAGTTTGAGGAGCGCCTCAAGAACGTGATCCAGGAGGCCACCGAAGCCGACGACGTCATCCTGTTTATCGACGAGATGCACACCATCATCGGTGCCGGTTCTGCCGAGGGCTCCATCGACGCGAGCTCCATGCTCAAGCCCGTGCTCGCGCGTGGTGCTTTCCAGATTATCGGCGCCACCACGGCCGAGGAGTTCCGCAAGTACCTCACCAAGGACCCGGCCTTCGAGCGTCGCTTCCAGACCATCGATGTCGAGGAGCCGAGTGTCGAGGACACGGTCAAGATCCTGACCGCGCTCAAGCCGCGCTACGAGGAGCACCACCATGTGCGCTATACGCAGGGTGCTATCGAGGCTGCCGCGAACCTTTCCAACCGCTATATCCAGGATCGCTTCCTGCCCGATAAGGCCATCGACCTCATTGACGAGGCCGGTGCCCGCGCTCGCATCGCCGCGAATCGCGCACCTGAGCCGGTGCGCGAGGCCGAGCATCGCATAGAGGAGCTCAAGGCCGCCGCGCAGGAGGCCACCGAGAGCGACGACATGAACAAGGCCGCCGAGATCACCGAGCAGCAGAAGGCTGCCGAGATCGAACTCGCCGAGGCCAAGGCTGCCTGGACCGCCGAGCTCGACGCCAGCCCGCTCACCATCGATGTGAGTCAGATCGCCGATATCGTGTCCGTGACTTCGGGCGTGCCGGTGTCCTCGCTTACCGAGAGCGAGAGCCGTCGCCTGCTGCAGGCAGAAAGCGTGCTCAAGACGCGCATCATCGGTCAGGATGAGGCTGTCGAGGCCGTTGCCAAGGCCGTGCGCCGCAGCCGCTCGCCGCTCAAGGACCCGCGTCGCCCCGGCGGTAGCTTTATCTTCCTGGGTCCCACCGGCACAGGCAAGACCGAGCTCGCCAAGACGCTCGCCGAGTACCTCTTTGGCAGCAAGGACGCGCTCATCAGCTTCGACATGTCCGAGTTCGGTAGCGAGTTCGAGGTATCCAAGCTCATCGGTAGCCCTCCGGGTTACGTTGGTCACGACGAGGGCGGCCAGCTCACTAAGGCCGTTCGTCGCCACCCGTACTCGGTCGTGCTGTTCGACGAGATCGAGAAGGCGCACCCCGATATCTTCAACATCCTGCTGCAGGTGCTGGAGGAGGGTCGTCTGACCGATAGCCAGGGCAAGACGGTCGACTTCCGCAACACCGTGATCATCATGACATCCAACGTGGGCGCCCGCGAGATCGCGCAGGATGCGAGCGTGGGCTTTGGCACCACCGGCGAGCAGGGCCTCACCTCGAGTGAGATCCGCGGCCGCGCGATGGGCGAGCTCAAGCGCCTGTTCCGCCCCGAGCTGCTCAACCGTATCGACGACATCGTGGTGTTCCAGAAGCTCTCGGGCGAGAACCTGACCAAGATCGCGCACCTGCTGGTGGACGACCTGCGTCAGCGTTTGATTGCCAACGGCATGAACATTAAGCTCACCGATGCGGCCTATGACAAGATCGTGGCCGAGGGCACCGACCTCACCAACGGTGCGCGTCCGCTGCGCCGTGCTATTCAAAAGCTCATCGAGGACCCGCTGTCCGAGGAGCTTCTGGCCGGCGAGTGGGGCGAGGGCGATACCGTCCTGTGCGACGTGGCCGATGGCAAGTTTGTCTTTAGCCATGGCACGGGCGAGATCCCGGCACCGCGTCCGGCGGGCACGCTCGGTGGCGATACCGCCCCGGCGGCACCGCACACCGGCAACGCCGCGCCCGTGAGCGGCGGCGTGACCTCGGGCCCCGGCGGTATGATGCAAGCCGGCTCTGGCGCGCTGTAGGGCGTAACAAAACCTTGTGTCCACGAGGGCGTTCCAAAGGAGCGCCCTTTTTCTGTTGAAAAGGCCCCTTCGTTCAAAGTAAATCTCATTAAACATACCAATGGCGTATGCATAAACGTTGATCAAGCGCTGAGGTTGGTTGAAGGGTCCAACGCCCCTTCGGCACGACCCGTCTAGCCTGCTTTATCTTAATAAAGTGGCGTTTCCCCGCCGTTAGCCGATGATGCAAGGGCGCTCGGCGTTTTCGACTGGTTTATGCACGCAAAGTCTGGGAATATACAAGTCGCATGTCTTACTGTCTAACCAGTTGCGCCAAGGAGGCACCATGGATTACAAGATCACCGGCTACGAGCCCGCCCAGCTGTTCCATTTCTTTGAGGAGGTCAGCGCGATCCCCCGTGGGTCTGGCAACGAGAAGGGCATCAGCGATTTCCTGGTTGCGTTTGCCAAGGAGCGCGGCCTCGACGTGTATCAGGACGAGGTCTACAACGTCATCATTCGCAAGCCCGCATCTGCCGGTGCCGAGAATGCCCCGACCGTGATGCTGCAGGGCCACATCGATATGGTGTGCGACAAGTTGGGCTCTGTTGAGCACGACTTTACGACCGACGGTATCGACCTGGTCGTCAAGGACGGCGTCCTCACCGCTAACGGCACCACCTTGGGCGCCGACAACGGTATCGCCGTCGCTCTGATGCTCACTGTTCTCAATGACGATTCGATCGTTCACCCCGCCCTCGAGTGCGTATTCACCACCGACGAGGAGACTGGCCTGGTCGGCGCCGAGACGCTCGACAAGTCCCAGATTAGCGCCCGCACCATGATTAACCTTGACTCCGAGGAAGAGGGCGTTGCCACCGTCAGCTGCGCCGGTGGCGTCGTCGTTACCTACACCTGCCCCATCGTGCGCGAGCACAAGACCGGCAGCACCCTCACGCTCGACATCTCCGGCCTACTGGGTGGTCATTCCGGCAACGATATCAACCTGGAGCGCGGCAACGGCAACCTCATCATGGCCCGCATCATCGACCGCCTGATGGTCGCCGGCGAGCCCGCCATCGTTAGCTTTAACGGCGGCACTAAGGACAACGCCATCAACCGTGAGTGCAAGGCCGAGCTGGTTTACGCCGACCACGCTGCCGCCGAGGCCGCGGCCCAGATCGCAAAGGACATCATCGCCGACGTCACTGCCGAGCTCGAGGTCTTCGACCCCGGCTTTACCTGCACCGTCGAGATTGCCGACGACGCCGAGGTCGAGGCCATGGATCAGAAGTCCGCGCTTGCCCTCATCCGCGCCCTGCGTCTTGCCCCTAACGGCGTGATTCGCCGCAACGTCGCCACTGACGGCTCCGTCGAGGTTTCCTCCAACATCGGCGTGGTCGCCACTTCCGACGACCAGGTCAAGATCATGCTGTCCCCGCGCTCCTCGATCACCTCGCTGCAGAACGAGTTCAAGGACCGCCTGCAGACGCTGGCCGATGTCTTGGGCTTCGACGCCAAGTTCGAGTTCGAGTATCCCGGCTGGAGCTATGCCGAGCATTCGCCGGTCCGCGACGTTTTTGTCGAGAGCTATCGCGAGCTCTTTGGCTCCGAGCTGCGCATCGAGTCCATTCACGCTGGCCTTGAGTGCGGCCTGTTTGCTGAGGCCCTGCACGGCCTGGACGCCATCGCCGTGGGCCCGACGCTCTCCGATGTCCACACCCCGGACGAGAGCATGGAGCTCGCTTCTGCCGAGCGCTTCTACGAGCTGCTCATCGACGTCCTCAAGCGCCTTGCCGCGTAAGGGTCGCGCTAGCAGCAGTTCGAGCCACGTGCTAGCGGATTGCAAATGACATTACGAGAGGGGGCATCCGAACTTTTGCGACGGGTGCCCCCCTCTTCTTTTAAGAAATGTGGATTGATTGGCGCCTAGCCCATATCCGCCTTGATGAGGTCGAGGGTGCGCTGGCAGTTTTCGCGGACGGGGCCGAGCATGTGCTCGCGCAGGTCCGCCATGCCGGGCAGGTCGGCGTATTCGTCCATGATCTCTTCCATGCAAATGGGCACCTCGTAGGCGAGGTCCATCATGGTCGCAAAGCAAAACTTCTCGGATAGCCCGGCATCGGTGAGCGCCGCCTCCAGCGCGGGGTCGCCCATACCGTGGTATCGGCGGATAGCGCCTGGACCGATGCGCCCCACTCGATTTTCGCCGCCAACGCTCATGGCAAGGCGCGCCCGGCGGCGCATACGCTCGTACGCCAAGCCCGATGCGACATCGTACATGGGTGCGAGCGCTGCGTTTGTGCCTTTACCTAGGATGAGCGAGTAGTTTTTAGCGTGTGCGTCAGGCGCTCCGATAATGGCGTTATAGAACAACATATAGGTAAAAAGCACAAGATTCATGTGGTGGGGGACTGTGTTAATCAGTCGTTCTTGGATGTCTCGTGTGGTTGGTCCTCCGTCGGCGGTGTATTTCTGGCTTGGCAATACACCGAGCGCCTGGCAAAAGTCCTCCTGATGCAGCCTTTCGATATTTCCGCTGCTATTGACAATTCTGTCGTACCGTTCAACGACGAGCGCGGCTTCGTCTTCAAATGTGCAATAGGAGACGTTGGCAGTTGGAATGCCAACACGCCGAGCCGTTTTCATGCAGACGAATTCGTTTAAGGCCTGATGTTTGAACCCAACGACACCATTTTTGAAGATATGGGTAGTGGGGGATGACCCTAGACATTCGCACCATTGGCCATCATGCCAAGCTAGTGCAAATTTGCCTTGGTTGCCGCCCAGGGACCAGCTTTCGTTGGAGCCCATCCATGTCTCTCTTTCGTCATCGCGAATTGCTTTGAGCTTGTGAGCGATTTGAGAATTGGTAAGCGGGCGGTATGCCGAGACCCTGCCGCGGGCGGCGCCTAATTGATCGGTTCGACAAAACTGAACGGCCCCTGCGCAGTCAAGACCGATATGGCACAAGAGGGCGACGGGGTTGTTGGATGCAACGTCATGCTCGGCGGCAATAGCGCGACGCTGCTCTTGGCTGTCGGGCAAAAGGCCAAATAGGAACGGGCGGACGATGTTATGGCCATACGTGCGATTGGAAAGCGGCATTGTAAGCGATAGTGGTGCTCCGCGATAGGTTGGGGCGTATACAAAGCTGCAGAGTCCATGCTCGTCTTGCCGGAGAGTGCCTGCGATTTCGCCACAAATGAGGGTCGCAAGCTCCATCTCTGCCATTTATTTCACAACCTTACAGCCAAAGGAGAGGTCTGAAGTGTCGGAAAGGCCTTGCTCGGCTGCGATTTGGGCCAGCAAGGCACCATAGGAAGATGGCGTTCCCTGTCGAGCGGGTCGTCTGCCTACGCTTGGCTTTGGCAGGGCATTCGAGTTCGCGATAGGGAGGTCCGCTTTCGTCGTCGGATGTTCGGAGGGCGATGCGATGGAGTCGTTATCGCTTTGCGCAAAGAGACCTATGCCGAGTGCGTTAAAGACGGACAGCAACTTGTCGAGTCGAATGCCGGTGGCGTCTCCTAGCTCGAGCGATGCGAGCAGGCGCTCCGAAACACTGGCCGTTTTGGCGAGGGCGGCACGGGTGAGACCCTGAGCCTCGCGTGCCTGGCGCACGTAGATGCCAGCTTGGCGTGGTGTGGTGATGGGAAGGGTATCCATGGCGATCTCCAACATGCAGACTTTTGCATATCAGTATGACATGCAAAAGTCTGCACGAAAAGGCCTCATGCAAAACTTTGCATGAGGCCTTGTACTGGCGTTGAGTTTTGAGCGATTGTGTTTGGCGTTACAGCGCCAAAATCCCCAGATGCTCAAGCAAGATCTTAAGTCCGATGAGGATGAGCACGATGCCGCCCACGATGGTGGCAGGTTTTTCGTAGCGCGCGCCAAAGGTGTGGCCGATCGCTACGCCGGCGACGGAGAAGATAAAGGTGGTGCAGCCGATAAACAGCACGGCGGGGACGATGTCCACCTGCAAAAAGGCGAAGGTGACGCCCACGGCCAGGGCGTCGATTGAGGTGGCGATGGCGAGGATCAGGTACTCGCTCAGTTCAATCTTTTCGGCATTCTTGCCGTCGCCTTCATCCTCGTCCTCGGTAAAAGCCTCCCACAGCATTTTGCCGCCGATGAAGGCCAAAAGGATAAAGGCAATCCAATGGTCGATGGGGCCGATGATGCCCATAAACTGGCTGCCAAGCGCCCATCCGATCACGGGCATGCCGGCCTGGAAGCCGCCAAAGAACAGGCCGAGCACTACGGCGACCTTAAGGTTGATCTTCTTCATGCCAAGGCCCTTGCAGATGGATACGGCAAAGGCGTCCATCGAAAGGCCAATGGCGAGCAGCACGAGCTCTACGAGTCCCATGGTTTGGCTCCCTCCTTGCGGGCGAACCCGCGTGTACTTCTGACAGGGGAGCAACAAAAAAGACCCGTGGCGTACGCGCTGCGCGTACAACCACGAGTCTCGTTCATTAAGGCAAGCCAGACCGTTTCGGCCAGTATGTTGACTTGCCGCGCCACCGGAGGCGAACCCGGTCACGCGACTACTCCCTCATTCATGTGAATCCCGATGCTACCACATGAACAGCTCATTTGCGTTGAGGCTCTCAGCGGTGTTCGCTCATTCTGTAAGCATCGGATTTCGCGAGCGCCGCGGGGACAAACCGTGAGAAACTATTTAGCGTTTATGGAGCGTATGCGATGGGAGCGATGCCTTGGATAAGAACGAGCTGCAAAAGCGTATGGAACAGGCCATCCGCCTGACGGCACCTGGTCAGCCGATCCGCACCGCCCTCGACATGATCATCGCCGGTCATCTGGGTGCCCTTATCTGCGTCGGCGACACCGAAAACGTGCTCGCTGCCGGTAACGACGGCTTCCCACTCAACATTTCGTTCACCTCGAACCGCCTGTTCGAGCTCTCCAAGATGGACGGTGCCATCGTTATCGACGGCGACCTCACCCAGATCCTGCGCGCCAACTTCCACCTCAATCCCGATCCCTCGCTTGCCACGAGCGAGACGGGCATGCGTCACCGCACTGCCGCTCGCATGTCGGTGCTCACCGATGCCATCGTGATCTCGGTCTCGGCCCGTCGTGCCGTCGTCAACGTGTACGTTCACGGCAAGAGCTATGAGATCCAGCCCGTCACCACCATCATGAGCTCGGTCAACCAGCTCGTCGCCACGCTTCAGACCACCCGTCAGTCGCTCGACCGCTCCCTGCTGCGTCTGACGGCCCTCGAGCTCGATGACTACGTTACGCTCGCCGATATCACCGGGATTTTCTCGAGCTTCGAGATCATGCAGCAGGCAAAGACTGAGCTTAAGGATTGCATTGTCAAGCTGGGCAACCAGGGCAAGCTCGTGCAGATGCAGCTCGAGCAGCTCGCCGGCTCCAGCATGGATACCGAGTACGACCTGATGATTCGCGACTATGCGAGTGATTCCTCCGAGGCCAATGCCGAAAAGATCCGCGCCAACCTGAGCCGTATGACGCCTAAGGACCTGTCCGACCCACAGCATGTGGCGGCGGTTCTGGGTTACGACGACCTGGACGAGGACTCCGTCATGACGCCGCTGGGCCTGCGCACGCTTTCGCGCGTGTCCGTCGTGCGCGACGGCGTGGCCGAGAAGATCGTCGACGAGTACGGCTCGCTGCAGGAGCTCATGGATGACATCAGCGAGGATCCGGAGCGCCTGGGCGACTTTGGCGTCAACAACCCTGCCATTCTTGCGGACTCCCTGTACCGCATGAAGGGCACCAAACAGGGGAACGCATAATGGCGCCCGTATGCGCCGTGGTCGTTGCCGGCGGCAGCGGTCAGCGCTTTGGAAATCCCGGCGGCAAGCAGCTCGTTAACGTGGCGGGTCGTCCGCTCATGAGCTGGTCCATCCGCGCGTTCGATCGTAGCGACAAGGTCGGCCACATCGTGGTGGTGTGTCCTTCCGAGCGCCGTGCCGAGATGCGCCGCCTGGCCATCGACCCGTTTGACTATGACACGCCCATCAGCTTTGCCGATGCCGGCGAGACCCGCCAGGATTCCACCCGTGCCGGCGTGCATGCGGCTCCGGCGGGTTTCGAATATGTCGCCATCCACGACGGCGCCCGTCCGCTCATTACGACCGAGGCCATCGATCATGCGATCGACGTGCTTGTGGGCGACCGTGCCCTCGACGGCGTCGTGTGCGGCCAGCCTGCCATCGACACGCTCAAGATCGTCGATGGCGACAACATCGTCGAGACGCCGCCGCGCGAGCTCTATTGGGCCGCGCAGACGCCGCAGATCTTTAGCGTCGACGCCATGAAGCGCGCTCACGCCGCTGCTATCGCCGAGGGCTTTATCGGCACCGACGATTCATCGCTGGTCGAGCGCATGGGCGGGCGCGTCCGCTGTGTCCAGAGCCCGCGCGATAACCTTAAGGTGACGGTGCCCGAGGACCTGCGTCCCGTAACCGCGATTCTGCTCGGTCGCATGGCCGAGGGAGAGGACCTTCCCCATGTTCAGTAACCTGCGCATTGGCCACGGCTACGACGTCCACCGTTTGGTGGAGGGGCGTCGATGTATCATCGGCGGGGTTGACATTCCCTACGAGCGCGGCCTGCTGGGCCACTCGGATGCCGATGTGCTCGCGCACGCCTTGGCCGACGCCATTCTGGGCGCCTGCCGCGGGGGAGATATCGGCAAGCTATTCCCCGACACCGATCCCGCCTACGAGGGTGCCGATTCGATGGTGCTGCTCGCTCGCGTGATGGACTATGCGCGCGAGCTTGGCTTTGAGTTTGTCGATGCCGATTGCACCATTGCCTGCCAGCAACCCAAGATCACTCCGCACCGCGATGCCATGCGCGCCAACCTTGCCCATGCCCTGGGTGTCGACGTCGAAAACGTGGGCGTCGCCGCCACCACGACCGAAAAGCTCGGTTGGGAAGGCCAGGGCGAGGGAATTGGCGCCTGGGCCGTCTGCCTGCTACAGAAAACCGTTAAGGAGTAACGAATGCGTATCTACAACAGCGCTACCCATAAAAAGGAAGAGTTCCAGCCCATCGAGTCCGGCAAGGTCCGCATGTACGTGTGCGGCCCCACGGTCTACGACAACATACACATCGGCAATGCCCGCACGTTCATCAGTTTTGACGTGATTCGTCGCTGGCTCATCGCGAGCGGCTACGAGGTCACGTTCGCCCAGAACCTCACCGATGTCGACGACAAGATCATCAAGCGCGCCAACGAGCAGGGCCGTACGGCTGCCGAGGTCGCGACGGAGTTCTCGGATAAGTTCATCGGCGTCATGCGCGCCGCCAACGTGCTCGATCCCGATGTGCGCCCCCGCGCCACCAAGGAGATCGGCCCCATGATCGCCATGATCAAGACGCTCATCGAGCAGGGCCACGCTTACGCCGCCGATAACGGCGACGTGTACTTTGCCGTGCGCAGCGATCCCAACTATGGCCAGGTCTCGGGCCGCAACATCGATGACCTTATGGTTGGTGCACGTATCGAGGAGAACGAGGACAAGAACGACCCGCTCGACTTTGCCCTGTGGAAGGCCGCAAAGCCCGGCGAGCCCAGCTGGCCGAGCCCCTGGGGCGAGGGCCGTCCCGGTTGGCACACCGAGTGCGCCGCCATGGTGCACCGCTACCTGGGCACCCCAATTGACATTCATGGCGGCGGCTCCGACCTTGCCTTCCCGCATCACGAGAACGAGTGCGCCCAGGCTACCTGCGCCTGGCACCAGGGCTTTTCCAACACCTGGATGCACACGGGCATGCTGCTGGTTGACGGCGAGAAGATGTCCAAGTCGCTCGGAAACTTCTTTACGCTGGCCGAGGTCCTCGAGCAGCACTCCGCTGCCGCCCTGCGCCTGCTGATGCTGCAGACGAGTTATCGCTCGCCGCTCGACTTTTCTTGGGAGCGCCTGGAGGGTGCCGAGAACTCACTCACGCGTATCGCCGGAACGGTCGAGAACCTGCGCTGGGCCGCGAACCATGCGACGGCCGATGCCGATGAGGCAGCATCCGAGGCGTTTGCCGCCAAGGCCGCCGAGACCCGCGCCACCTTTAAGGAGTGCATGGACGACGACTTTAACACCGCCGGTGCCATGGGTGCCGTCTTTGGCTTTGTGACCGAGTGCAACCAATACCTGGAGCAGGCGGGCGATGCCGTCGACAAGGCCGCAGTCCTGGCTGCCGCCGATACGCTGGTTGAGCTGCTCGACACATTTGGCGTCGAGCTTCCCGAGCCCAAGGTCGAGCTGCCGCTGGGCCTGCTGGGCGTTGCCGCCGGTTTGGTTGCCTACGCGGGTGACGACGTGGACGAGGCCGCTGCCAAGATTCTCGAGGCTCGCGCCGATGCCCGTGCCGCCAAGAACTGGGACCTGGCAGACGCCATCCGCGACCAGCTCAAGGACCTGGGTCTGACGATTGAAGATACGGCCGCTGGTACCCGTATCAAGTCTCTCTAATCCCCGCGGGTTTCCCAAGCACCCGACCTTGCCGTTCAAACCGTCGCTCGCGTACTCAAGTACGCGTCGCTCCTCTTTCACGGCAATCTCGGGCACTTGGAAAACCCGTACCGACCGCTTGAGCTATTCGTCTTAAGCGGTCGCTTCTTTTGTCCTGTTTGAAAATTTTTTAAAGGAGGCCGTTTTATGGCCGACAATCGCAAGCGTGCGCCTCGTGGCGGCAAGCAGACTGCTTCTGGCTCGCGTCCGATTCGCCGCAACGACCGCGCTGCCACTCCCAAGGGCCAGCGCGATCGCGCCCAGGCCGCACGTCCGCAACGCGATCGTAACCGCGACGCTGTCCAGGTTCCCAAGGGCGAGTTTATCGAAGGTCGTCGTGCTGCCGCCGAGGCACTGCGCACCGGTTTTCCCATCAAGTGCGCGCTCATCGCCGAGGGCGGGGAGCGCGATGCCGCTCTGTCGCGCCTGGTCGATGACCTCAACGCCACGGGCGTCCGCATTAAGTATGTGCCGCGCGCGCAGCTCGATGCGCTGTCGAGCCATGGCGCTCACCAGGGCATTGCGCTCGAGGTGGGCAACTTCCCTTACGCCGATGTCGCCGACATCCTCGACCGCGCAGGCGAGGGCCCGGCGCTTGTCGTGGTGCTCGACCATGTGACCGACGACGGTAACTTTGGCGCCATCGTGCGCTCTGCCGAGGTTGTGGGCGCAGCGGGCGTCATCATCGCCAACAAGCGTGCCGCCGGCGTGACCGTGGGCAGCTACAAGACCTCCGCCGGCGCCGTCATGCATCTGCCTATCGCGCAGGTGCCCAATATCGCCCGTGCGCTCGATGTCCTCAAGGCCGCCGGCTTTTGGGTGGGTGGCGCTTCCGAGCATGCCGAGGGCAGCTGCTGGGATGCTCCCTTCGAGGGCCGCGTGGCGCTCGTCATGGGCTCCGAGGGCGACGGCATCTCGCGTCTGGTGCTCGAGAAATGTGACTTTTTGACCAAGCTTCCCCAGCGCGGCATGACCGAGAGTCTCAACGTGGCCCAGGCGACCACCGCGCTGTGCTTTGAGTGGCTGCGCCGCAATGCCGGCGAGCTCATGGGGGAGGAGTAGCGCATGTCTAAGAAGAACCGCGCCAAGTCCAAGGCCAAGCGCTTTGGCGAAGGCTCGGCCAAGCCGATTGTTTCGGCCGCGACCTATGGCGTGGGCGGCAATGCGTTTGCGCAGGCCATCGCCGACCCGGTCTCGACGGTGCACTCCAATAAGCCCGAGCTGCTGGTGGTCGACGGCTACAACGTGATCCACTGCACGCCGCGCTACGAAAAGCTCGTCTACGACCATTCCGATGATCCGTATTCCAGCGACGTTCACGATATGGCGCGCACGGCACTCATCAACGATGTTGCCGCGTTTGCCCAGGGCCGCTACGAGGCCGTAATCGTGTTTGACGGCGCGGGCAATATCTCCAGCGAGCGCCCCAACCTGCCCGCCCGCGGCGTGCGCATCGAGTTTTCGCCGACGGGCGTGTCGGCCGACACCGTGGTGCAGAAGCTCTGCATCGAGGCGCGCGAGGAAGGCCGCGCGTGCTCCGTGGTGTCGAGCGACGGCACGATCCAGGCCGTCGTCATGGGTAAGGGCGTTACGCGCATCTCGAGCCGCATGCTGGTGGACGAGATCAAACAGATCGACAACGACGTGCACGAGGCCGAGGAAGCCCCGCAGATCAAGATGACCCTGGGCAGCCGCCTGAGCCCCGATGCCCTGGCCAAGCTCAAGGCCCTTCGCGGGAGGTAGGGGATTATCCATAGAGACCCGTTTCCCAATTGGCCGGTCCGTTGCCGTCGCCAAAACGAATAGTTTTTGGTTTAAAATAACAGATAAAACTATTCGTTCTGGCGAATAGTTTTGAGATGTGGTCGGTCGAAGGGTCTGTTGCGCCTCGTCCGCAATTCATTTATTCTTAATTGGCTTCGCGCGAAAGCGCCAAGTGTGCCAGTGTGGCGCAACGGTAGCGCAACTGATTTGTAATCAGTGGGTTGCAGGTTCGATTCCTGTCACTGGCTCCATGAGAGTTTCGGGCTCTGTCTCCAAGAGCCCGTTTCTATTTAGGTGGTGCGCCATCGGGTTAGCGCCCATCCCGTTTTTGGTTTGTCTCGTCCTCCAGTTTGTCTAAATCTGTAACACCAAGACCGATATTCGGCATCTAACTGTTACAGATTGAGATGAAACTTAGGGTGTTTTAGGAATATCTTGATCTGTAACATGTAGAAGCGGAATAGGCCTCTTGCTGTTACAGATCGAGACAAGGGCGGGCGCGGATCTGGATGTCCTGCTCGAGCGTGGATTTCTGGATACGCGAGCTAAGAAAATCTCCCGACCGGAGAACGAGCGTGGATAATTAACTTGGATAGGGAGCTAAGGTAAACACCGATTGTCTATCGACGGCTTTAGAAACAACGACCCCGATTTCATTGTGGAATCGGGGTCGTTTGTGCCTCAGGAATCCGAATGGATTAATCGAGCTCCTAAGGAACTTTTTGGGTTCTTGCTAATGGTCTGCCGAGGATGTCCCCAATGTAAACAGCGGGCATCTACTCAATATAGCTGGGGTTCTTCTTGATGATCACGCGTGCAGCGATGAAGGAGACGACGATGGCGATGATGGCGACAACGCATGCCAGCACGAAGTTACCCATGGACCCATCGGGAGCGATAAAGATGAGTGCCGAAAGAAGGCCGGGGCATGCTCCCGCAACATACTCTTTCAGAACAAAGATGCCTGCAGGGAGTCCAGCGCAGAGCGCGCCGATTGCCGTGCCGACAAGCAGGCGGGGACGCTCGATGAGGCAACCGTAGAACGCGGGCTCGGTTACGCCACAGAGTGCGGTGACGGCAACCGTGGTGACCATACCCCTCTTCTCTTTGTTTCCCTTCATGGCAGTTGCCAGGGCGAGGCTCGTGCCGCCAATGCAGAGGTTCGAGATGAATCCAAAGATAATGGGTGCCCAACCGAGCTGCGCCAGGCTCGTAACTTCGATTGCGATGTAAGCCTTATCGAGACCGAGCATGACGAAATAGGGGTTAAGGGCTGCCAGGATCGGAGTAGCGATAAATGCCACGTTGTCCATAAGCCACGTGACGGCATCGCTCAGCGCGTAGCCCATCATGCTGCCGGCGGGGCCAAGGATAATAAGCTCGACGGGCACGACGATGATCATGGTGAGCAGCGGCTTCAAGAACAGTTTGGTAACGTCGGGAATGATCTTCTGAAGGCCGCGGTCGACAAAGTACATGAATACAACGCCCAGTACGATGGGCACTACCGTACTCGAATAGTCGTTCGTCGGGATGGGAATACCAAGAAAGTCGAGACCCTCGGCACCGCTAATGGACGAGCTGATCATGATCGCGCCCAGCAATGCGCCCATGATGGGCTGCATCTTCATGACGGCCGCGAGCTGATAACCAAGATAAACGGGTAAGAAGCTAAACGAAGCGCTAAAGATCGCCAACAGGACCTGGGCGGTTCCGCTATCGGTGCTCAATCCGCAATAATTGACCAGGAGATTCTTGATCGAAAGAATGAGTCCGCCAACGATGAGCGCCGGGACGATGGGCATGAATACCTGTGCAGAGACGTTCCCGAATTTCTCAATCAAGCCCATGGCGGTGTTACCGCTTTTAATGCCTTCTGCAAGGTCTTTGGCGGTTTGGGCATCGTCGGCAACCGTGCCACCGCCGACTTCGATTCCCGCGAAGTCGAGGAAGTCGTTGTAAGCCTCGGTGACGTTGGGGCCGATGATCACCTGAAGCTGGCCACCGCTGACTACTGCCCCGAGCGCCCGATCGGCCGATTTGGCGAGCTGGAGATCGATGATCGAGGTGTCTCGTGCGTCGATGCGAAGGCGCGTCGCACAATGAGTTACCGATGTAATGTTCTCTTTGCCGCCAACAGCCTTTAGGACTGTTTCGGACATTGCCTGATATTTCATCTCTTTCTCCTAACCTTCCTGCTCCTGATACTTCGAGATAAGGTCTCGGTACCAATACCAGCTCTTTTTGGGGGTGCGCTCCAGATTGTTCTCGAAGTCGATATGGACAAGTCCGTATCGTTTTTCGTAGCCGTTGATCCAGCTATACAGATCCATCGTCGACCAGAGGTAGTAGCCCTCAACGCGCGCGCCGTCGCGCTTAGCCCTCATCATGTGCTCGATGAACTGGCCCAGAAGCTCGATGCGGTCATCATCGTGGATCATTCCGTCTGCGTCTGGTTGCTCATAGGCGCCATGTCCGTTTTCCGTAATAAAGATGCGGGGCGCGTCATAGCGCTCGTGGACATCCATGATGGTTGAATACATGCAACCTGGGAGTATTTCGCGGCCCCATTTATTGCGGGGAACATTGCTGTCGCGGGCGCTTTCAAACAAGGGCGCAATGCATTTTCCTTCGACCTTTTTGCTCGAACCGCCCTTATTGTTCGCCGAAACGGCAAGCTCTCCACCGTGCCAGTCGGTTACATACTCTCGGCAATACACGTTGAGTCCAATAAAATCGACTTTACCGTCTCTGAATTCTTCTACGTCATTTGGGGATCGATAGAGCGAGACGCCAAGTTTTTCAAGGATTTCGTCCATTTCTGGCGGCAGTTGACCCTGAAGCGCTGGTGCCAGAATCATGCGATTGGCGAAAAAGTCTGCGTATCGAAATACGTCATCAGGGTGCTCGGTTGCCGGGTCGAGTTCGACAACGCCGCCATCGTGGACGGCGCCGATGATGCCGTCGTAGCCCATTTGACGATATGTTCGGACTGCGAGTGCGCTCGCGCGCATCAGGTTGTACTGAAACTGCATGTACGACTGAACGTCGAGCGATCGATTGGGGGGATAGTTGCCCAACATGTTTACGCAGTAGCTGTAGAAATGCGGCTCGTTAACGGTAGCCCAGATTTTGACGCGGTCTCCAAAGCGCTCAAAGCAAATCTTGGCGTATTTGCAGAACCACTCTGCCATGTCGTTGTTCAGCCATCCGCCTTTGCAAGCAAGCGTGAATGGTAGATCGTAATGGAACAGCGTAACGTTGGGCTCTATGCCATTTTCGAGGCAACAATCAATGACCCGATTATAAAAATCGATACCCTCTTCATTCACTTCGCCGATACCCGTGGGGATGATTCGACTCCATGAAAGAGAGAAGCGATAAGTGTTTTGTCCGCCTTCTTTCATCATGCGGATATCTTCTTCATAGCGATGGTAGAAGTCGCAAGATACATCACCGTCAACATGGTTGATGTTCTTATTGCTTGTGTGGCTAAAGAAATCCCACTCGCCAAGGCCTTTGCCGTCTTCGTTCCAGGCACCCTCGCACTGATAAGACGCCGTGGCGGAACCCCAGAGAAACGGCATGTTGTTCACGTTGTCCATGAATCCCCTTTCCATCATTCAACACGGTGGATACGTGTGGCGGAATTACGATTAAGATGACGTCAACTGATTTGAATCATAGGAGAACGACCAAAGCTGTTTGATTCAATAAATGAACCATGATTTCGAGGAGAGCGGAAAGAGGGATCACGTGAATATCAATGACTTCGATGTGCTCAATCGCATTAGCTCAATCATCAACAGCGAGTTTGGGTCAAACGATGCCGCCATCGCTCGATATCTCATCGCTCACATTAGGCGTTCGAGCGAAATCAATGTTGCCGCAATAACCCGCGATGCATTCGTGACCCGTTCCGCTGTTCGTCGTTTCTGCAATCGATTGGGCTACCAGTCTCTTAGCGATTTGAAAGAATCATTTACTCAATCAGTCTTTCCAAGCGACTTAAGCCATCGAGAGGAGGAATTTGGCTACGAGGAGTACAGGGCAGAGCTCGACGTTCGCATGATCGAGATGTTCGCTGAGGTTGAAAGCGGCGTGTCCGATATCGCTATTAAGCACCTTGCCGACGAAATTGATGGTCATAAAAACGTTGAAATCTGGTGCACCAATAATGTGAGCGCCAATCTCGTACGATTTCAGCAGGAAATGTTTTATGCGGGCAAGATAGTTCGCATAGTTGCTGGGGCTAACGTCGCAGAATTGAAAAACATGGGAGACGTTTCGCAGTCATTGATAATTCTCGTATCGGTCTCCGGGCTATTTGCGTCACAGGCACGTGAGTATCTTGATTGCCGTTCGGGCAGGAAGATTCTAATTACTGCGTTTAGCAACGATGACAAATCGAGGTCTTTTGACCGTGTATATCGTCTTGGTAATGCGGGAAACGGAATTGACCGACTCGGCGTTTATTCGAAATATGCCATGACTTATTTCTTCGACTTGCTATCGTCGTGTTACTTGAGTCGCTACCCCTGCACCAAGGGGGAGCCGCTCTATGGGTCTACTTTGGCCTGGCCCGAGTAGTTCGGCTCTATAGTTCTCCCGCCTAGAGAATGAGCGTGGATAATCTGCCACTTTGGCCTCAGAAACACGCCAAAAGTGGGAGATTATCCACGCTCGATGTCAAACGGGAGAAAATCCACGCTGAATTGTGCCGGTGAAGGCCGATCACGACCTATGTAATAAGCGCAAGGGATCCGTTATCGAGGGTCGAGACTGCAGACATACTCCATCACGCCAAAGTGTGCCCTTGGGAAATGACGCCAGCATTGCCAAATTCATCACTCCACATAATCAAACTCAATAAAACCGCAGGTCACGGCTATATAGATACGCCCGGAACCGTGTATCTAGAGGTTTTCGTTGACAGCCCCCAAGGTTGCATCGTATTATCTTTTTCGTTCGCGGGGGCGGCGGTCCAAAAGACCAAAGGACCTGCGGATACTTGAACGATTGGGAGTTTGCCCGAGTGGTTAATGGGGACGGGCTGTAAACCCGTTGGCTCTGCCTACATAGGTTCGAATCCTATAGCTCCCACCCGTCAAGTGCCTGTATAGCTCAGTCGGTAGAGCACTTCGTTGGTAACGAAGAGGTCACCAGTTCAAGTCTGGTTGCAGGCTCCATCCGGCGGTGTAGCTCAGTTGGTTAGAGCACACGGTTCATACCCGTGGCGTCACTGGTTCGAATCCAGTCACCGCTACCATAGGTAACACGGTGGCTTCTCAATAGTATGTTGAGAGGCCACTATGGTATAAAGGCAAAGTCCCGTCCGGGGACGACCTGTTTAGAGGAGGGCTTTATGGCCAAAGAGAAGTTTGAGCGCACTAAGCCGCATGTTAACATCGGCACCATTGGTCACGTCGACCACGGCAAGACCACGCTGACCGCCGCCATCACCAAGGTTCTCTCCGAGACCGAGGGCTGCAAGGCTGACTTCACTGCGTTCGAGAACATCGACAAGGCTCCCGAGGAGCGCGAGCGCGGCATTACGATCTCCGTCTCCCACGTCGAGTACGAGACTGCTGCCCGTCACTACGCTCACGTTGACTGCCCGGGCCACGCTGACTACGTCAAGAACATGATCTCCGGTGCTGCTCAGATGGACGGCGCTATCCTGGTCATCGCCGCTACCGACGGCCCCATGGCTCAGACCCGCGAGCACATCCTGCTCGCCCGTCAGGTCGGCGTTCCCTACATCGTCGTCTTCCTGAACAAGTGCGACATGGTCGACGATGACGAGCTCATCGACCTCGTCGAGATGGAGACCCGTGAGCTCCTCTCCGAGTACGATTTCCCCGGCGACGACATCCCCGTCATCCGTGGTTCCGCTCTGGGCGCTCTCGAGGGCGACGCCAAATGGATGGACGCCATTCGCGAGCTCATGAACGCTGTCGACGAGTACATCCCGACGCCTGCTCGTAACAACGACCTCCCGTTCCTGATGGCCGTTGAGGACGTTATGACCATCTCCGGCCGTGGTACCGTTGCTACCGGCCGTGTCGAGCGCGGTGAGCTCAAGCTCAACGAGCCCGTCGAGATCGTCGGCATCAAGGATACCCAGAACACCGTCGTTACCGGTATCGAGATGTTCCGTAAGTCCATGGACTTCTGCGAGGCTGGCGACAACGTCGGTCTGCTGCTCCGCGGCATCAAGCGCGAGGACATCGAGCGCGGCCAGGTTCTCTGCAAGCCCGGTTCGGTTACCCCGCACACCAAGTTCACCGGCGAGATCTACGTTCTGACCAAGGAGGAGGGCGGCCGTCACACCCCGTTCTTCGATGGTTATCGTCCTCAGTTCTACTTCCGTACCACCGACGTTACCGGTACGGTCAAGCTCCCCGAGGGCACCGAGATGGCTATGCCTGGTGACCACATCACCATCGAGGGCGACCTCATCCACCCGATCGCCATGGAGGAGGGCCTGCGCTTCGCTATCCGCGAGGGTGGCCACACCGTCGGTTCGGGCATCGTCTCCACGATCATTGAGTAAATTAGCTCTTTGATATAGCTGACTTAGAGAACCCGGCACTTATATGGGTGCCGGGTTCTTTTCTGCAATGGATATTGAGCCGTTGCTGGTGTCGAGAGGATCGATAATGGTCCTGGATGCACCGTCGATTAGCTCTCGATGGCTTCATTGATGTGTTCCAAATATGAATGGATCCACCGAGAACCAATTGACTCGAGGTTTTCATTGACAGCACTTACGTGGAGCTGATAAAGTAACAACTCGTGCCCGTACGGGGCGGAAATGAAAGGTTCAGGATACATGCGTACTCTAGTTACTCTTGCGTGCACTGAGTGCAAGCGCCGCAACTATACGACCACCAAGAACAAGTCGACCATGCCTGATCGTATGGAGATCAAGAAGTATTGCCCCTGGTGCCGTCACCACACGCTGCACAAAGAGACTCGCTAGTCTCTAGTCACATACGCCAGTAGTTCAATTGGTAGAGCATCGGTCTCCAAAACCGAGTGTTGAGGGTTCGAGTCCTTCCTGGCGTGCCAGTCATTATTCCGTAAGCTCCCACTTGGGGGCTTACGGTTTACTCATGTATAAGCGCATTGCGCGGAGGTAACCCAAATGGCCAACAAGAAGAACAAGAAGAAGGCTCAGCAGCCGGCACCTGCCAACAACGCTGCTGCCAACTCCAAGGTTGAGGCCAAGAAGGCCGTTGCCAAGAAGAACGAGAAGGCTGCGAAGTCCAAGAAGAACGAGAAGCCTGGTTTCTTCGCCCGCACCAAGAAGTATTTCGCTTCGGTCAAGTCCGAGATGAAGCGTGTCACGTGGCCTGATAAGAAGGAGCTCGTGAACTACTCGGTCGTCGTTTGCGCTTCTCTGGTCGTCGTCGGCGTCGTCATCGCTCTGCTCGATGCTGGCTTTGGCGAGGCTCTTGCTCTGTTCTCTGGATTGAGGGGCTAAACCATGTCTAAGCGTTGGTACGTCGTTCACACTTACTCTGGATACGAGAACCGCGTAAAGTCCGATCTCGAGCATCGTATCGAGACCATGGGCATGCAGGACCGTATCTTTGATATCGAGATTCCTATGGAGCGCGTCACCGAGATCAAAGAGGGTGGCAAGCGCGAGACCAAGGATTCCAAGATCTTTCCGGGTTATGTCCTGGTTCGCATGGAGATGGATGACGATGCGTGGACGTGTGTTCGCAACACGCCCGGCGTCACCGGTTTCCTAGGCGGCAACGGCAAGCCCGCTCCGCTTTCCCGCGACGAGTACAACAAGATGACTCGTCGTCCCGGTAAGGGCGATTCGCCCAAGCGCACCTCGGTTGATATTCAGGTCGGCACGTCCGTCCGCGTCACCGATGGCCCGCTTACCGACTTTGATGGCAAGGTCTCCGAGGTTAACACCGAGGCTGGCAAGCTCAAGGTCACGCTGATGATCTTTGGCCGCGAGACGCCGGTCGAGCTCGACTTTAACCAGGTCGCTGTCATCGCTTAAGTTTTCGTCCGTTCGCGCGAGCGTGCTTCTTCTGTGACTGCTCATCTCAGGAGTGCTTCTAACACGTGCGTGCTTACGATATAGCAAGTACTTCACACTCGTGATTCGAAAGGAATGACCATGGCTGAGAAGAAGGTTGCCAACGTCATTAAGCTCCAGATTCCTGCTGGTGCAGCTAACCCCGCTCCTCCCGTCGGCCCCGCTCTGGGCGCTGCTGGCGTGAACATCATGCAGTTCTGCCAGGCCTTTAACGCCGAGACGCAGGACAAGAAGGGCGACATCATCCCCGTTGAGATCTCTGTCTACGAGGATAAGTCCTTCTCCTTCATCACCAAGACCCCGCCGGCGGCTCACCTCATCAAGAAGGAGCTGAACCTCAAGTCTGGTTCCGCTAAGCCCCAGGCCGACAAGGTTGGTCAGCTCTCCCAGGAGCAGCTCACCAAGATCGCCGAGATCAAGATGCCGGACCTCAATGCCAACGACATTGACGCCGCCAAGAAGATCATCGCCGGTACCGCCCGTTCCATGGGCGTCACCATCGCTGAGTAGCGATTTCTTATGGTAACGACGGGTGCTCCGACCTGGGCGCCCGTTAAATGTGTGCAATAGGGCACACGATACGATGTGGGAGGGCTCACGCCCGTTTAACCACAGGAGGTAATGCACATGGCTAAGCATGGTAAGAGCTATAACGCCGCTGCCGAGAAGATCGATCGCGCCACGCTCTACACCCCCCTTCAGGCTGCCAAGCTCATTAAGGAGCTCGACACCGCCAAGTTCGACGAGACCGTCGAGGCCCACTTCCGTCTGGGCATCGATACTCGTAAGGCTGACCAGAACATCCGTGGTTCCATCTCCCTGCCCCACGGCACCGGCAAGACCGTTCGTGTTGCCGTCTTCGCCGAGGGCGAGAAGGCCCGCGAGGCTGAGGCTGCCGGCGCCGACATCATCGGTTCCGACGAGCTTGTCGCCCAGATTCAGAAGGGCGAGATCAACTTCGACGCCGCTATCGCTACGCCGAACATGATGGCCAAGGTTGGCCGCATCGGTAAGATCCTTGGTCCCCGTGGCCTCATGCCGAACCCCAAGCTCGGCACCGTGACCATGGACGTCGCCAAGATGGTCTCCGAGCTCAAGGCTGGCCGCGTTGAGTACCGCGCCGACCGCTACGGCATCTGCCACGTGCCCCTGGGCAAGAAGTCCTTCACCGAGCAGCAGCTCGTCGAGAACTACGCTGCCCTGTACACCGAGATCCTGCGCGTCAAGCCCTCTTCTGCTAAGGGCAAGTACGTCAAGTCCATCTCCGTGTCTTCCACCATGGGCCCTGGCGTCAAGGTCGATCCCGCTATCCAGCGCGACTTCCTGGCTGAGTAACTAACAGTTACTGCCTGAGCAAAGCAAGCATTGCTAAAGAGACCCGGTTCTGCCTCGTGCAGGACCGGGTCTCTTGCTTTTGAGTCAACGAAACCACCACGAAGGGGACAGGCACCCTTGTGGTGGTTTTACTTGTGTTGTACTTTAGCGCGATGTAGTACTACCCGAGGCCGAAGGGAGCCCAACATGTTTAAGAACACGCAACAGCTCCTAGGCCTAGCGCTACTAGATTGGATAGCGCGCTAGGGTTGTAATCTCGCTATAACGATTTGTTGTACCCGGGTGCGCTATCGTCTGCCGCTTTCAGGCGTGATGAGCGACACGGGTATTTTTCTATCTCTAGGCCTTCTCTCTCTCCTGAAAGCCATCTGTCATAAAACGGTCAATCAGGAGGAACATATAAGCCGCAAAATCACAATCTTTGACGCCACCCTGTGCGACGGTGAGCAGTCGCCGGGCGCCAGCATGAATACCGAGGAAAAGCTCTTCATCGCCCGCCAGCTGGTGCGCATGAACGTGGACGTTATCGAGGCGGGCTTTCCCATCTCGAGTCCTGGTGACTTTCGCTCCGTACAGGAGATTGGCAAGATTGCGGGCGACCGATGCACGGTATGCGGCCTGACGCGCGCTGTCGACAGGGATATCGAAGTGGCTGCAGAGGCGCTCAAAACGGCCCAGAGGCCCCGTATCCATACAGGGCTGGGTGTGAGCACCAGTCACCTGCGCGACAAGCTCCATATGACTGAGGAAAGGGCAATTGAGTGAGCGATCCATGCCGTCAAACATGCTCGCAAGTTCGTTGACGATGTTGAGTTTTATGCCGAGGATGCCGGCCGCTCCGATCAGGAGTTTCTGGTGCGCATTATCGAGGCGGCCGTAAAGGCCGGTGCCACGGTCGTGAACATCCCCGATACGATGGGCTACAACATGCCGTGGGACTTTGGCGCCCGCATCCGTGACCTGCGCGGGCGCTGCGGGTGCGGCCGGTCAGCGTGCGGTCGACGTGATGGAGTATCGCGAGTACGAGATTGAGCGCATTGCGCGCCAGGCATTTGAGGCGGCGCGCAAACGTCGCGGCAAGGTGACGAGCGTTGATAAGCGCAACGTGCTGGAGACGAGCCGCATGTGGCGCGAGATCGTGCATCGCGTGCAAGACGAGGAGTACTCCGACGTGGAGCTTGAGGACCTGCTCGTCGACAACGCCGCCATGCAGCTCATCAGTCGACCGGCAGACTTTGACGTCGTGGTGACGGAGAACATGTTCGGCGACATCCTGTCCGATGAGGCGGCTCAGATTACCGGATCGCTCGGTATGCTTGCCTCTGCCTCGCTGGATGATGGCGTATCGCTGTTTGGGCCGAGCGCTGGCAGCGCTCCTGACATCGCGGGGCTCGGCGTGGCCAATCCGCTGGCTCAAATCTTGTCGGTGGCGATGCTGCTGACCTACGCGCTCGACATGGGCGAGCAAGCCGCGTGGATCGAGAGCGCCGTGGCGCGCGTGCTCGACGAGGGCTGGCGCACCCGTGACATCGCCGATGTCAACACCCCGGCAGATAAGATCCTCGGAACCACGACGATGGGCGACAAGGTCGTCGCCGCGCTGTAGGCGATGCCGATTCAAGCTGTCAAATATCTCAATCTGTAACATCTAAGGGGCAAAATCGTTCCTACCTGTTACAGATTGAGATTTTCGGCCGAGCATCCGTGGTCTGTCTCGATCTGTAACAGCTAACCGATTATTTGGGCCCTACCTGTTACAGATTGAGACAAACCGTTGGGACAGGTCGGACGAGTCAGCAAAACCACCACAAAGGTGCCGGTCCCCTTCGTGGTGGTTTTTAGCGCAACGAGGTGTTCCCAGCCGACCATACGGGCGGCCTTGCGCTCACGCTGCTCGATGACAGCGCATCTTTAGACGCGAAGTGCGGAACCGGGTGCATATACGAGCCGCGTAGCGTTACGAATTCATGGGAATGACCGTATCGCCAATTTGTACGCTTGCAATCTTGTCTGTGTCACAAACTTGCGAGAACGGCCAGGTCTTGTGGACATCAGTGGTGCCGTTATCCAGTTTATTTGCGAAATAGCCGCTGTGGCTGGTTGCGTCCTCAACATGACCGTCTTTGAACGTCACGATGAGGGGTATGTTGCCAACGGCATCCATAGACTCCTCCATGTTTTGAGACATCTTGCCGCTGTTGTTGTCGTGTTCGATGGAACGATCTATGTTGTAGCGGACTGAAACGCCAACGCAGGATACGGTGGCCTCTTGAATCGTCGCCTTGGTGCCGTTAAAGTTGACCGATTTGGGCGCGGGAATCGTAACGGATGTATCTTCGTAATTCAGCTGGAACTTAAGATCCCATGGGCCCGTAAGTATTTTCTTATACTCGGGAAGCTCTTTGCCAGCACGTGGCACAACGAGAGAGTTGATATGCGTGCGGACGGTCCTGCCCATAAGGCCGGGTGATTCAACGCTGAACTGTGCAAAGTATTGAATGCTGGAGTCATTGGGGTTCTTGTCAATGAGCCATGATTGGCCTTGGCCGCCATGCTCGCCATCAACGTATACGTTTCCATCGACACTTCCGGCGATAGTTCCGTTCTCGCCCGGCTCGGAAAGCTTTTTCAGGGCAGCGGGATCGTCGAACGTAAGCGTATAGGCGATGGTAACCATATCCTTGTCGCCCATGATGGCGTCGGCGGTCACGGTGACTCCGTTGTTGGAGCAGCTAGCACCGACGGGCCGGCCAATACGGTCGATGATCTCGGTTTGAGAAGCAGGTCCGTCAAAGATGTCGGAAAGCATGTCAGAAGGAAGCGGCAGGACGCCTGTTGCCATAGCCGTGCCAGCGCCTCCAATGACGATAGCGAGGACTGCCGTTACAGCGGCAATGCGAGCGACTGTTCTTACGGGATGGCGGGCGATGCGCGGCTTGCGTCGCGTGCCATTAAAGTTGCTTTGAGCGGTCGCCGCATCGCTTGAGGCGACGGACTGAGCAATCGAGTTTGCCATGTGCTGCTTCGCATTATCGGTAAACGAAATGTGCTCCAGGGCGTGGCGATAGTCATTCGAATTCGTAGTCATTGTGGTCTCCTTTCAAGGAAAGCCGAAGTGACGCACGTCCGCGGCTAAGGTGCTGGGCGGTTGCAGCTGGCGTCGCGTGAACGGCGTCTGCGATTTCCCTGATGCTCATGCCTGCGTAGTAGTGCAAAAAGATGGCGATGCGCTGTGCTTGAGGCAGGGCCGTGACAGCGGAAAGAATGGCGCAGTCGCGTTGCGCGAATTCTTGCTCGGTATGTGTTACGGGTGCGCAGAAATCGGGGAGCGAATCGAGGTCGACAACCGGGTGATTCGCGTGCGTACGGCCGATATCGCGACATGCGTTCAGTGCGACTCGGATCACCCAAGCACGTTCGTGTTCGAGCGAGTCGAACGGTTGAGTGCGTTGGAGAATCTTGATCAGCGTGTCCTGGCAGATGTCTTGAGCGTCGTCAGCGGATCCAAGGGCCGAATAGCACAATCGAAGGATGAGGTCGGAATACGTGTCGACCAAGCGCTTTGCTTCCCGCTCGATCTGATCGGCATCGCATCGGAGCGTGCTATTGCGGTTACGGCGTGCAGGCATAGTGTCACCTCCAATTGGTCGTGGTGGATATAGGGAAGGCGTCTCGCGAGGTCCCTCTACATACAACACGGTCGAGACTGCATAAGTTGACAAAAAAAGACGGCACGTGAGCGCCGTCCTTACAAAACAATGAGTGTTCTCGTTAATTACACAAGCACCGTGATGGACAGGTCGGACGAGTCAGCAAAACCACCATAAAGGTGCCTATCCCCTTCGTGGTGGTTGTTGGCAGTTACCAGGGGGTTCTGGCGGTTGAAGACTCGATTGCTTCGTGGCGTTTGAGCTCGCGGCGCATGGTTTGCGAGTTGAGCCAAGCGGCCTTCCAACCGCGCGTGGGGTAGCGCGCCTCGTCAATTTCGATCTTGGTATAGCCGCAGGCGTTGACAATCTTCGTTCCGCATGGGTGTTGGCGCTCGCGTTGAAAGTTGGGGCCGTAGCTTTGGTGCACATGCCCGTGAATCATATAGTCGGGACCCCAAGACTCAAGAGCCGCATTAAAGCACTCGAATCCTCGATGCGGCAGGTCGTCCAGGTCGCCCATGCCTGCGACGGGTGCATGGGTAAGTAGAATATCGCATCCGTCTACCAGTGCGATTTTTCGCGATAGCTTGCGCATGCGTTTTGCCATCTCGCGCTCGGTATACATGTTCGCGCCGTCGCGGTAGCGCATGGAACCGCCCAGACCCGCAATGCGAATACCTCGGTACACATATACGCTGTCCTCAACACAAATGCACCCGCCCGGTGCATGGCGCGCGTAGCGGTCGTCGTGGTTGCCACGAACGTACACAAGCGGTTTGTTGATGACAGTGACCAAAAACTCAAGATAGTCCGGATCCAGGTCGCCTGCGGATAGAATCAGGTCAACGTCCTCAAAGCGCTCCTTGCGAAAACATTCCCACAGGCAGCGCTCCTCTACATCGGCAATGGCTAGGATATTCATAGGGCACGGACCTCCGGCTCGTTATCGAGCTGCGGAATCGAGCCTATAACGTTGTCAGCCAGCCAGTTCATCTCGACAATCTGCGTACTCGGCAGGGGAGGGAAGCCCTCAATCTGAACCACGCCGTCCTGGCTGTGGAGCTCGCCGCCAAATGGGTTGATGGAGCCCTCGACAATGCCGTTGCGAAGCAGCTGCACAAGTTTACGCGTCTGATAGGGTAGGCCCGGAGCGTAGCGAATATCGATGACGCCGGAGCTCATACCGTACCAGTAGTTGACGGCGCGCACCTGCTGGTCATCGGCGGTCTCGTCCCATGTGCCGTGCAGTAGGCTGCGTACGATGAGTTCGTAGTAACGGCCCCAGTTCCATACCGGCATAGCAATACCGGTAACTTCCTTGCCGTTTACCAGACGGTGAAGCCCGTAGGCGGTGGGGTCCTCGAGAGACTTGGACATATCGGCGCCGGTCATGACGCTCACGCCCTCGCGACACATGGCTTCGGCAAGACCGCCGGCGGGAACATCTCCCCAAGTGAGGATAATCTGCGCACGAGGGTCGAGCAGCGAGGCACCGATAGCGAAGGCGTTGATTTCGCTCAGCGCGCCCGAGGCGAAGACCGACGCATGGTAGCCAATACGGTGGTTGTCGGCCATGCTGGCGGCAAGGGCGCCCAGTAGGAACTTGGCCTCGTACATCTTTCCAAAGTACGAGCGGACGCTTTGGTGGGGAAGGCCGATTGAGCAGTTAAGGAACCGCACCTGGGGATACTCAACGGCTGCCCTGAGTGTGTATTCCATCAGGCGGTGCGAGGTCGAGAAGATGACGTTGTCTCCATGTTTGACAGCCGTTTCCACGGCGGCGTAGAACACGTCCGGATCGTGGCAGTCCTCGAACGCCTCGGTGCGCACGATACCGCCAAAGTGCTCATCAAGATACCGGCGGCCCTGGTCGTGTAGGCTGTCCCAGCTCGACGTGGCACAGGGAAACTCGTGGATAAAGGCGATTCGCATGGGATTGGCAGTGGAGTAGACGGTCTTGCTCATAAAGAAGTTGAGCACGCCCGAGGTAGCTTTTGTCGGTGCGCCCTCTTTCTCGTTGGGCTGCGGCGCTTCGACAAGATCGACTTTGTCCTCGTCGCTTTTGCCGGCAATGACAAGCTCGCGCCAAATCTTGCAC